>VSOC01000050.1:13905-24570 GCA_009774615.1 Lachnospiraceae bacterium
GGCCGGGAGCACAGAGGGCACCATACAGACCGGGAATGCAGAGGAGAAGCCCTTATGCTTATTACCGAAGTCCCTATGGCTACGGCTACTACCGGGGGCCTTATGGACGCAGACCTATGGTGCCGGGGCGTCCGGGAGCATCGCAGACTCCGGGCACCGCATCAGCTCCGGGTACGTATGCGCCGCCTTCCGTGGATAGATTTGCAGCGGCAGCCGCCCGGGGAGGAAAAACAGCACCGGCAGCACCGGGCAGATATGCACCGCAGGCTCCGGGTACGTATGCGCCGCCTTCGGTGGATGTATTTGCAGCAGCAGCCGCCCGGGGAGGAAAGGCGGCAAGACCTTACCAAATGGGGATGGCCTACCCCTACGGAAGTCCCTACGGCAGCTATCGGATGAACTGGCGCGGCTGCGGCTATACCTTTAATCCGGCGGGAAGTGCGGTTTCCCGCAGCTTTCCGGGAAGCGCCGTAAGAAGCGGGGCAGAGATTATCCGTTCCGGGCCGTCAGGCTCTGCGTCAGGTTCGCAGACTTTAAGTTCCTACCAGGGATTAAGCGATCTGGATGCAGGGAGTGCAGGCAGCAGCGGCGGAGTATCGGGAAGCGGGGCAGGATCGACAAACGCCCAAATCGGAGGAAATGAACGCCGTTACCAGGTTTCTGCTGCCGTCCGCGGAGTTTCTTCTTCGGGCGCACAGGTGAAGTATTCGGATATCGGCATCCGGGGCATTTCCCATAACGGCGGTTCGGGAGGACGACAGTTTACCAGGAGGAATTCACGATGAGGATTATACCCAAAAAAACAAAGGTGGCAATGGAATTTTTTAAGGGCGTCGAGATACCGGACGTACTTATCGGCATTGTCGGCCTGTCCATGGTGATCTCGGTGATTTTTTCCAACCTGCCCTTCCGCCTGTGGATTGGCGCGGGCTTAGCTGTACTGTTTGGCGCATCCGTCGTCCCCGTCGAGGGGGAAAAAGCCTATATGATGGTGTACAACGGCTTAAAATACATCGCCCGTTTCCGCCGCTTTCAGGAAGCCCCGGAAAAAAAGGGCATACCCTCTGTCCGGGACATTACGCCATTTACCGGAATCGACGGAAACTTTATCGAATACGGCGGGGAATACTACGGCATTGCCGTAAATATCCCTGACATTGAATTTAAGTTTTATACCTTACAGCGGCAGAACCAGATGATCGATCAGGTCTTTGGATCGGTGCTCAGAACTATTTCCGGCACGGAAACCGCAGCCCTGGTAAAAATCGACCGCCCGGTGCTCTATGATTCCTACATTGACACGGAACACCGGAAAATCCGTGAACTGGAGGAGGCTTTTGTCAACGGGCTGCTGAACGAGGAAGAATTAACCACCCGCGTCGGCATTATCTATGACCGCATGGAGCAGATTCATTTCATCAATGAAAAGGAAAAGGTGTACATTCCCTTCCACTATCTGCTGTTTTTTCATAAGGATAAGGATTTGCTGTTAAGCCAGGCGCAGACCATGATTGAAACCATGAACAGCGACGATATGCAGTGCCATATTCTTTCCGAAAAGGAGCTTGCCGTCTTTTTAAAATATAATTACACCCTGGATTTTGACGAGCGGGAGGCCGCCGGGCTTTCCAGGGATGAGTACATGGACTGGATACTGCCCAGGGAAATCCGCTTTACCAGCCGCACTGTCCAGTACGACGATCTGATCACCCACAATTTCCGCATCACCGACTACCCGACCATGGTGGGCAATGCCTGGGGCAGCACCCTGTTTAACCGTCCGGGAACCAAGGTGGTGATGAAAATGAAGATGGTGGACCGCTACAAGGGCATCCGTCAGATTGACCATGCCATCGACGAACTGCGGGAACAGGCCAATTCCACGGGAAAAACCAGCCGTCTTATGGAACTCCAGACCCATGTGGATACCTTAGCGGAGGTTCTTGCCATGCTCCAGAGCGATAACGAAACGCTTCTGGATGTCAATTTATATGTAACCGCCTACGACTATGAACTCTCGGAAGAAATGAAGCACCCGCAGGCGGGAAAGGCAAAAGCAGGTCTGCCCTCGCTCTCGCTGAAAAAGCAGATCAAGCGGGCATTGTCCGAGGAAAGCTTCCGATCCTCCGATAACTATGTGCAGCAGTTTGAAGCCTACGCCTCCACGCAGGTTTCCGGCTATGACGCTTTTCGGCGGGTCAGCCGGGGTATCCATTCCAGCTCGGTTGCCGCCGCCTTTCCCTTTGTCAATATGAGTTTAAGCGACCCGAACGGCGTCTGCATCGGCGACAGCGGGGGAAGGCCGGTGTTTATCGACTTTTTTGTGCGCAACAAGGATCGGGTAAACAGCAATATGGTGGTTATCGGAAAATCAGGCAGCGGCAAATCCTACGCCACCAAGACGATTCTGGCAAACCTTGCCGCCGATAACAGCAAAATCTTTATCCTTGACCCGGAAAACGAGTATTACGGCCTGGCGGAAAACTTAAACGGAAAGATTATCGATGTGGGAAGCGCAACCCAGGGCCGGTTAAATCCGTTCCATATTATTTCCAGCCTTTCCGACGAGGGGGAGGATGAGGAGGAAAGCATTAACACCAGCTTCAGCACTCATCTGCAGTTTCTGGAAGAGTTTTACCGCCAGATCCTGCCCGGCATCGAGCCGGACGCGCTGGAATACCTCAATAATATCACCGTGCGGATGTATGAGGCAAAGGGCATTGACGCCGAAACCAATTTAGGCGAACTTGAGCCGGACGATTATCCGATTTTCGACGATCTGTACGATAAGATTTTAAATGACTACCAGGTGGCAACCGGGGAGTACAGCAAGGAAAACCTGCGCGTGCTGCTCAACTACATCTCAAAATTTGCCACAGGCGGAAGAAACGCCCTGCTCTGGAACGGCCCGGCCTCGATTTCGACGAACGAAAACTTTATCGTCTTTAACTTCCAGTCCCTGCTGGCAAATAAAAACAATATGATTGCCAACGCACAGATGCTTCTGGTATTAAAATGGCTGGACAATGAGATTATCAAAAACCGGGATTACAACATCCGCTATCAGGCGGAGAGGAAGATTATTGTCGTTATCGATGAAGCCCATGTGTTTATCGACAGCAAGTATCCCATTGCCCTGGATTTTATGTACCAGCTGGCAAAGCGTATCCGAAAGTATAATGGTATGCAGATCATCATTACCCAGAATATCGCGGACTTTGTGGGAACGGAGGAGCTGGCAAGGAAATCTACCGCCATTATCAATGCCTGTCAGTATTCCTTTATCTTTCCGCTCTCGCCCAACGATATGCATGATCTGTGCAGGCTGTATGAAAAGGCAGGAGCCATTAACGAGAGCGAGCAGGAGGAAATCGTCAATAACGGCAGGGGCCGCGCCTTCGTGGTGACTTCCCCGTCCAGCCGGACCGGAATCAATATCACGGCAACTAAGGATATGGAGCGGTTATTTACCGTTTAACCTGCCTTTGCTGTGAATATGTGAACAGTAGCGGTTAAGGGTGGTTGCTGTGAATGTGTGAACGGTAATTAAGG
The DNA here is from genome assembly GCA_009774615.1 of Lachnospiraceae bacterium. Classification (GTDB taxonomy): domain Bacteria; phylum Bacillota; class Clostridia; order Lachnospirales; family Lachnospiraceae; genus Caccovicinus. The sequence continues at coordinate 17,458 of VSOC01000050.1, forward strand.
TTTTGCAGGAAGGAGCATTTGCAATGAACAGAATAAAAAGCCGCACAGGAGAATATCCGGTGAAAAAACGGCTGGCGGTGCGGACGGTGCTGGCGCTTGTGCTGGTGCTTGCTTTTCCCGGCGGCATAACCGGATGCCGGAAAAAACAGGACAATGAAATCGAAGCCATCCGCAAAGCAGGGGTTTTACAGGTAGCCATCGTGGAAACCGGAAGCCGCTTCACCCGAAAAGAGGGGGAAACCGTCGTCGGGCAGGAACCGGATCTGGCAGAATATATTGCCGACACCCTGGGCGTGAAGCCGTCCTATCAGGTGTGCAGCAGAGAAGAAGTCCTGCAAAAACTTGACCAGGGCGAAGCGGATATTGCCCTGGGCTGCATTAACGGGACGAACAGCTTAGCGGCGGATTATCAGATTTCCACCCCCTATGCCAGGGGAAATATCTATGCGGTGACGAAAACCGGGGATTATGTCCTGACCACGGGGGCGTTTGAAGATTCGTCCCTGGGCGTGGAAAAAGGACTTGACGAAGAAACCCGGAGTGCGCTCTATGCTGCAGAAGGAATCCGCATCACCGATTTTTCTTCCGTCCAGGATGCAGCCGCTGCGTTGAAGGAGGAGAGCATACGCGCCTATATCTGCCATGAGGAACAGGCAAAGGCCCTTCTGGCAGATCCGGCCCTGCAGGTGCAGAATATCGTTAATCTGGAGCCGGAGGAATTTGTTATCGCAGCACCAAAATCCAGCCAGACCCTGGTAAACGGGATTAATACACTGATTCAGCAATTTGTGGAAAGCGCGGAAAATGCAGAAAGCCAGGATAGCTGAAACATCTTTTTGAAGGCAGAGGCGAGGAAACTATGGCATATTTTGACAGTACAAAAAACCGGGCATTGTGGGAGATTCGGTTAGCCGAATTAAAAAAAGAGCGGGCAGCCAGAGAAGCAGGGGGCGGCGCAGGGGCCGGACTGACCCAAAACCAGCCCCAGGTAAAGACCGCCAATCCTACGAGGGTGCGGGTCAGCTATCAGCAGCTTCTTCAGGAGGAGGCAAAGGCTTTGGCAAAAGCAAAAAAGCATGAGGGCCGGGGAATCGAACGAAGAAAAGCACCGGAGCAAAAAAAAGAAACAGAACACCAAAAAGAGGCAGGCGTCTATGAAAAGAGCCGTTAAATCCTATATTTTTATTGCCGCAGTTATCGCCCTTTCCCTCTGTTTTTGGCAAAGGGCAGAGGCAAGCGAGGTTGAACTCTGGGACGAAGAATTGTCAGATGAAGATTTTCTGAACGAAGAACTGTCCGAGGATGACCAGGAAGAGGTGGACGCCTGGGTGGAGCAGTATTTTCAGGAATTGGATATGGGAAGCCTTCCCAGCGGAATGCAGGAGCTTGAACGGATTACCGATCCGGAAATATCTACGGAGCTGACCGAAGAGGGGAAGCTGCTCAGCCGTTTTCCCAACCAGGGCTATTTTATCAGCACGGTACCTGACGGTATGCTCAGCAGCCAGCCGGTGGAACTGTCGCTTTCTTCCGGCTGCGTGGCGATTATCGAGCATAACAAAACCTCGCAGCCCCTGACCAGCAGCCGGCAGTTTACCCAGGAGGGAGCCTATGTTATTCGTATTTTATCCTACCAGGCACCCGGGGAGAACTACCAGGCGCAGGATTATGCTCTCTATGAAACCAGCCTGTCGTTTACTATCCTTGGCGAAGTGACCAGCCGGATAGGGGCCGTTCCCGCACCCGAAGGCTTTCAGATCCGCCGTGTCACGCGGGATGGAAAGGACCTGCCCGTCGAAAATCCGAGATGCTTCTTTCTGACCAGGGACGGCAGCTACACCGTTTCGTATGCGGCAAAAGAAAATGCCCTGGAGCAAGCCACGATAGGGGAAACCGCATTTACCCTCGACACAACCGCTCCCTTCCTCTCCTTTTCGCAGGAGTTAGAAAACGGGGAGCTTGCCTCAGGGATGCTGGAATTTTACCCTTCCGAGGAAAACTGCCGGATTTATATGAGTTATAACGGCGAACAGGGCTATGCTGTCAGCAATCAGCTCACCGTTGCCGGGTATTATCGCCTGGAAATCGAGGACGAAGCCGGAAACCGTAGAGAATACCATCTGCGCATTCGCCCCAGCTACCATCTGTTTGATGCAAGGATAATTATCGCGGGAATCCTTTTCCTTATTGTCGTGGCAGTGTGGATGATGATGCAGAGAAGGAATATGCAGGTGCTGTAAAGATCCGCAGACGGAATATGAATTATGCTGAAGCTTTGCAGACGGATTATCCTGTACAAAATATCCTGCACAAAATATCCTGCATAAAAAAGAATAGAAAAAATTTGATTGTTCCTGTTTTTTCCTTGTAAGAAAGTTAAGCGCCGGACGGCATCCATCAGGAAAAAGCAGCTGCAATAGATCAAGAATTAAACAGAAAAAGAAAGAGGAGGAATGGTAATGTTTTTTACAATCTTAACAGGAGCAGGAGCAAACCCGTTTGATACGGTAAGTAAGCCCATTATTGAATTATTAAACATGGCGCTGACCCCGGCATTAGGCATTGTCGGTGCGCTGGGGGCAATTTATTGCATTATTCTTGGGGCAAAATTAGCCAAGGCCGAGGAGCCGCAGGATCGGGAGAAGGCAAAGAACAGCTTAAAGAATGCCATTGTGGGATTTGTGCTGATTTTTGTGCTGATCGTGGTATTAAAACTCGGCATGACAGCAATGCAGTCCTGGATGAGCAGCAGTATCAGCACACAGTAGGGCTAACATGGGCGATTTGTCGCTGCCTGCAGCTTCACCGTAACCATTTTTCCGCTGCGGAGAGGGCGTGCTTTGTCGGAGCATCGCCCTGCCGGAGCGGACGGACATATGGATGGATAAGGTTGGTAATATCGGTTTATTTGTCCATTGATAGATAAAAAGGGGGTGCAGATTGTGAAAAGAATATTAATATCCTGTGCAGCTTTTCTTTCCGTTACTATATTTTTCACAGGCTGCAACTCCATCGTCGGTTCTATAAAGGTTGATTCCAGTGAAATCAAACAATCCGTAGCCGAAAGCTGCAGCGTCAGCCCGACCGTCCCCGAATCTCCGCCGCCGGATGTGTTTGAGCAGAATATGGGGGAGAAATTCGAGGACTTAAACGCTCCCAGGGCATTTCAGATTAAGGCGGAACATTCCCAGGAAAAAGATGATCTGGAAAGCTTTCAGATCGGAGCACTTTTGGAGGAGAATACCTTTGTCTACGCCTATTCCACGCGGGTAAAAGGGGAAGAAACGCCCAGGGATATGGTGCACAGCGCGGCATTTTACCGGTACGATACCGGCGAACTTCAGGTTTTTCATGAAAACCGCTTTGCCAGGGAATGGGAAGAATCGGAGGAGATGGAAGCAAATGATATGCAGGATGAGAAAGAAGCCTTTTTCATCCAGGTTTGTACATCCGGGGAAAAGGGAGAGGAAGAAATTTTTATTTACGACAACGGAGAAGGCTATCTCTACCGCCGGGACGGCACGCTGAAGCTTCATACGGACATCGCCGGTTTTATCCATCTTCAGTACCCGGATGTCCATTCCGTGTCCGTGATACATGCGCTGACGGACGGGGATAACCGGATTTATCTGGAACTTTCGATTGAAAAGGAAGCCGTAACTGTCCCCGAAGAGGAGGAAGAGCAGGAAACGGATAAAGCGCAAGGAGAGGAAAAGGACGAAGAAGGCACAGATAAATCGCAGGAAGGGGAAAAGGAAGCAGAGGATACAGAAAAAGAAATGGAAGCTCTGGATCAGGAAATGGCGGATAAGGTGGAAAATCTGATTCTTGTGTATGAGGTTCGATCTTTACAGCCACAGCTTCACCAGGAAAATGAACAGTTTGAAGCGCAGGTAGGCGCATGGACAGCGCTGGCGGACGGGCAGGAGTTTGCCGAGGGCGATGAGCCGGACGGCGGGGCGGACTGGGAAGAGGTAATGGAAGAACTTCCGGATCAGTGGTCAGGGACGGATATTTTAAATATGGGAAAGATGGCGGTCTATGAGTGGAAGAATGATCCGGTATTTCTCTATGAAGGCGATATCTGCACCTTTATCCCCGATGCGAATGCTTATCAGCCCTTTGTCAATCTGACCGAGGACTGGGAGTTCTGGAAGCAGTTCATCCCCTATCAGAGTCATTACAGCAGACTTTTCGGAAGAGTTGGTTCGGTCAGCTATCACGACGAGGAAAGCTTTACCCGGACCTTTACCGTGGTATCGACGGTGGAATATCAGAATGAAGAAGGGAAAACCGTTACCGACACACACCGCAGGGATGTTACCCAAACTCTTGTTCTGGATACCCGCCATAGGTATGCTCCCTTAAACAATGCTTATGTAGAAAGCTACTGGATCGTCGATAAAGGCAAGGCGACAGCATTGGGCAATGCATCAGGAAAAGATATTTTATGCAGCAATGAAAAGGGCGAAGCTTACTGGCTTTTGCCGGAGGGAAAGTTGGAGAAAATCGGAGATTTCGGGGAAGAAGAACAGCTTCAGGTGATCCGGGACGGGGAATATTCCCTGCTGTTAAGCTACGATTCGCATCGGATGAAGATACAGACCGATAAGCGCCACACGCCGGAGGAAGCAAAGGAAATCGAAGAGGATGAGATTGTATATCTGAATCTTGCAGGGGTGGCAAAACCCGGAGAATCCGCCTATGACCAGTACTTTCAGCAGAAAAATACAGAGCAGATCGCAGGGGGATTTGACGGCTATGGCGGGATTTACTTAAACGGCGATCAGCTTCTTCGCACGCAGCTTTCCCTGGATAAGGATGTGGTGAAGGAACTGACGGAATTAGGGCAGGATGTGTTTATGCCGTCGGAACAGGGGTATTTGCTGACCATACAGGATAAGGGCATGATTTATTATGACAGTAAAGAAGAAAGGTCCATGGTTTTACTGGAAGGAAGCTGGTATCGAAGCTGGAAAAACGGCGGGAAATATGTATCGGTCGGGTTTTCGGGAGATGCATTTTATGACAAAATGGATATTGTATATAGCCGGGTCTATACCTATGATTTGAATGAACTTGTCCGTTCGGTGATGAAGGATACGCGGGACGATTTGCTGGAACAGAAGAAAAAAGAGGAAGAGTTGGAACAGAGCAGGGCCGAAGAGGAAAGAACGCGGGAAAGTGTTGATCCGGAAGAAACCGTGGAGGATATGCTTGACCGCTGGAACAGGGAATATCCTAAGGAAGAGAGAGAAAAGGAAGTATTAGAAAAATTAGAGGGACTGGATGCGCCAAAGAAAGAGGAGTCATCTGAACCACCGGAATCAGCGGCATCAGAATAAGAGGTATCTGCTTGCACGAAGAAGGAGGAAAGTTTATGGGAAAGTTTGATGGAATCAGTGCAGAACAGGTGCAGGATCGTTCGTGGAAATTTGAGGAATTTCAGGATTATTTTCAGCAGGAAGGGAAAAAATGGGGAAATTCATCGCCGTTTAAAGCGGTAGTTTCAGCAGTAAAATCCTACAGTAAGCTGCGCCAGAAGGAGATTACACCAGAGAGCGCAATTAAGCTTGTCAATACGAATGATGCCCTGCTAAAAGCGTGTGCGGAATATAAATCGTTTAAAGAGAATGAAGAAAAAACGAAGAAAAGCGGGCTTTCCGACAGAGCACGCCAGCGTATAGCGGTTATGGATAAGCTGAGTGAGTATCAGATAAATATGAATCTGAACGAAGTCAGGGATATGCGGGTGGTGCGTGCACTGGCTGGAAAAACCTGGGACAGCGCAGAACCCTTTAAGACCACAGAAGCTGTTTTGAACGGAAGAGAACAGGTGGTGGGAGCGAATGTCAATCAGCGAATTCTTTTGGAAGCTGACGGGAGAAAAGGTTTTTTTACGGAACAGGGCAAATTGACTATTGATAAAAAAGCTTATTTTAATCGTCTTCTTGATCAGACAAAAAATCCTGAACGAAAAGATTTGCTTTCGCAGAATGAGAGTATCTTCAACAGCATGGTTAAGGATGTCAATCTTATGCCAAGGAGTATTTCCTCAGATGCTTATGAGGTGCGATGGCAGTTTAGCTATAATCTAAAGGAAAAAATTGATCAAATGCCCCCCGACGCTTCGGATAGGGAAGCGATGAAGCTGCTCTATTCTCTTTCGTTTATCACGGAATTTTATGAAAAAGCAGCAGAACGAGGAGTGGGCGAAGCAGGAAAAAAAGATTTTTTGAATGAATACTGCAGGGAGCAGCTGCAAAGAAAACCTGGTAATATGGCTATCCAATCCAATGTGAATCGAATAGAGGCTTATAAGGAAGTTTTTCTTGAACTTCCCATTCCCAGGCCGGGGAAAAGAGTGTCTGATTATCAGATAATGAAAGCAAAAGAATGTATTTTTGACGAAAAAAGAGAACTTGTGGAGGCACGAAAAAAACTCTCTAAAGAAGGCAAAGAAGCACTCGAAGAAAACGAGGAACGCCGAAAACAGTTGGATACATTAATCAGAGATTCCCAGGGGCTTCATGAACTTTGCCAGACAGCAGCAAAGGCGACAGCCGACGAGGTGGCACTAAGCAAGAACTTTTTCAAAGACCAGAGCGAGTGGAATAGAGGGAAGGAGGATGCGGCAGCAAAGGATATCGATCTGACGGCGCATAATATTGCCACCAGTCGTGTTGCGGAAATGATTGGTCTGGGCCATCTGGTTGCTCATTCGGAAAAGATGGTGGTCAAAGCAGGGGATAAAACCATGATGGGATGTTTTATGGAGTTTGCTAAAGGGGTTGACCCGACATCAAAAGACCCAGGAACCATACAGAAATTAAGTGAGGTGGAAATTTCGCCCAACCCCTCTTTTGTGCGGGATATGGCAGGCTTGGAAATATTGGATATTCTGTGTGCCCAGCAGGATCGCCATGCCAATAACCTGTTTTATCAGCTAAGTGAACCCGATGAACGCGGAAAGCGCAAGATTATCGGATTACAGGGAATTGATAATGATCTGGCCTTTGGATTAACTGAACAAACGGAATCAAATTGGAAAGGCACCCATCAGAAATGGGAAACGAACAATATTTTTATCGACAAGGATGTAGCGGATAAGAT
>VSOC01000051.1 GCA_009774615.1 Lachnospiraceae bacterium
GGTAATCAAAATGAGTCGTCACCGTGGAGGTTGTCATATCGTTTGCCGGGTGCTGCACCGGGGTAAACGAATAAATCTCCTCCCCCAGAGGAAGGACGATAATTCCGCCCGGGTGCTGTCCTGTCGTCCGCTTCACCCCCACACAGCCGGAAACCAGGCGGTTAATCTCACAGGCACGCTTTCTCTGGCTGCGCTCCTCAAAGTATTTTTTAATATAGCCGTAAGCCGTCTTATCCGCCAGCGTACCCACGGTTCCCGCCCGGAACGTCTGCCCTTTTCCAAAGATAACTTCGGTGTAATCGTGGGCCTTACTCTGGTATTCGCCGGAGAAATTCAGGTCAATATCAGGTTCCTTATCGCCTTTAAAGCCCAAAAACGTTTCAAAAGGAATGTCAAATCCCTCTTTTTTCAGCGGTTTGCCGCACACCGGACAGGTGCGATCCGGCATATCACAGCCTGCCATACCAGAGAACTTTTTCACCTCTTCAGAGTCAAAATCATAGAAGTGGCAGGAAGGACAGATATAGTGCGGACTTAATGGATTTACCTCGGTAATTCCCGACATGGTAGCCACAAAGGAGGAACCGACCGAACCTCTAGAACCCACCAGATAACCGTCCTCATTCGACTTCCACACCAGCTTCTGAGCGATAATGTACATTACGGCAAAGCCGTTGCTGATAATAGAATTTAACTCCCTTTCCAGACGTGCAGTAACAATCTGAGGAAGTTCTTCTCCGTAAATCGCATGGGCTTTGTCATAGCAGATTTTCGGCCGGGTTGCATCCGAATTTGCAATCACGGGGGGGCATTTATCGGGGCGGACAGGGGAGATTTTCTCGCACATATCCGCAATTTTCCTGGTGTTGGTAATCACCACATCTTCCGCCTCATTCGGTTCTAAATAGGAAAATTCTTCCAGCATTTCTTCCGTGGTGCGAAGATATAACGGAGGCTGGAGATCGCAGTCTTTAAAGCCCTGCCCTGCCTCGATAATCCGACGGTAAATCTCATCCTGGGGATCTAAAAAATGTACATCACAGGTCGCACAGACCGGCTTTCCAAACTCTTTTCCCAGTTGGACAATGCGCTTATTTAAGGCAATTAAATCCTCTTTATTTTTTACCGTGCTCTTTTCGTCCCTCAGCATAAAATCGTTATTGCCCAGGGGCTGGATTTCCAGATAGTCATAAAACCGTACAATTTTGGCAATCTCCGCAGCAGGAACGCCGCGGAGCAAAGCCTGATACAGTTCCCCGGCCTCACAGGCAGATCCGATAATCAGACCCTCCCGGTACTTTTCTAAAAGGCTCTTGGGAATCCTGGGTCTTCGGGCAAAATATTCCAGATGCGAAAGGGAAACCAGACGGTAGAGGTTAATTCTTCCCACATCATTCTTTGCCAGGATAATGATATGGTTGGTCGGAAGTTTTTGAATCCCGGCTGTGGTCAGTTTGCTTAAGGCGTTGACCTGATCCAGGGTTTCAATATCCTGTGCCCGGAACATCCGGACAAACTCCTTAAAAATCCCGGCAGTAGCCTCTGCGTCGTCCACGGCCCGGTGGTGATTTTCCAGCGATACCCCCACGGCTTTTGCCACGGTATCCAGCTTGTAGCGGTTTAAATTCGGCAAAAGCAGACGTGCCAAAGTCACCGTATCCAGAATCGTCGGCGCATAGGAAAGCCCCAGAAGCTTTGCATAATGGGCGATAAATCCTGTATCAAACCCTGCGTTGTGCGCCACAATCACCGCATCGCCGCAAAATTCCAGAAACTGCGGAAGAATCACATCAATCTGCGGGCTGTCCAGAACCATGGAATCATTAATTCCGGTGAGCTGCTCGATAGCAAAGGGAATCGGCACGTCCGGATTAACAAAGGTGCTGAACCTGTCTGTAATTTTCCCGTCCTCCACCTTTACCGCACCGATTTCAATGATTTTATTCTTCTCCGGAGAAAATCCGGTGGTTTCGATATCAAAAACCACATAGGTATCGACAAAACTCTGGTTGCGGGAATTCTCCACAAGCTGCTTTAAATCATCCACCAGATAGCCTTCCACCCCGTAGATAATCTTAAAATCATCTCCCTTATCCAGGGCATGATTGGCATCGGTAAATGCCTGTACACAGCCGTGATCGGTAATAGCAATTGCCGGCATCCCCCATGCCTTTGCCCGCTTAATAATGGCCTTAACCTCGGCCACCCCGTCCATATCACTCATCTTCGTGTGACAGTGCAGTTCCACGCGCTTTTCCAGGCTGTTATCCATCCGTTTGCTGGTAAAATCCTCGCATTTTTTTATCCCTACGATACTGCCAAGCGTCAGTTCATGATCGAATTTATCAATGGTCGTCACGCCCCGGATTTTTACAAAACTGCCCTTAACAACAGCCTTGTCCACGTCCTCCATGGCATCCTGGCGCACAAAAAGTTTAATGGTAATCGTATCCGTAAAATCCGTAACATCAAAGATAACAATGGACTTTTCACCGCCGCGCAGTTCCCGTTTCTCCACGGTTAGAATCTGCCCTCGGATCGTAACCTCCCCGACCTCGCCTTCGATAGCCTCAATATTGGTAAACCCGTCATCAAAATCCCGTCCGTAAAGCACATCAGGGTTGTCCGACTTGCGCAAAGCGGTGTTTCGTGAGAAGCTGCCGTTTTTGGAGAAGCTGCTTTTCTTGGAAAAACCACCTTTCTGTCCGCCATTTCCGCTAAAAGAACTCTTTCCTGCGCTGCCATTTTCCGAACCTTTAGCCGCTTCCTTTCTTGCTTTTAAAGAAAGTACTTTTTTACCTGCATTAGAAGTTTTAACTTCGGAATTTCCCGTCTTGCCCCCTGCGTTTTCCTCGCTCTGACCACCTGATGCCCCACTCTTTGCACCGGAAATCCCATACTCATCCCAGGGAATATTTATATCCAAATCTGTGCCTGTGCCCCCATGAAGATAAGCCCCGTAAGCCGCTGCCGCCGCTTCCTCGGCCTCCTTCGCCTGCTTTCGCAGCTTGCTTTCCTTAGGCGCAACATAGGTAAATTCAACCACAGCTCCCATGCCGCACCGCTCCTGAAGAATCTTTTCCAGAATCCGCTTTAACTCCCCCGCCTTTTCCCTTGATACCATGGTATTTTCCACCGTCATCTGCAGTACATCTGGTTCCGGGAAGATAAATTCGGCCTTCTTAAACATGGTGTACATAATAATGCTGTAATTCTTTAATTCCAGGGCAATACTGTCCTGATAAACCTCCATCAGCTTCTGCGGCGTATACTGCCCGGAAAGACGGTATTTTTCCTGGATCTTAATCGTCATCTTCTTTCCCGGAAAAAGCTGCTCCTTAATCCCGTTTTCCAGGTCATAAATCATCTGCTTTTGAATCAGCCTCGGACTTTCCAGATAAATGCGAATAGAGCTTCTATCCCTGGTCGATGTCACGCGGGACACCTTGGTCAGTTTTAAAAGCTCTTCAAACTCTTTTTCTATGGTCAATCCGGGAAAAACCTCTAAAAATCCTTTTGCCATTTACTTTCCTGTCTTTCTTTTCCTTCCATATTGTATCATCTTATTGAACAATATCTGTTTTGTTTTCTATATTTTTTATGAAATTTCCTTCATTTCCTGTCTTAATGATTCATTGATTAAACTTTGGATAAAAGAAAGCATCATGTCTGAATTAAGAATAGTATCCATCATCTCCTCCAGTTGTTTCATTGATTCAATAGTAAATACATCCTTTCGTCTTCCACTATAGGCAACCGCTAAGTCCTCATTCAGAATAATGGTTACTGGATATGAAATTGTGCCATAGTCAACAAACATCATTCTATATTTATAATGTTCCAGTCCTTTTACGGTAAGAAAAACTTCAAACTTATGCTGCTCTGGATCTTGTTCTCCTAAATCCTGCTGTATATCCACCATTTCTGACATTTGCTGCATTGTTCCCAAAACTGCCGCAAGTCCTCCACCTCGTTTAGTATAAAAATCAATTGGGCCATCATATCTGTCTATATTTCCTATTACATATCCTTTAGTATCTCTCTCAATCTCTTTTAATAAATTTTTTATAACAATATCTGGCGTATATTTATCGATTAATTCAAACGTAAATTTTTCCTTATTCATCCTATACCTCCAATAAATCTACTTATCTTTTATTTCACAGACAATTGGAAAATGATCACTTATCTTTTTATCTGGATGATCATTTTTATCCCTCAAATCAGAATAGCTGCAGGAAGTTATTATTTTTAAACTTTCCTTCTTAAATAATGGTAAAATATCCTGACTCAATACCACTTGATCCACAATATACCACATTGGTAAATATAATTTAGATCGATTCAAATAATAAGTTCCCGGCGGATAAGAAAAATCTCCCATAAAATTCCACATAGGATTATAAAACTTTCTATATTCCGTGCTGCCAACTTTTCGATTTGGTCTATCCTTTATCGTCAACGCTGGCAAACCATGAAAACCATCTGCACTTAAACAGCCTTTATCGTATGGTGCTTCATTAAAATCTCCAATAATTATTGTATTTTTTGAAATTACTTCCTTCTCAAATTGCTGAATCTCATATACTATCTCCCTCATATTTTTATGTCTTTCATCAGACATATCTCCATATGCATCAGATATTAAATGAACACAACATAAAATATATTTATCATTAACCACCTGAATAGAATAATGTGTATCATGGGGACCAGATTTCATATTTTCATAATTGCTCCAGATACTCATTCCCTTACAGCCACCAGTAAAGCAAGCAGAATGTTTTAAATAATATTTTTTAAGCAACCTATCCAATTCTATTTCATCCGCATTATATTCAGCCATAATAAATATATCAATATCATAATCCATAACAAGAGATACAATATATTCATTAATCGCTTTATTTCTGTGTGTATTCCAAAACATTATCCTCATTTTTATTTATTACATCCTCAATTAACACGAACTAACTTTTATCCTCTGCTTCCGAAGCTGCAAGAGCTCCTCCCTAAGCACCTGCAAAAGCTCACCTTCCGGCACTTTTCGGATAACCTCTCCTTTTCGGATCAACAGACCTTCCCCGCGGCCCCCGGCAATCCCTAAATCGGCTTCCTTTGCCTCTCCCGGTCCATTGACCACGCAGCCCATCACAGCAACCTTGACACCACTGAGATCATCAAACTCCGCAGCCATCGTTTCTACTGCATTAGCCAGGGAAATCAAGTCAATCTGTGTCCTCCCGCAGGTTGGGCAGGAAACTACCTCGATTCCGCCCTTCCTAAGACCTAATGTCCGAAGAATCAGCTTTGCCGTCTTAATCTCCTCCACCGGATCGCCCGTTAAGGATACACGGATGGTATCGCCAATTCCCTGCCCTAAGATCAGCCCAAGACCCACGGAAGATTTAATATTGCCTGAATACAGCGTTCCCGCCTCGGTAATTCCCACATGCAGAGGATAATTGGTCTGCTGATCAATCAATTCATGCGCCTTTACACACATCATGACATCCGACGACTTTATGCTGATCACCAGGTTATCATAGCCAAAATCTTCAATCCGCTTTACCTGGGCCAATGCACTCTCCACCAGCCCTTCCGCTGTTACCCTTCCATATTTTTCCAGAATTTCTTTTTCCAACGATCCGCTGTTTACTCCCACACGAATAGGAATATGAAGCGCCTTTGCTGCATCCACCACAGCCTTAACCCGGTCAGCCGAGCCGATATTGCCCGGATTAATCCGAATCTTATCTGCGCCGTTTTCCATCGCGGCAATCGCCATCTTATAATCAAAGTGAATATCCGCCACCAAAGGAATCGATATCTCTTTCTTAATCTCCCGCACAGCCAGGGCTGCTTCTTTTGTCGGCACCGTCACCCGGACGATCTCACAGCCAGCTTCCTCCAGACGGTGAATCTGTGCAACCGTAGCCTGAATATCCTCGGTGTGTGTATTGCACATTGACTGAATTGCCACCGGACTTCCCCCGCCAATTACACAATTTCCAATTTTAACCTTTCGTGTTGTTTCTCTGCTCATCGATTCCACCCATCCTGTTTCTTCCATATTTTCCAAATACATTTTTTCTTATGCTTTTTTCCAAAGGCAATCTTACCTTCTACTTTTCCCTAATACAATCTTACCTTCGCTCCATCTCCACCAAATACTCCGGCGTCCCCTCTTCCAGCATCCTCTCTCCAGTCCGTTCAAATCCATGTGTACGATAAAATGCAATCGCCTTTTTATTTTTCTCCAGCGCCCACAAAAACCGTACCCCAAGCCTGGATACCGCAAAATCCATCAATTTAGCACCAATTCCCATCCCCTGGAAAAAAGAATCCACATAGAGTTTTGTCAGTTCCTCCCCTTGCGTTTCCAGCATCCCCTTTACAAATCCATCATCAAACACCCATGTACGCCCAAGGCGGCCTTTATCTTCCTGATATTCCTGCGCCAGAGGAAGCACCTGGAGATTGATAAATGAGAACTGGTCATTCTGAAAAATCGGACGATAACTTACCCTTTTGGTAAATACAAGAATTTCCGCAATCCGGGAAATATCTTCCTTGTTTGCCCGACGAATCTCCTGCATAACTCTGCCTCCAAATCATTTTCCAATAACCTAATTTTATCCGCTATTACAAAACCTGCGTTTTTCCCCTCTATCGGAAAATCAAATTCCGAATATCATTAAACATAATCAGCAGCATAAGTCCCATCAGCACAACCATTCCCGCCAGATGAATCATGCCCTCTTTTTCCTGGCTGATGGCCCTTCCGCGTACAGCTTCTACCAGAAGAAACGCAAGCCTTCCCCCGTCTAATGCAGGAATCGGAAGAAGATTCATCGTCCCCAGGGTCGCACTTAACACCACACCGATATTCATTAATGTCAGCAGCACGCTCAGCCACCCCGCCGATCGAACTTCACCGACCGTTTCGCCCATCTCCGCCACAATGCGCACCGGACCTCCCAGATCTTCCGTGCCCAAATACCCCCGGAACAAAAGCCGGAAACTCTCAATTGCCGATCTTCCCTGGAAAATCACCTCATGCCAGCCCAGGCTGAACAAATGCCCGATTCCCTTGGGCTTATGGTACTCCATCTGATGCTCAATGCCCATCATATAAGCTTTATTTTCCTCGCTGTAGCGCGTTGCCAGCGTCGCCGTATAGCGTTTTACCTGTTCCTTCCCGGAATACGTATACCAGTTTACTCCCGCCGCCTTCGCCTCGTCGGTCAGCCGCCCGCACTCCATAATCAGTTCTTCTTCCGGGTGAAGCATTAAATACTGCTGCAAATCCCGGTATTCCATCAGTTTTTTCCCGTTAATCGAGAAAATAATATCGCCCTCCTCGATTCCCGCAGCCTCCGCCGGATAACCTTCCATAATCCCGGAAATCACAGGCAGATCATACCCGCAGTACCAGACAATAATCACACCGAAAATAAACGCCAGAATAAAATTAAACACCGGCCCCGCCGCAATCACCGAAATCCTTGCCCAGACCGACTTGCTTAAAAATCCGTTCGGATCGCCGCTGTCCGTATCTTCATCAGCCATGGCACAGGAACCGCCGAGGGGAAGGATTTTCAGCGAATACCGCGTCCCCCTCCACACCACCGAAGCCAGCCTTGGCCCCATGCCGATGGAAAACTCCATCACCGCCACCCCATTGGCCTTCGCCAGCAGAAAGTGACCCAGTTCATGAAACATAATAATAAATCCAAATAACAGGATTGCAGCAACTATATTCAGCAATTTACCACCTGCTTTCTATCTCTTTCTTCCATTGATTTCTTTCTTTTATAACTATTTCTTTCTTCTATTACTATTTCTTTCTTCCATCTATTTCATTCTTCCATTCCACGGACTCTTATCCCGGCTTTTCATCTCATCCCGGACGCCGCCTGCAGCACAAATTCCTCGGCCTCCGCTTCCGCTTCCAATATCCGCTCCACGGAAGGATTTTCTGCCTTCCTATGCCCCTCCATCGCCCGTTCAATCAATTCCACAATCTGCAGATAGGAAATCTTTCTCTGCAAGAAAAGACGCACTGCCGTTTCATTAGCTGCATTAAACACCGTAGGCACCGTGCCGCCTTCCCGCCCCGCCTGATAGGCCAGAGCCAGACCACGGAAGGTTTCCCGATCCGGCTTCTCAAACCGAATTTCCTGAAGCTTTTCAAAATCCAGCCGATCCCCTGCAAGGAAGCGCCGCTTAGGATAATAAAGCGCATACTGGATGGGCAGCTTCATATCCGGCGTGCCAAGCTGTGCCAGCACCGCCCCGTCCTCAAATTCCACCATCGAATGAATAATGCTCTGCGGCTGAATCACTACCTGAATCTGGTCAAAGCCCACATCAAACAGCCAGCGGGCCTCCATCACTTCCAGTCCCTTATTGACCATGGTCGAAGAATCAATGGTAATCTTCTGCCCCATCGCCCAGTTCGGATGCTTTAAGGCGTCTTCCAACTGAACGTTTTTAAGTTGTTCTTTCGTCCGTCCCCGGAACGGCCCGCCCGAAGCTGTCAGAAGAATCTTTGCAATCGTATTCCCCGCTGTCTGCCCTTCATCCTGTCCGGCTCTGCCTAGGCTTACATCATCTGTCCACCCGCCATACAGACGATCCGACCGTTCGCCGTGCAGACACTGGAAAATCGCACTGTGCTCAGAATCCACCGGAAGAATCCTTACTCCCTTTCTCTTCGCCAAATCCATAATCAAATGTCCGGCAGTCACCAAAGTTTCCTTATTTGCCAGGGCAATATCCTTCCCCGCCTCCATCGCCGCAATCGTGGGCCGAATCCCAATCATCCCCACCACTGCCGTAACCACAATCTGAGCCGACGGTTCTAATGCCGCTTCAATCAAACCATCCATCCCGGACACAATCTTCACCGGAAGATCCTGCACCTTAACCCGCAGTTCTTTCGCCTTTTCCTCATCCCATACACAGGCCAGTTCCGGCGAAAACTCCCGAATCTGCGCTTCCAGACATTCAATATTCCTTCCCGCCGCCAGAGCCGTCACCCGGATATCCCCGTTCCTGCGGACAATCTCCAGGGTCTGCGTCCCTATCGAACCTGTAGAACCCAAAATGGCAATCTTTCTTTCCATGTTCTTACCTCTTTTAGTATTAATACTTCATCAGCCTTTAATCAAACACACGAATCTCTATTTTAAAAAAGTCAGTGCAAAATAAATCGCCGGCGCCGTAAAGAGCATACTGTCAAACCGATCCAGCACGCCCCCGTGTCCGGGAATTAAATGTCCGTAATCCTTCACTTCATGGTTTCGCTTAATCGCCGAAGCCGCCAGATCGCCAATCTGTGAAATCACCGCGGCAATCCCGCAGGCAGCCGCACAGGCCAGGTGAGGGTTAGCCACGTCCGTCATCTCATGCCCAAACAGCGACGCATAAAGCAGTCCAAGAAGGGCTGCCCCGACCACGCCGCCCACAGCTCCCTCAATAGATTTTTTCGGGCTGAGCACCGGTGCCAGCTTATGCTTCCCAAGCAGCATTCCCACACAGTAAGCGCAGGTATCGCATCCCCAGGAACTTAAAAAAATCAGCCAAACCAGATACTTTCCGTCCGCCATTGCCCGAACCTGGTAGAGATAAGAAAACATCACCGCCACATAAAAGATGCCAAAAAAAGCTACTGTCACCTGTTCCGTCCCGTACTTGGGAAAGGTAATGGCATAAATAGTCATAAACAGCATCAGCGCCCCGATAGCCACAAGCGTAATATAATGCCCCTGTCCATACCACAAAAGCACATAGTAGGCTGCCCCGGCTGCATAGCCCACAGCGCCTAACAGCTTATCTTCCATCTTCGTCACCCGATACAGTTCATACTGCCCGATCACGGAAATGCCAAGAGAGGCCAAAAACAAAACAACTCCTCCCTGTCCCACCAAAAAAAGTGCCAGCACAACCAAAATAATTCCGCTGATAAGCCTGGTTGCAAACATTTTATCCTCCTTATCCCCTGTGGAGTGCCCGGAGTTTACAGCAAAAAACGCAAAATTCCCATTAAAGCGGGACAGCCTCTTCACTCCGTTGCTTACCCATCATTTTCTACTTCACTCCCCCAAATCTCCGCTCTCTTTTATTATACTGCACAACTGCCCTTTTCAATTCCTCTTCATTAAAATCCGGCCATAAACAGTCAGTAACATAGATTTCCGTATAGGCCAGCTGCCAGAGCAGATAATTAGACAGACGGATTTCCCCGCTGGTACGGATTAAAAGATCCGGGTCCGGCATCCCCGCCGTATCCAGATAGGAGGAAAGAACATCCTCTGTAATCTCCTCTGCCTTCACCCTGCCCTGCACACAGTCTGCCGCTAGCCGGGACACCGCTCTCGTTATCTCATCCCTTGCCCCGTAATTTACCGCAATCACAAAGGTCAGTCCGGTATTCTCTTTCGTTTCCCGCTCCAGGCGGTTAATTCCCTCAATAATATCCTCATCAAATCTTCGTCTGTCGCCAATCATCTTCACCCGGACATTATTTTGCTTTGCAATCTTTAACAGACGAACCATATAGTAGCGGAAAAGCTGCATCAGCGCTCCCACTTCCTCCGAAGAACGCTTCCAGTTTTCCGTAGAAAACCCATAAACCGTCAAATATTCAATGCCCATCCGGGCTGCAATCTCCACGGTTTTTTCCACCGTCTTGCAGCCCTCTTTATGCCCCATCGTCCGGGGCAGCCCCCGCTTCTTTGCCCATCGTCCGTTCCCGTCCAGAATCAGAGCCACATGGCGCGGTATTCTCTCTTCGGTATTCATCTTATCCTCCCTTTCTGCAGATTACGGTTTACATGCGTACACAGTAACTTCTGCACATCCGGCGTAAATCTTCCTATTGCAGTAACCTTACATCCGTTTACGAAAAATCAGGGCAGGATTCACACCCCGCCCCACGCTTAACATTACTGTTCACATGCGTTCACTGTAACAGGCAGCAATGTGAACAGTACTTACCTTCTTATCGCCTAAACCGTCATAATCTCCTTTGTCTTTGCCTCGATCGCCTTGTCAATTTTTTCAATCATCTTATCGGTCAGTTTCTGCATCTTATCGATAACTTCCTCTAAATCATCCTCGGAAATCTCGCTTGCCTTTTCCTGCTTTTTAAAAGTATCATTGGCATCACGGCGGATGTTGCGCACAGCCACCTTGGCATTCTCGCCTTTTTTCTTTACTTCCTTAGATAATTCCTTACGCCGATCCTCGGTCAGCTCCGGGAAGATCAGCCGGATTACGCTTCCGTCATTTGTCGGGTTAATCCCTAAATCGGAGGTAAGGATCGCTTTTTCAATCGCCTTTAACAGCGATTTCTCCCATGGCTGAATCACGATCATGCGCGCTTCGGGAACGGAAATATTCCCCACCTGCTGGATCGGGGTAGGTGTGCCGTAATAATCCACTTTAATCTTGTCCAAAACATGCGGATTTGCCCGCCCTGCACGGATCGTCCCATACTCTCCCTGAAGGTTGTCCAATGTCTTATTCATCTTATCTTCATAAACTTTAATATCCTGCATAAAAAAACCCTCCTCGTCATTATATTTATCCGATAAGCTATGCCCAGTCAAAAAATCGTCTGCCGCAGCCAAGGCAGCTGCCGTTATGCGGTAACAATCGTGCCATGAATCTTCCCCTGCATCGCATTGGCAATGCCGTCCTTTTCATTTAAACTGAACACTGCCATCGGCATATGGTGCTCCATGCACATAATGGAAGCGGTCAAATCCACCACAGCCAGCTTCTTGTCAATCACTTCCTGAATGGAAATTTCCTCATACTTTTTCGCCTCGGGATTTAACTTGGGATCGCTGTCATAAACCCCGTCAATCGCCTTAGCCAAAAGAATACAGTCCGCCTCCATCTCAATCGCCCTGAGCGCAATCCCCGTATCCGTGGAAAAATAGGGATGCCCCGTCCCTCCGGCAAAAAAAACAACCTTTCCCTGGGCAAAGCACATATTTGCGCTGTCCTTAGAAAACATCTGCGTCATCGTACCGCAGGCAAAGGGTGTAAAAATCTCCGTCTTCATCCCTGCATTGCGGAAAATCTCCGAAACATAGATGCAGTTCATCACGGTAGCCAGCATCCCAATCTGGTCGGCTTTCGGACGGTCAATCGCCTCGCTGGTACGCCCTCTCCAGAAGTTTCCCCCTCCAATGACAATGCCGACCTCCACGCCGGCGTCCACAGAAAGCTTCACCTGGCGGGCTACCTCCTTAACGGTTTCCTCGTCAAACCCCGTCTTTTTCGAGCCAGCCAGAGCCTCTCCGCTTAATTTTAACAGTACTCGTTTTGATTCCATCGTTTTTCTCCTGTAATCTCTCGTCAGCACCGCTGCACTTTTTCCCATCAGCATCTGCTGCACTTTTTTAAGTATACCATAAATGGGTGGTTTAAAAAAGTAGTATTTTTATAAAATTTATGAATTTCAGAAACAAGACGCAGCAAAAAAAACTTTTATCAGAAAAATGCCTTTACATATGCCAATGTCTTTTCTAATAAATCTTCCGGCAGTTTCTCAGCGAATTGAATGTTTCTACAGATTACGTCCAAACATTTCATATGTTCTGTCAATATTACCCCCGTTGTTTTTGTTCGGTTATCCAATGGAATATGCAGAGGAAACTTGTTGCTTGTATTTGTAATTGGACACACTATCGCAAATTTAGTCCTTATAAAAAACTGTTCATTGCTGATAACTATTCCAGGTCTTCTTCCTGCCTGCTCATGCCCTGCCTGCGGACTAAAATCCAGGAATACAATATCTCCTTGTTTTGGATGATACACTACCACACTTCCCTTCCAGCAGGAGAACCCCAGTCAAATTCCTCAGTCCTATATTCCCCTTTGTAATCTTTGAATATTTCTTCCAATGTAAGTTCTTTTTCTTTTTTCACCTTCGTAATCACAAGGTTATCCTCAACTCGATTAAGTTCTACAATATCATTTTCTGCCATACCTAATGCTTCAAGAAACGCTTTTGGTATTCTTATCCCTTGTGAATTTCCCCATTTTTGTATTGTTGCCTGCATAAAATCCTCTCCCTCCTTATGTTTAGTATATACAATAGTATATACATTGTCAATGCCTTTATACAACCTATACGTTGTCCATTTTATCAAATAAAAAATCCGGCTCGTCGTCATTTTCCTATTCATATTGAAAAAAGCCCCTGGAATTCACCAGGAGCTTTTCCGCCCTATTTACAATATTCAGCTTGATAAAACTACAGATACTTAGTTTCTGGTCGTATAGCCAAAGAAGAAGTATCCTAATGGCGTATAGTACATACCTTGAATATCATCCTTAATCATATATGGCTGTGTATAGAAGTATACCGGAGCCAGCACGTTATCCTGTTCGATCAGGATATCTTCTGCCTCATGGAAAGCCTTCATACGTTCTTCCTGTACAGCCGTAGCCTTTGCTGCGTCAATCTTTGCATCATAATCCTTATTGGAATACTGTGCGTCGTTGTTTCCGCCGCCGGTGTACCACATATCCAGGAAGGAGCAGGGATCGTTGTAGTCGGCAATCCAGCCGTTTCTTGCAATCTGGTAATCGCCCTGTTTTCTGCTCTCTAAGAATACGTTCCAGTCCTGATTGCTTAAATTAACCGTAACGCCTAACTGTTCCTGCCACATATTCTGCAGTGCCTCGCCGATAGCTTTGTGCTTATCGTTAGTGTTGTACATATATTCTACGGTCGGGAAGCCTTCACCGTTTGGATAGCCGGCTTCTGCCAACAGGGCACGGGCTTCTTCACAGTTCTTCTCGTAATCTTCTTCAGCAACGCTGTAGTATTCGCCGCCTACGGTACGGAAATCGTCGCTTCCCGGGCCTGCTGCGTCATTAACACCTGCAGGAACATAACCGGTTGCCGGAACTTCACCTGCCTGGCTTACGTTTTCTACGATGTAATTCCGGTCAATAGCAAGAGAGAATGCCTTACGGATTAACGGATTGGAGAAAACTTCGTCCTCCGTATTAAAGCATACATAATAGGTTCCGATATAGTCCGCTACGGTCAGTTCGCCGGAAGCTAAGTAGTTTGCCATCTCATCCGGGGGAAGTTCTTCGATGAAATCCAGTTCGCCGCTCTTGTAAGCTGCCAGAATAGCATTGGCATCATCTAACAGAGTAAAGCGGATGGTATCCGGGCCAAGGTTTGCAAAATCATAGTAGTTCTCGTTCTTCTCTGCTAAAATATAAGCATTATGTGACCATTCCTTCATCTTGTAAGGGCCGTTGCTCACATAAGTAGCTACATCATACGTCCACTCATCGTTTCCTTCAACTAAATCCTGACGTACAGGGAAGGTTGCCGGGAATGCCATGATTTCTTCAAAATACGGGCAGTCATAGGAAAGTACGATTTCCAGGGTCTTGTCGTCAATCGCCTTAATGCCCAGGGTATCCGGGTCGGATTCGCTGTTGGCGATACCTGCATAGTTCTGTACCATATCAATCATATAGCAGTAGTCCGCTGCGGTTTCCGGATTAGCCAGACGCTTCCAGCTGTACTCGAAATCACCTGCGGTAACTTCCTTGCCGTCCGACCACTTAATGCCATCGCGCAGCTTCATCGTATAGGTTACAGTTCCGTCGTCATTGACAACCTTCTCCCAGGACTCTGCCTGACCGGGTGCTGTCATGGCGTTTCCTTCGCCGTCATCTACCCACTTAACCAGACCTTCAAAGAAATGGTTAATCATAATCGCGCCGTCTACCGCGGAGTTTAACGCCGGGTCAACGGTCTGCGGTTCAGATGCTAAACATACAGCAATATTATTGCCGTTAGAGGTGGTTTCTCCCTCTGCGCCCTCACTCTCTGCCTCTGCTGCCGTGGTTTCCCCCGTGGTGTCAGCATCTGCTGGCGCAGCCGTAGTTGTTTCTGCCGCTGTCGTGGGGGTGGATGTGCTGCCCCCGCCGCAGGCTGCCAGGGATAATACCATGGTCGAAGCCAGAGCCAAAGACAGAATTTTCTTGGTCTTTCTCATAATGATCTTCCTCCTTTTTTCCTGTTGAGCACTCCAAAACTAAGAGTCCTCGCCTAAATCTATATCAGACGTCTTAATGACGGTGATACCTTAAAATCTCTTACTTTTCCAGTAAATGGCAGGCTGCCCAGTGCCCGGGTTCATGTTCCTTAAACTGCGGGGTTTCCTGTTTGCACTTGTCCGTCGCATACGGACAGCGGGTGTGGAAACGGCAGCCGCTCGGCGGATTCATGGGGCTTGGAATATCGCCCTGCAGGACAATTCTCTGCCGTGTGCGGCTGACCTGCGGGTCAGGCACGGGAACGGCAGAAAGCAGGGTCTGGGTGTAGGGATGGATGGGATGGCGGTTTAATTCATAGCTCTCGCCCAGTTCCACCAACGATCCCAGATACATTACGCCAATCCGGTTGGAAATATGACGAACCACGGACAAATCGTGGGCAATGAATAAATAGGTCAGACCTAACTCCTGCTGCATATCCTCCAGCATATTGACCACCTGGGACTGAATCGAAACATCCAGAGCAGAAATCGGCTCATCACAGACGATGAACTCCGGCTTTACTGCCAGTGCCCTTGCAATACCGACACGCTGCTGCTGCCCGCCGGAAAACTCATGGGGATAGCGGTTGGCATGCTCGGTGTTTAAACCCACCCGGCGCAAAAGTTCTTTAATCCTATCTGCACGCTCTGCCTTACCCTGTGCCAGCTTATGAATATCGATAGCCTCCCCGATAATCTCTCCCACCGTCATACGCGGGTCAAGGGAAGCCGAGGGGTCCTGGAAAATAATCTGCATCTTTCTGCGGTAAGGAAGCATATTGACCGCGGACGGTTTTCCCACAGGCTTTCCGTCCGGCCCTAAGGGGTTATCGTAAATCGGCGTACCGTCATAGGTAATCTTTCCGCCGGTAGGCTCGTAAAGGCGCAGAATCGTTCTTCCCAGGGTTGTCTTTCCGCAGCCGGACTCACCCACCAGACCCAGGGTTTCTCCCTTATTAATAAAAAAGGATACATCCTGAACGGCCTGAACCCCCGGCCCTTTAATTCCCTTTACCGGGAAATATTTGCGCAAATTATTGATCTCAAGGAGAATCTTTTCTTCCTTTGCCATCTTACTTTTCCTCCTTGTTCATCTGTTCCTGCACCCGCAGCCAGCAGGCAGAGCGGTGATTCTCGCCTACTTCCACATAGGGCGGCATTTTCTTTAAGCAGATCTTCATGCATTTTTCGCACCGGGGCGCAAATGGACAGCCCTCCGGCGGGTTTAGCATATCCACCGGCGTTCCCTCAATCGGAATCAGGCGCTCATAGCTTTCCGCATCGACACGGGGCATAGAACGCAGAAGACCCATGGTGTAGGGATGGGCAGGCGCATAAAAAATATCGTCCACCGGCCCCTGCTCCACAATCTTTCCGGCATACATTACGGATACCTTATCACAAATATCCGCTACCACGCCCAGGTTGTGGGTGATAAAGATAATTCCCATCTTGGTCTTTTTCTGCAGTTCCTTCATTAATTCCAAAATCTGTGCCTGGATCGTAACGTCCAGCGCCGTCGTCGGCTCGTCGGCAATTAAAAGCTGCGGGTGGCAGATTAAGCCCATGGCAATCATAACCCTCTGGCGCATACCGCCGGAAAATTCATGCGGGTACTGCTTCATCCGCTTTTCCACGTTATTGATGCCGACCATCTCCATCATCTCCATCGCCCGCTTTTCGGCGTCCGCCTTGGAAATCTGCTTATCGTGGGCGCGAAGGGCCTCCACTAACTGGTTGCCGATGGTGTAAACCGGGTTTAAACAGGTCATGGGATTCTGGAAAATCATCGCCACTTTATTTCCCCGAAACGCCGTCATCTCTTCTTTGGAAAAGGAAAGCACATCCTGACCTTCGAAGGTAATGGAACCGCCGATAACCTTCCCCGGGGGCTGCAGAAGGCCAATAATGGAATAAGCCTCCTGGCTCTTTCCCGAACCGGACTCACCCACGACCCCCATAACTTCACCATAATTTAAATCATAAGAAATCCCTCCTACCGCTTTTACTTCCCCGGCGGGAGTAAAGAAGGAAACACGGAGGTCTTTCACTTCCAGCAATTTATTTGAATTCTTCTGTTCTGACATCTTGCTCCTCCTTTCTATTTCTTAAGCTTCGGGTCTAAAGCATCCCGCAGGCCGTCGCCAAACAGGTTGAACGCCAGAATCATAATACTTAATATAATCGACGGTACAATCAGACGGTAAGTATAGGTGTACATACCGCTCAGTGCATCGGTAGCCATGGAACCCAGGCTTGGCAGAGGTGCAGAAACACCCACGCCCAGATAGGAAAGGAAGGACTCCAGGAAAATCGCTGACGGAATCTGTAAACAGGTGGTTACGACAATCTGCCCGATACAGTTGGGAAGAAGGTGCTGACGGATAATCCTTCCGCCGGAGGCACCCAGGGCACGGGCTGCCGTCACATACTCCTGCTGCTTAAGCTGAAGCACCTGACCGCGGATAATCCGGCTCATCGTTACCCAGTAAAGCATACCAAAGGCAATAAACATGGAAATCAGGTTCGGTCCCAGGGTATTGACAAAGGACTTTAAGGGACCGCTTCCTGTATTGACATACTCGGTTAAAATCGGCTTTAACGCAGTAGCAATCAAAAGCACGACAAGCATCTCAGGTACAGAATAAATCAGTTCCACAATACGCTGCATCACGGCATCGACCTTTCCGCCGCAGTAGCCCGAAATCGACCCGTAAACCGCACCGATACACAGCACCAGAAGGGCTGCACAGATACCGACTGCCATGGAAACCCTCGCACCATACATTACGCGCACCAAGATATCTCTGCCGTACATATCCGTACCGAAGATATGAGGGAACACACGTTCCCCCCCTGCCTTCCGCTCAAGCTCTGCTGCGGAATAGCCGAACATATGTTTCTTAATTCCCAGTTCCTTGCGGAGTTCATTCGGGTCAACATCGTGCTCGGCACTTGCGCTCTTCTGTGCGGCAACCTTCGCCTGCGCCTTGATCTTGGCGCGATCTACACTGGATAATTTCTCTCCCCTTGCCGCTGCCTCTTCTTCAGCTTTGGCAATCATCTGGTCAACATCTAAAACTTCTGTTTCCGTCCGGGCAGCAATCTCTGCATCCAAACGTTTCTGGTCTTCTAAGGTATAGTGATAGGGGTAGAGGTTTTCTGCCCCTTTATTAAACTGCTCGTAGCCGTAAGGAATCAGGTAAGGCCCTACAAAGGCAAATAAAATCAGAAAAATAATCACACCCAAAGCAACCATGGCTACAACATTCTTTTTCAGCCGCCTCCAGGCATCCTTCCAGTAAGACACACTCTGGCGCTCCTGAATAAAATCATCCCGCTCCTCCTTCGTCGCAGGTGCAAAATCTGCCGGGGAGATCTCCTTTAATAAATCTTCAATATCCGGCTGCATGGAAACGGGAAAACGCTTCATTTTATTTTCTTCTGCCATATCAATCTCCTCCCTTCGTTAAGCTGATTCTCGGGTCGGCTACCTTATACAGGAAATCAACCACGACGTTCATCAGGATAATAAAGGTTGCCAGAAAGATGGTTGTCCCCATAATTACCGGATAATCCCTGTTCTGGATGGACTGCACGAAATAACGCCCCAGCCCGGGAATCGAATACACACTCTCTACAACGAAGCCGCCGCAAAGGGTAAATGCCACCTGCGGCCCTAAATAGGTAATTACCGGAATCAGCGCATTTCTCAGTGCGTGCTTGAAAATAATCTTAACATTTTTCAGACCCTTTGCCCTTGCCGTTTTAATGTATTCCTGGTTTAAGGAATCCAGCATCGCCGAACGGGTCTGCCGGGCAGTATAACACATGGGATAAAAACCCAGAGAAAAGCAAGGCAGAACATAGGTTTTCCAGCCCAGAGCCGGATCAAAAATCGTCGGGAAGATCTTCAGTGCAGCCATACCGCCGGCTAATGTAACCAACAGCACGGAAGCCACCACAAAGCTTGGCATGGAAATTCCCAGTGTACAGACTACCCGCAGGATACTGTCCGTAAGCTTCCCGCGCTTAAAAGCGGCAAGACAGCCCAAAGGCACACCCACAAGCACTGCCCAAGTCAGTGCCAGAGCACCCACCTTAGCCGATACCGGGAACATCTCCATAATAATGCTTAATACTGCACGGTTTTTCTGCATTTTCAGGGATACGCCAAAATCACCACGGAGAAGGTTCTTCAGATACATCATGAGCTGAATATGCACAGGCTTATCCAGTCCATACTTAGCATTTAAAGCTGCCAGAGTAGCAGCTGACGGGGTTTTTTCGCTGAGCCAGGGGCTTCCCGGCACTGCGTTCATCAATAAAAAGGTGATGCATGTTACAAGAAAAATCGTAATACATGCCATGCCAATTCGTTTAGCAAAATATTTGCCCATACTCATATCACATCCTAATTTTCTTTTTCCTCATTTTAACCATCCTGCCTTACTGCGTTTTAAACAGCGGCTCAATGTCTTTTCTTCAACTACAGTTGTCTTTCCAAAACACACAGGGTTTAAGAATAGCCCTTGAATGCGGCTCCAAGGGCTACAAATATCGTTAAAATTTAAAATTGCTTCCCAGTATCAATCATTTTCTGCTTAACCATATATGAAATCAAACAAGCGATTTTTTTATCAAGGTGCAAACAACAGCTTGTTAGATTTTATCACTATAATGTACTTCTTGTCAATCTAAACCTTGTATTTTTCTTCTGGATTTTCTGGAAAAAAGTATTTTTCCCGAATCTGATAATGGGGATGACCGAAGGCTCTTTGCCAGATACGAAAGATATACAGCCCGATTGTCCCTGCTGCCATTAAGATCAGCCCCGCTGCGCCCCAGATCGATACCGCTGCTATTTTCCATCCATTTCCTGCCCATCCCGCAGATAACAGCCAGAAAAACACCGCTAAGGACACGCCAAAAAGTCCTGCTCCCAGCCGGAAAATCAGAACGATGGGCCAGTCCGTCAGGGTAATTATGCCATTTGCTGCAAACCGAACCATCTTTGGCAGAGAATATTTGCTTTTTCCTGCCTTCCTGGGTCTGCGGTCAAAAAAGAGCGTTTCCGAGGGAAGACCCAAAAGGGGAATCAGCCCCCGAAGAAACGGATCCGGTTCCCTGAAACAGCCTAATTCCTCCAGAGCCTTTCTGCTCAGAAGCCGAAAATCACCGCAGTCCCTGGGCAGATCGGCCCCCATCCTCTCCATAAGCCGGTAAAAAAGAAAGGCTGACGCTTTTTTTGCCCATCCGTCGCCCATCCTGCTCCTGCGGACGGCATAGACAACATCCTTTCCTGCACAAAACGCTTCCAGCATCGCCGGGATAAGCCCGGGATCGTCCTGAAGATCGGCATCCAGGGAAATGGCGGCGTCACAAAATTCTCTTACCTCCATCAGTCCCGCAAACAATGCATTTTGGTGGCCGACATTGCGCCGGAGGGAAATTCCTGCAACCAGACGGCTTTCTTTTGCATGGATCAGTACACGCTCCCAGGTAGCATCCCCAGATCCGTCGTCCACAAAAACAATCCGGCTCTCCGGTGCGGCCCTGCCCCGGGCAATCATGGCATCAAGAAGTTTTATCAATTCGGCCGCTGTATCATCCAGCACAGCCTCTTCATTAAAACAGGGAACAACGATGGCAGCCACCGGAAGACTGCGGTTGATTTCACGATTCTTCATTAATTCCCACCACCCGGTAAATCTCCATTTCTCCGGCAATTCCTTTTAAGTTTCTTTTTCCCAGGCTTTCCGCCTGAATCCTCCCCCGAAGGCGTTCATAGACCGAAGAACTGATCACGACTTCTCCAACTCCGGCCTGGGCTTCTAAGCGGGCGGCAAGATTTACCGTATTTCCAATCGCGGTATAGTCCATCCGGGAGGAGGTTCCGATATTTCCGATAACGGCTTCGCCGCAGTTAATTCCTATCCCAAAACCCACTTTCTGCCCTACCAAAGCTTCCATTTCTTTTTCCAGAACCCCCGCTGCCCCTGCCATATCCCATCCGGTCTTTACGGCTTTAAACACATAATCCTCCACTTCCAGGGGGGCGTTAAAAATCGCCATTGTCGCATCGCCAATAAACTTATCCACGGTTCCCTGGTTTTTAAAAATGGCTTTTGTCGTAAATTTCAGATAATGGTTGAGCATCTCAACCACCTGTTCCGGCAAAAGGGTTTCGGAAAGGGGCGTAAAATTCCGAATATCTACAAATAACACTGCAACCTCTTTCTTCTGTCCCCCAAGCTTTAACGACTCCTCGCCGCCCAGGACAATGCTGGCTGCAACCTCTTTCGATACATATTTTCCAAAAATTCCCTCGATTCGTTTTTTTGCCTTCCTCTCCATGGCATATTGAAGGACAATACAGGCGGCACAGACCAAAACGGCACTTGCCAGCGGATACAAAAGGGGCAGAATCCATCCCCGTTCACAGGCAGCCCCCACAGCCATCCAGTAAGCGCCTAACAGCAAAACCATACACAGCAGCGAATACCGAATTTTCGGAAGCCCCATACACAAAATCACTAACCCCATCATAACCGCAGTGATAAAAAGCCGGGTCGGCATCCCCGTTTCCGCCTTGCGGTTATCCTCAAGAAAAGACTGCAGGATATTGGCATGAACTTCTACTCCGTACATGGGGATATCGTGACTGACAGCGGTATAATAGGCATCCATCATCCCTGTGGTATAGGGTCCCACCAACACAATACTCCCGGCAAACAGTTCCGCCGGGATCTCCCCGCTCACCACCTTAGAAAAGGACAGCCCCGCCGTTTCCGACCCATAATATTCAAATGGCCGGGCGGAAAACGGAATATAGCCCAAAATTTCTCCCTCCTGGATACAGGCAGGCAGTTCTCCCGTATACTTTTGGTAAATCTCTGCCGCAAAGCTGTAGGCCGATTCCCCGTTTCCCCTAGAGATACGATATAAACTGTGCCTGACAATCCCGTCGCTGTCCACCGGAACATTGCTGAACCCAAAGCGGATGTGACGCCTCAGGGCTTCGTAGGGAATTTCATAGGTGAGCACCGTATTTTCTGTAGAAAAGCTTCCATCTTCCCCCTCATGTACTTTCTTTCCAAAAGAGGCATAGGAGGTGGCAACCACATTGTCCAAAACTGCTGCCGCCTGTGCCAGTTCTTCATCGGCCTTGGCATCGCTCTCTCCAAAAAAGCCAATATCCAGACCGATAACTGCCGGGGCCGTATCAGGATTCTGATTCAGTACCTGCAAAAGCCTGGCTGTCCCTGTGCGGCTCCAGTTCTGCCAGGAACCATATTCCATCATGGTTTCCTCGTCAATGCCGATAACCAGAATCTCCGGACTCACCAGCCCGCCCTTTTGATAACGGGCATCCTGCACACGCCACTCCGCCGGATCGACAATCCCCGCGGCCTGCACAGCCAGAAGAAGTACACAAACCGCCAATAAAATCCAGGAAAATCTGCCGGATTTCTGCTTTTTTTTCCTTCCCAATCTCATAAGCATATTCCTCCCTATCCTTTTTAAGAAACAATGAAATATCTTTTAAGGCTTGATTATTCTTTAAATCCTTCCCCATTCCCCAATTCTTTATCAGGAAACAAAGTTCCAGCCAGGAAGCCATTCCAGGAAACGAATATAGGTCTGTGAAACCCTTAAGCCTGCCAGTACAGGATAAAACAAAAGAAAGAAAACGGCCGACAAAACAACGCAGGAAAACAGGCAGTACTGTCCTTTCTTTCCCCGTTCTTCCGCCCAGATTCCCATAAGCAGGGCAAGGAAGGGAATACTGGGATAATAATGATATAAAAACGAATAGCGGCTGATTCCCAGCCATGGAAGCAGGGGTGCAAAATACGACACAAGTAAAAAGGCCGTGCGTCCGTTTACTTTTTCTGCCATCCGGTAAAAACAACAAAACAAAATGACCAGTCCTGTCCACCAGAAGGCAGGATTGCCCATAAGAGCCAGAATTTCTGCCTTTCCGTCGAAAAAATGCATGGAATAGAGCTTCACCGGCTTTGCAATCACCGGCCACTGATACCAGCGCGAAGCCAGTTCATGCTGACCTCCTACATGGGTGTGGTAGTGAAACATATTGATCTGATTTTGAATCACCCGTTCCCAGAAGCCCATGGTTTGATCAAAGGCAACATAGGGAAGATAGGATAACAGGTAAATTACGGCGGGAAACAGGATAAAGGCAAGGCAAAAGACGGCACATTCCGTTTTTATTTCTTTTCGCGTGATTTGCTTTTTTTGGTAGCGGGAAATTATAAAGGCTGTCCAGATAATTCCAAGACCCAGTCCGCCGTATAAGCCTGACCATTTACAGGAAACCGCCAGACCCATGAAAAAACCGCTGGCAAGGAGGAAACGGTGGCATTTTCTTTTGCTTCTTTTTGTCATGGTTTCGTAATAGCGGAACATAAAGTAATTCATGGTCGTCATCCATAAGACCAGGAATGAATCGACCTGTCCCAGACGGGATTCTGTAAAATGCAGAAAATCCAGGGCAATCAGCAAAAGCACGGCGGCTGCCGTCCGCCAGTCGGAAAACAGGCGGCAGGAGAAGACCCAGATAACCACGAGCAAAAGGATTCCGGCAAGCACTCCCGCAATGCGCCAGCCAAAGGGATTCATGCCAAAACAGGCAATTCCCAGGCTGATAAAAAGCTTGCCCAGAGGCGGGTGGGTGTCTTCATAGGCGCGGAGTCCGTGAAGATACTCGTAGGCGGTTCGGGCAAAGACGGATTCATCAAATACGGTTCCGGATAAATGGGAGGCGTAACCGGGGTACATCCAACTTTCATCGAAAAGCCAGGGGTAGGAGGCTTTGTTTTTGGGAAGGATGAGGGTGCCCTGGGAGGTTTGGAAAATGAGTTCGTTGAGCTGGGTGAACTGGTTGAGGGTGGTGAGGCGAAAGTAGCGGGCTTTTTGGTTAATGCGGACGGTGTTCCACTGGTAAACACGTTTTATGGTAATGTCGGGGAGGGATTGCCAGCGGATGGGGGAGCCGGTGCCTGTCTGGAGGGTGAAGCGGCGGTTTTCGTAGTTTCCAAGATAGATTGATAGGGTGGCGAGGTCTTTTTCTTCTCCGAAATCCAGGAAGAGCGCGGTAGCTTTCTCGGTCGATTCCCAGGTGGTTGAAGGGGCGTAGGGGTGGCCCAGGTGGAGGAGGGATAGCAGGGAGTAGGTG
>VSOC01000052.1 GCA_009774615.1 Lachnospiraceae bacterium
CGCCTGGTGTTTCTGATACAAAATTTAAGCAAAAAGTTTCCAATACAACATTTATGCAAAAAAATAAGAATAAAATCAGAAAACTCTGCAAATTTCAGTGTTTCTATCAGATTTTCTAATTTTATTCTTAATCTATCATTTCTTATTTAATTGTGAAATTATCTACAATATTTGATCGAGAAATTAGCTACAATACTTCCACTTTACAAACATGTTTTTTTGTCTTTTTACTGTAGCTAATCCCGACCGCCAGAACTTTTCCCGTGTATTTAGGTTCCTCCCCCAACTTTCCTCTTAACCGCAGCACATAGTTTTTATCCTTAATCTGTTGAATTGCCTTTTTAGGTGTACTTCCTACTTTCAATTCTAAAATCAAAGCATCTGCACCCTTTACTTCCGGATAAAAGATGAAATCTACATATCCCTTGCCTGCCTTATCTTCCCGTTCCACACGATATCTGTCCCGTGCTGCAAGATATACAAGATTAACTACTGCCGCCAGTTCAATCTCGTTATTATAAGAAAAAATCGGTGACTCTGTATTATGAGCATATTCAAGGATATCTGCCATGGTATTCGTATCTCCCGCCAGTGTAGCCGCCAGCATCCGTTCTGATTCCCTGGCCAGGCTGTAAACATATCCCAGACAATCATTATTCAGAAGAAGTTCATTAAACTTATCCATCAGTTCTTTGTTCGGAATAGACACCTTCTTATTCTCATAAGTCAGCAGCCCGTAAACCACCATAGCAGAATAAATCTGATTTTTTGTTTTAAGTTCCGTCCCCGTAACCGCATATCCCTGAAGAGCAATCGGAACCGTTTCTCCTGATACCATCAGGACAATATCATCTCTTACATCCTGAATATTATTGCGAATATAGTAAAAAATTTCATCATAAGGTCCTGAACTGGTCCAATAATTCGATAATTCATTATCCGTCAGAGCGCATACAACCGATCTGGGGTTATAAATCCTCTTCCCTTTTGCCGTACAATAGCCATCATACCAGATTCGCAGTTCTTCTCTGGTAATTGCAGGTTCATCCGTCCCTTTTTGATATCGTTCAAACAATTTATCAACCTCAGCATCTGAAAATCCAAAATATTCACTGAATTTCTTTTTTGTCGCCATATCATATTCCAGAAACATATTCAACTCCGAACCTCCGGAATATTTTGCTATAGGGAGAACCCCTGTCATGTACGCCAGTTCCACATAAGCCTTTCCTTTTAATAAAGACTTCAAAAATAAGAGATATGCTTCTTTATCCTCCTGCGTAATAAATGACATATGAAACATGGCGTCCCACTCATCCATAACAAAGATAAATTTCTCACTTTTTTTTTGAAAAATATCCGTCAGAATATCCCATGTCGCTTTCTTTGCATCAATGTGCAGATCATCATAAGCCCTGGCAAGATCATTATTTATCCCATCCTGTATACGGGCAATATACTGTCTGTAACTTGTACAATCCCTTGGCACTTCGCTGAAATCAATGTAAAGAACATTATATTTATTTAGATAAGCTTTATAGTTTTCATTCTCGGCAATAAACAGCCGTCCAAATAATTTTTCTGCATCAACAGCCTTTCCCAAAAATGCAGCAACCATACATGCCATAATACTTTTCCCAAACCGCCTCGGCCTTGTGATACACAAATATTTCTGTCCATCGACTTCCACTGCACTTAAAATTTCTTCAAGGATAAGTGATTTATCCACAAAAAACCTTGTTCCGGCAATTTCTCTGTATACTTCAAATGGTACTCTGCTGTTCAAATACCTTCCCATATCACCACCTCACTCCTTTCTCAGGATTTCTTTTGTTTTATCTGTATAATATTTTTCAAAATTCGCTTCACTAGGTTCTCCCATTATCCAAGCTATATCAGAAACTAATGGTGGCTATCGTTTAAATAATGTTTCCGTATAAAAATTTGCTAATCTCCGCAAAAATTCCACCCCTGAATCTCCATCTTCTGAAGATACTTTTGTACCGACCTTATCCCAGTCAATATGATTTATTCTGTCTATTGCTTCTTCAAAATATACTTTAACTCTCCCTATTTATACCACAAATAGCATTTCATCCAGACTTTCTTAAAAAAAAGCACCGCCTCTCGATACGCAAAAATAAAAGGTGAATTAACAACCTCTTTTTCTTTTCCACCTCCTGCTCTTCTAAAAAATAAAGATTATCTGTTTTTATTATATAGCATCGCAAGACAAAGCACAAGAATTATTGGTGGATATTTTTTGATATTTCTCAAAAATCACAGATAATTATAACAATTCTGAAAATTACACATTTGCAAACTCTATGAAACTCTTGAATTTGAAATAAAAAAATGGTATGATTAAGACACAAACAGAAGGGAAATAAGATATGGCAACTATATATGACGGGGCATTCCGTACAATTCTAAATGACTGCCGAAAGCTAATTATCCCCATAATCAATGAAATTTTTGGAGAAACCTATACAGGGGCAGAGGAAATCCGTTTTTTTCCCAACGAACATTTTTTGGCTCAACAAGACAACGCAGATAAAGAACGGATTACAGACACGAATTTTACAATTTTGGGAAAAACACCGAAGAAATATCACATTGAATGCGAAAGTAGTCTGCCGGATGGAAAAATCACAATAAGACTTTTTGAATATGATGCACAAATTGCGCTTGATGAAGGCGAGGTTACAGAGGAAACACTGACTGTGACATTCCCAAATACAGCGGTTCTGTATCTGCGGACTTACAAAAAAACACCAGATAAAATGAAATATATAATTGTCACACCGGGCGGAACCGTTCAATATGATGTGCCGATTATGAAAGTACAGACCTATTCGCTGAATGATATTTTTGAAAAAGATCTGTTAATGCTAATTCCGTTTTATATTTTTTCACATGAAAAAAGTTTTCCAGAGTATAATAATAATGAGCAGAAATTGTTGGAATTGAAAGCTGAATACAAGAAAATTTTAGAAAAACTCGATGAACTGGAACAGCAGAAAGTGATCGGGGCATTTGACAAGCGAACCATCATAGAGATTTCTGGTGATGTGATTAAGGAAATTGCACAAAAATATGAAAATGTGCAGAGAGGTGTGGGTGATATGATGAGCGGAGCATTAATTGAAACGAGTGCAAGAAGATTAAAAAACGAAGCTGAAAATGAAACAAAAAGAAAAACAGCACTTAAATTGCTAAAAAGAGGGAAACAAACCGTTGAAGAAATCGCAGAGGATACCGGTCTTAGTGTTCCGGAAGTAAGACAGCTTGCAGGACTCCAAACTGTGTAAAATAACAAAAATTACCTTTTTTATAGCAACCACGAAAAAAACTGCCCTGGCAGAAGATTAACCTCGCTGCCAGAGCGGTTGCTTTATTTATAGAAACCCAGTGTTTTACATCGCCGAATTCATATCGACCAACATTTTTTGAATATTTTCTTCATTTAATTCATGCGTTGTCGTATTGACCAGCATAGCCCCATCTGTCCCTACATAATAATCTCCAATCCAGGCATTGGATACCATATAGCCATCATCACCAATATAATACCATTTTCCCTCATCCGCAATCCACTCTGACGACGCATAACTTCCATCATCTTTTGCATACCAGTAACCTTTTGCATCTGTCTTCCATTCCCCTGCAAAGGCGGTAATTCCCCCACCCAGCACTGCTAACATTGCCGTACACAACATCATTTTACTTCCTAGTAAGAATCCGCCATTGTTCCAAAATCTCCTCATAATTGCGCCCTAACCGATCGATGCTCTTTATGTACAGCAAATCATCCCTTTTCATCCGCTTTACCATGCGTTTATACGATGGTCGTTCAAAATCTTTGCCGGAATGTCTATCTACAAAGATGTTTTTTTCTGAAATCACCAACTCCTTCAGTGCAATCCATTGCCTGTCCTCATTCTGCTTCACGGCTGCTCACCCGGATATAGGCATAAACATTAGCCATAAATTCCCCTTTCCTGTCATAATCAAAAACAGACCTGTTTTCAATCATGACGACCTTTCATTTTGTGTTTTTTTATGATTTTTATTTTTTGTTTTTTGTCATTTTAATCGAATGCCGGCTTCACCGGAAACTGCGGCTGACGGCTGCTTGAATGTGCATTTGCCTGATTATTTTTGACACAGCAATACTCTGCTGCCGTCTGTGAAAATCTTGACACAGCAGCACCACTCTGCTGCCGTCTGTGAAAACAAAACTTTTCTGTCTGCACTGATGTGGAATCTGAAATGCTGCAAACGCATCCCTGTGAACAGTAATCACAATAGAAATGAAGATTAAAATTAGAATATTGAAATCAGAAGATTAAACTCGCTATCATACTGCTGCATGCTGCAATCCGCTTGCCGCACCCGCTTTTACTTTTTATCTCTTTTTTTACTCATTTATCAGAAATTGCTAAAGTATTACCCCCCTGCAAAAACAGATACCCCCATATCTGATCCGAAGTATATCATAAAGTCCTCACCTTTTTAATGAATTTTATAAAAAATATATAAAATAAACTACTTTGCAAAAATATGTTCCTCCAAATACTTTCTCAGTAACGGACGGGAAACCTTACCGTTGGCATTTTCCGGCAGATAATCACAGAAAATCACCTTTTTAGGCTTTTTATATCCGGCAATGTGCCGGCGGCACCAGGAAATCACCTCGTCCTCGCTAAGAGAAACATTTTCTTTCCGCACCACACAGGCTACCACGATTTCTCCCCAGCACGGCTCGGGCATTCCCAGAACACAGACCGCTTTCACCGTATCTGTCATCCCGGCAATACAGTCTTCCACTTCTTTAGGATACACGTTTTCCCCGCCGGATATAATCAGGTCATGTTTTCGCCCTGCCAGATATACATAACCGTCGCTGTCCACCCATCCCATATCCCCGGTCGGGTGATAGCCGTCCGCCGTATTGTGCTGCCCTTTCTTGGTATCCCATGTACACAAAAACGGACTTTTTACCTCAATTTCCCCGCAGCCCTGCTGCTTTCCCTCTTCTTTGTCGGTTTCCTGGCGAATCCTTATCTGAACTAACGGAAGGGGACGCCCGGCTGAGCGCAGAATTTTCCTGTCCTGTGCATGGTCTGCCGCACGCTGATGGTCTTCCGGCAGAAGAATTGCCATACAGCAGCTCTCGGTCGCCCCATACGCCTGTTCCATCTGACAATGAAACTGTTCCATTGCCTGAAGCACCACATGCTCGTTCATCGGCGAACCGCCGTAAACAATCTTTTTTACCGAGGAAAAATCAAACGCCGGCATCCTTTTATCCTGAAGCAAGCGAATAATTAAGGTGGGAATCATACTGACACGGCTGCTTTTTTCCCTCTCCATCACCTGTAAAAATTCCACAGCATCAAAATGGTCAAAAAACACGGTTGTACTTCCGATCAGCAGGCTGAGAATAATCGAAAAACCAGACAAATGAAATAAATTTGCACTGGTCTGATAAATCTCCTCTGCTGTCCAGCGGGATTCTAAAGCATAGGTATACAAATACATCATCAGCCCGCTATGCGTGTGCCCTACCTCTTTCGGTGTACCTGTGCTTCCGCTGGTAAACAACTGCACCGCAATATCTTCCGGTCCGGCTCCGTTCCCCAAATCACATTTATCTCCATCACTCCGGGCAGAATCCATCTCCTCCAGCAAAAGAACATTCTCTGCCCCGGCCTGCCGCATTAATTCCATGGATTTTTGATCGCTGAGCAATACCGCATCCGGGTACTTCGCCAAAAGCTTCTGTAATTCTTTTGCCGAATGCCGCCAGTTCACCGGACAGGCAATAAGCCCCGTCTGAAAACAGCCAAGAAATACAGCTATTTCTTCGATAGAATTTCTTGCCAGAATCAATACCCTTCTTTGCTTTTTTCCTTTTGCCTCTTTCCAAAGCCGTCGGCCCATCCGGCGGCTTATTTCCCAGAGATCATCAAAACTAATCCGCCTATTTACCTCAACCAAGGCAGTTTTTTTATGATATAGCTGAACTGAACGTTCAAATAATTTCCATAGGCTCATCATTATACTTTCCTGTTCTGCTTTTTCCTCTTTTTAAAGCATATTTAAAATTCCTTCCCGCCATCTTACGGATAATCTTCTTTTCCTTTATCACATCTTATCTGTCCTGAGGATTTTTCCCTTCCATATTGCTGATTTTATAGCGCAGAGTTCTGTCCGAAATACCCAGGTACTGTGCGGCCTTTTCTTTCCGTCCGTTAAATTTACTTAATGCTTCCAGAATCATAGCATCCTCCTGCTGCTTTAAATACTGCTTTAAATGATGCGGCACGGGCTTTGACTCATTATCGGATACCTGCACCGGGCTTACCTTATTGCTGCCCAATGGCATACAGGTCACTCTAAGCGGAAGGCACCGGGCATCCAAGCTGTCCCCGCAGAGGACAACCGCACTTTCAATCGCATTTTCCAATTCACGGATATTCCCCGGCCAGCCATAGTTCTCTACGGCCTGCCAAAAGGACGCGCTAATCTTAGGCACAGGCTTTCCAAAGTTCTGACAAAACCGCTGAATAAACTGTTCGGTCAGACTGTGCAGATCCTCCCGGCGGTAGCGCAGCGGCGGCATTTCCAGCTGTATTACATTTAACCGATAGTATAAATCCCGGCGAAAAGTTCCTGCCTCCACACATTGCTCCAGATTAGCGTTCGTTGCCGCAATCACGCGGGCTTCCATCACGATGCTTTCATTTCCACCCACGCGCTCAAAGCACCGCTCCTGCAAAACATTCAGCAGCTTCGACTGAAGATGAATGGGAATCAGGCCGATTTCATCCAGGAATATCGTTCCTGCACCGGCTGCCTCAAATTTTCCGGGCTTCATCCTAAGCGCCCCGGTAAACGCCCCCTTTTCATAGCCAAACAGTTCACTTTCAAAAAGATTTGGCGGTATCGCCGAACAATTGACATGAACAAAGGGCAGTCCTTTTCTTATGCTGGTAAAATGAATCTTTTTCGCCAGCATCGTCTTTCCCGTTCCGCTTTCACCGGTAATTAATACGGTTGTCTGGTAGTCCCTGACCTTTGCCACCACCTCTTCAATACGTTCAACTGGCCTTTCACTGTTCCAGCCCCCATCCTCTTCTTCCCGGGAACGTTTTTCCTTCCATCCGGCTTCAGAATTTAACAATTCCTGGATCTTACCGGTCAGCAAATTTAATTCACAGGGTTTTTCAATAAAATCATCCGCCCCGTTCTTCATGGCCTGAACCGCACTGGACACATCCGGTTCATCGCTCATCACCAAAATAAACAGCCCGGGACAAAGCTTCTTTAAATATAAAATTTGTTCCAGCTGGTTTGTTTTATCCAAATATAAGTCCATTAACAGCAAATCATAATGACCAATACTGCACTGATGAAGTAAATCGCGAACATTTGCCACAGCAGTTACCAAAAAGCCGCACTTTGATAATCCGGTGCAGAACATACGGTTGGCAATTTCCGAGTGATCAGCAATTAAAATCCGTTTCATCCAAACTTCCCCCTTGTCTGTAGCTGAATACGCTCATCCCTTTACGATACAATACAGGGCAATGTTACCATCCGAACCTGACGTCCATCCTCCTGCCGTTTCATTTCCAAGGTTCCTCCATAGTCCAACGTAATTTTTTTTGCCATCAGCAAGGGTACATCGATCCAGTTCTGTAGATTTCCGCTGCCTCTTCTCACATAAAGCAGTTCTTCCTCTCTATCCTGCCCCCCTTCCTCTCCATCTTCCGCGATTTTCACCACAACGGCCATCTTTTGTTTATCATAATGGCTGCTCACATCAATGCTTCCTTTTTCCTTGATCGAAGAAAGAGAACTGAGCAAAAGATTAAAAAACAACTGGTGCAAATCCACATTTTTCATCTGTACCATGGGCATCTCTTCCTCAAGATGCGTTTTTATGATCAGTTTTTTCCTGCTCCTCTCCCGGTAAAGGGCAGAAACACAGTTTTGCAGTACATGGTGAATGCGTATCTGGGCGCAGGAAGTTTCCTCCGTCAGGTTGCAGAAGGAAATCAGCTGGTCATTAATCCGGCTGATATGTCCGGCTTCGGTTTGAATAAAATTAAGCAGCTCCCGCATCTCTTCCGTCAGATTTGGTTCATCTAAAAGCAAACTGGCGCAGCCCTGAATATTCATCAGCGGTGTGCGCATATCCTTTGACATCTCAAAGGTTGCATCCCCCAAAATCTGAAAATTCTGCCTCTGTGCCGCCCGCCTCCGATGGATGAATTTCTGTGTAATATCCGTTGCAACGATAACCACACAGCCCACCTTCCCCTTGCTGCTTTTTAACGGAGTCAAAACAAACTTATAAATGGAACAGCCCAGTTCATTCTCCATTTCATTTAACAGCACACGGGGAAGAATCTGTTTTTCCTTCATCAAAAGCACCTTATCCACGGCCTTAATTACAGGAAGCAGTTTCCTCGATCCGGTGGTTAAATTATCGCCGAATAATTCCTGTGCATTGTCATTCGCCGAAAGAATCGTATAATCCGCATCAACCACGGCAATACAGCCCTCCGTGCTCTCTAGAATTCCCGAGAGATAATTCTTTTCCTGTACCAGTTCGTTTTCCAGTAACATCCTCTGCTGTCCTGTGGTGCTGTACAGTTCGTACCACCGGATATCCCGTTCATCAAATGGCCCATCTACCTTACAATGCAGAAAAAATACCTGATTTCCCTTTTCCGTCAGCCGAATAGTATAGATAAAAAAATGCCGGCCTTCAAATTCATAGCAATAGGTCTTTTGCTGCTGCAGGCTGTCCCACCGGATGCAATGCTCCACAAAGCGGAGGGGGATTTCGTTGCCAATCCCATGAATATCGTTATAGGTATCCAGGCAGATCCTGCCGCCCGGCGAGAGCAGCAAAATCCCGTACCAGTCGCTGCCCAGCAGATCAACAATTCCATTTTCCTGATAGCGCAGAACCGTTTTCTCTGCATTGCAACTTTCGTCGTTAATTAACATGGTATTCTCCCCCTCTTTTTTTGCAGGTTAATGGTAAATCTCCATATTTACAATTTCTTCTATCCTATCGGATATTTTCTTTTTTGTCAAACATTCATCACTTTACTATTCCCTGTTTTCTCATTTCCCCGACCTGTGCCCCGGTATAGCCAATCTGAGAAAGAACCTCATCTGTATCCCTTCCCACTGC
The DNA here is from genome assembly GCA_009774615.1 of Lachnospiraceae bacterium. GTDB lineage: Bacteria > Bacillota > Clostridia > Lachnospirales > Lachnospiraceae > Caccovicinus. Next base: position 9,218 of record VSOC01000052.1, read on the forward strand.
TCCGGTCTTTTCATAGCGCGACGCCGTATCGTAAGCCGAAAACTCTACCGGAACCGCAGGCATCGCCACCGTCTTTCCGCTGGGGAAGGTAACGGGCCGGACGAATCCGTTTGCCACTGCCTGTTCATCCTCTGCCAGTTCGCTGATATGTCCGATTTTTCCAATGACAATATTTAATTCCCCAATCAGCTTCACCCACTCATCTCTTGGTTTTGTCTTGAAGTATCCCCGCAAAACAGGCATAAATTCATCCATGTGCTGTTGAACCGCTGTGATCGTATTAAACCGCTCATCCTCCAGCATATCATCCCGCCCAAAAAGATGGAAAATCTTCCGGTAAGCGTCGGCATAATCCACAACCCCAATCATCAGCCATTCCCCGTCGGCACATTCATACTGCCAGCCAAACGGGTTCGCCGGGTGATCCTTATCCTTTGGAAACTGGTTGCCATACTGCGTGGAAACCACAGCCGCATTATTATACCAAATCGAACTTCCCATCAGGGAGGAAGAAACAAAAGTTCCCTTTCCGGTTTCCCGCTTGCCAATCAGCGCTGCCAGAACACCTGCACAGAGAATCGAACCCGTCATGGCATCCCCCGCTCCCGTCGGGGCCAGGAACGGAAAATTCCCTTTCGTCCCCCAATCCAGCATCGCCCCGGACCTTGCCCAAAAAGCCACGGAATCAAAACCTGGCTTCGCCGCATCCGGCCCCTTATACCCATAACCGGTAAAGTGCACGTAAATCAGTTCCGGATACCGCTTAGAAAGCTGCTGATAATCAAAACCCAGCTTTGTCAACGCCGGCATCCGCATATTGCTGATAAAAATTTCCGCTGTGCCAATCAGCTTAATTAAAGCTTCTTTTCCCTGTTCCTCCTTTAAATTTAAGGCAACAAATTTTTTATTGGCATTCGGCACCATAAAAAACGGATTTTCCTCATCGGTAATCGGGCATTTCTGGTTCCGTCCTACAATCCTCCAGGCATCCCCGGCAATACTTTCCACCTTAACTACTTCGGCTCCCCAGTCTGCCAGCATGCGGGTTACACTGGGAACTGCAAAATGTGTCCCTAATTCTATCACCTTCAGCCCTTCCAGGGGCAGTTTTCGTTCTTCCATGCTTCTCTCCTCCTTCTTCTAATTCCTTTAAACCTCCGCCGATGAACATACGACATAACAACTTACTGCGGAACATACCCCAGTGCCTCAATCTGCTTTTTACTGCTCACATTTGACGCGGCGTACAATAAGCCTACAACCACCATCAGCACCGCAAACATAATCCAGGCCAGACGATATGTACCCGTCATATCAAAAATAAATGCTGCCACCGTCGGCCCGATAATCTGCCCGACATTTCCCGCCATATTCATCCATCCGTTCATCACTCCAAATTCCTTATCGCCGAAGTTGCGGACGGTAATCAGCGCCGGGATAACCGATGGAATCGAACCGCCAATCATATAAAACAGAGCCATCCCCTTAGAAAAGCCAATATTGGTCGCCGACATTGCCATACAGATAAATACCGCCGCATAAAACAATGGTGCAATTACCGCTGTACGCTTGATGTGGATAATATCGGAAATCGCCCCCAGGATAAATTTCCCCAGGACAAGCGTTCCTAATGCACCGGAATAAATTAAAGCCGCCTGTGCCTTATCTCCGGTAATATCCGTAAAATATGCCACGCACTGCGAAGAAAATGCCGAAGCCCCAATCATCGTTACACATGCGGCAATCCACTGAAACCACCACCGGCTTGTTTTTAATGCCTGTTTTCCGGTGATCCCGGTTTTCTGGGTGGAAACGCCGCCCGCTGCCGCTACTTCCTCCGGCGAAGGGTCGCCAACCCTGGTTTCAAATCCCTTATCGCTTGGCATACTGACGACCAAAAGCAGGGCAACGGGAATCATAATCGCATTCACTCCCGCCATGGCAAGGTAGGCCGTGCGCCAGCCGTTATTGGCAATAACGTTGCTGATCACATTGACCCATACCAGCGCGCCGGCACCGCTTCCCAGCATACCGATGGACATCGCCGTTCCCTTAATCTTCGGTCCGAACCAGTTGCTTACCATAATGCTTACCGGAAGATTGGTCGCACCCGCCCAGCCAAAGCCCTGTATTGCGGAAAGCAGATAAAACTGCCACAGGGAATGGGAACGGGACATACCCAAATAACACAGACAGGTCAGGATAATACAGCCGGTCAGCACATATTTAACCGGATATTTCTTATAAATCTTCCCGATAAATGCCGACCCAATCAGCATGGTAATCGTAAGAACCGTATTGGTCTGCGTGTAGGCGGTTCTTGTCACCCCAAGTTCTTCACAGATCGGGGTGTAAAATAACGATGTACAATTTGCCTTTACCACATAGCAGATAAACATGGTCATAAATCCACACAGCAGCATTACCCATCCATAGTAAAAACGTCCGTCGATGGTAAATACATTCTTCTTTCCCATAGAATTTCCCTCTTATCTTCCTTTAAACTCCGGTTTTCTTTTTTCGCAGAATGCATCCACGGCAGCCTTATGATCTTCCGTTCTGCTGCAGATATACTGTGCTTCTACTTCTTCCTGCATGCAGGCATTTAACTCCCGCATGGTGCAGCTGTTGATCATTTTCTTAATCTGGGCATAGGCCACGCCCGGTCCATGGGAATATTTATCAATATATTTCCGCACGGTTTCTTCCAGATTTTCCCTGGGGACGGCTGCGGTAATCATTCCCCACTGCGCAGCATCCGCTCCTCTGAAACGCCGCCCGCTCATTAACAGTTCCGTCGCCCTTGTGCGCCCTATAGATTTGGTCAGCATGTGGGTAATTCCGCAGTCCGGGACAAAACCAATGTTGACAAAGGCAAAGACCATCTTGGCATCTTCCGCCGCTATCGAAAAATCACAGCACATCGCTATGCTCATCCCTGCCCCGGCCACAGCGCCCTCAATCCAGGCAATCGTCGGCTTGGCAATCGTGCGCAGGCGCATCATAAACTCGCCTCCGGCACGTATGCCCTCTCTGGCGGTATTGATTCCCTTATCTAAACGCTCCTTCATCGCCTTAACATTGCCGCCGGCAGAAAAATTCCCTCCGGCCCCGCGCAGAACAATCACACGGATCTCTTCGTCCTGTTCACATAGCCGCAGGGCGTCGCAAAGATAATCCATGGTCGTCACGGTCACCGGGTTCATATTTGCCGGATCATTTAAGGTAATAAAAGCCGCACCTTCCTCACGCTCAAGCAAAACACCTTCATACGCTTTCCACAACATTCTTTTTTCTCCTTTTCTTTGTTCTTCCTTTATTATTTTTCTATTCTCTCACTTCTTTTTCCTGCTATGCTTTCTTTTTCGGAGCCAGTACACCGCCGATAACCATTCGCTGAATTTCATTTGTTCCTTCAAACAGCGAGTAAATTCTTGCATCGCGCAGAAGCTTTTCCACCGGATATTCCCGGCTGTAACCGTAACCGCCAAAAATCTGCACTGCTTCATTCGCCACCTCAAATGCCGCCTCGGATACATAGGTTTTTGTGATGGAACCAATCAGGCTGTCATAAATTCCCTGATCGATTAACATGGCATTGTACAAAAGCTGGGCCCTTGCCGTCTGAATCTTAATTTCCATATCCGCCAGTTTAAATTTAATTGCCTGTCTGCTGGCAATAGGCTTTCCAAAGGTAATTCTCTGCTGCGCATAATCTATCGCCAGATCCAGCGCCCGCTGTGCCAGACCGATCCCTGCTGCCATTCCGGTGGGACGTGTTCTTGCCAGAAGCTTTTGACTGATGGCAAAACCGGCATTTTCTTCGCCAATCAATGCCGAAGCCGGTACCCGCACGTCTTCAAAGATGACATCCGTTGTATTGGATGTTCGGATGCCCAGCTTATTTTCTTCCTTTCCCACGCTGACGCCGGGCGTATTCCGGTCCACGATAAATAAGGAAATTCCGCCATTTCTCAGTTCCGGGGCCGTCGCAGCCGCCACAGTAAAAATATCGGCAATGCCGCCATTGGTAATAAAGCACTTGGTTCCGTTTAAAATATAGGAATCGCCGTCACGGACTGCTTTACATTTGGTATTGCCCATATCGGAACCGGACTGCGGTTCTGTCAGGCACATCGCAGAGATCTGTCCCTGGGAAAGTCTTTCCCCATAGGCTTTTTTCTGTTCCTCGGTGCCTGCTAATAAAACCGGCTTAATCCCAAAGGTCGAGGCTGAAAACGAAGAAGCAAAACCGGCATCCACATACCCCATAGCCTCACGAATTAAGCAGACCGACACTGCATCCAGACCAAGACCCCCGTATTCTTCGGGAATATCCATGGCAAATAGTCCAAGTTCACCCATTTTTTTATGGATTTCCATAGGATACTCCCCTTTTTGGTCATATTCCGGCACCAGCGGCAGATACTCCTTCATTAAAAACTCCTTAACTAACTCCACCATGCCGCGCTGATCCTCTGTCATCAAACGATACTCACTCATACACTTCATTCTCCTTTCCTGTTGCTGCCATGTAAGGTACAGGTCTTTTTTCCTGTTCATGACTTATATTTTATTTATTAGCATATTTCATGCCATTTTTTCTTTTTATCAAAACAAGCGCATTTTCAGCGGATGTCCGCATAAATCATACGCCTGATTCATGCCTTATCTTGATGCCATACGGCAATTTTTTTCCACCCGAAAACAAAAAAACCGGCAAAAATCTTCCGCTTTTCTTCGCCTTATCAACAGCCCGCAAACGCAAATTCCCGCCGATATGCTTTTCGGTGAAGAATTATTTTTTTGGCATGATATTTGCTTATTTATTCGGTATTCCCAAATCAAAAATAAGGAGATGTGCGAATGAATATTTTAGTATGCGTAAAACAGGTGCCGGATACAACCGAAATTAAAATCGACCCGGTCACCAACACCTTAATCCGAAGCGGCGTTCCCAGCATTGTCAACCCATTTGACGGCTATGCCTTAGAAGCTGCTGCCCGTATCAGAGATAACCACCCGGACACAAAAATTATTGTTTTAAGTATGGGGCCGGAGCAGGCAAAGACAGCGTTAAAAGAATGTCTTGCCATCGCCGCCGACAAAGCCTATCTGGTCAGCGGACGTTCTTTTGGCGGGTCGGATACCTTGGCAACCAGCTATATTCTTTCCTGCGCCATTCAAAAACTGGAAGAAAAAGAGGGGAAATTCGATGCCGTTTTCTGCGGAAAACAGGCCATTGACGGTGATACTGCCCAGGTAGGACCGGAAATTGCCGAACACCTCGGACTTCCTCAGATTACTTATGCCCTGGAAACTAAATTAACGGAGAATGGATTAGAAGTTATCAAAGAAGGAGAAGATGAAAACCAAAGACTTTCCATTTCTCTTCCCTGTCTTATCACCTTCACCAAACCTGCATTTGACCCCCGCTATCCCACGCTTAAGCGGAAGCTGGCGGCAAACCGCGCAGAAATTCCGGTATTAAGCGAGGAGGATTTCCCGGAAATAGATAAAAGCCGCATTGGTTTAAAGGGTTCCCCCACACGGGTAAAGAGCACCTTTGTTCCTCCCAAAAAACAGGGCGGCGTTAAAATACAGGAAGAATCGGACAAGGCTTCTGCACAAAGACTTTTTTCTCTTCTTTCGGAAGCACACATCATAGAGTAGGAGGAAGTTATGACAGCAAAGACAAATGATTTATGGGTATTGATTGAAGTGCAGGAGGATGGAAGCCCCAAAAAAGTCGGCCTGGAACTTTTAAATCCGGGACGCAGGCTGGCAGATAAGCAAAAGGGTGCTCTGGTGGGCATTATTCTCGGGAAAAACACGAAAGAAGCTGTAAGAGAAGCCGGAAATTACGGCGCAGATCAAGTAATTGTGATTGAAGATGAAGCCTTTTGGCCCTACAGCACGGACGCCTATACCACAGCCCTTGACTATCTGGTGAAAAAATATGCTCCCTCCACCTTAATGATTGGCGCTACCCCTAACGGACGAGATCTCGGCCCGCGCCTTTCCTGCCGCTTAAAAACCGGTTTAACTGCCGACTGTACGGCGCTGGATATCGATGAAGAAACCGGTCATGTAGCCTGGACACGGCCTGCTTTTGGCGGAAATTTAATGGCCACGATTATGTGCCCGGATTCCCGCCCGCAGATTGGAACCATACGTCCAGGTGTATTTAAAAAGCCGGCACCGACAGGAAAAACGGTTCAAATTGTCATCCATGAACAGTTTAAGATCGATCCTGCTTCTGTCCGCACCCGTCTTATCGAAACCATCCGGGAAACGGCCAGGGATGTGGTTGATTTGGAAAATGCAGAAATTATCGTTTCCGGCGGGCGGGGTGTCAAAAGTGCAGAAGGCTTTGCCCTGATTCAGGAACTTGCCTATACCTTAGGGGGCACGGTGGGCGCTTCCCGCGCTGCTGTGGATGCCGGCTGGATCAGCCACAGTCACCAGGTCGGGCAGACCGGAAAAACCGTGGGGCCAAGACTCTACATTGCCTGCGGTATCTCCGGCGCTATCCAGCATTTAGCGGGAATGAGCGGTTCAGATGTGATCGTTGCTATCAATAAAGATGCTGATGCACCCATTTTTGATATTGCCGACTATGGGATCGTGGGAAATCTTTTTGAAGTGCTTCCTGCCCTGACAAAAGAAATCAGAGCAGCAAGGAAAAACTGAATAAATAAACTGAATAAATAAAAGGAAATACTAATCAAAAGAAAATTTCGTAAAGTTTAACAAGTACTGACGAACAGGAGGAAATAATCAATGGCAACCGGCATCATCGGACTTCTTATTTTAACGCTGTGTATCCTTCTCTTTATTACGGAATGGCTGCCTGCGGTCGTTACCGGCGCTTTAGGCTGCCTGATGATGGTTTTATTTCAGGTCTGCACTCTTGAAGAGGCTTTTTCCGGGTTTTCCAACAGCATTATTTATCTGTTATTTGGTGCGCTGATCATCGGAAATGCCATGTTTGAAACAGGGGCTGCGGCCCGGATTGGACATCAGGTAGTGATTTGGTCAAAGGATAATGAGCGGCGGTTTCTGCTGATTTCCGGTTTTGCTGCCGGTCTGCTTGCCATGTTCCTTGCCAATACCGCCGTTATCGCTGCTTTTCTGCCCATCATTGACGGCGCATGCAGTACTTCCTGCCGAATGAAAAGAAAAAACCTCACCTTAAACCTTGCAATTTGTACCATGCTTGGAGGAAGCTGCACCTTAATTGGCTGTACCCCGCAGTTAACGGCAAACGCCCTGCTGTTTGAAACCACAGGAACCAGCCTTTCTATGTTTACTATGTTTGCCCCCGGTTTCCTTATGCTGCTTTTCTATCTGTTTTTCACACAACTTTTTGGCTATCGCCTGGGCGAGCGTATCTGGGGAGGGCGCTTAGAAGAACATTTTCTCTTGGATGCTCCGTCGGCTACCATGGAAAAGCCCTTATCTTCTCCAAACGATAAAAAACACAGGATGATCCTCGGGATCATCCTGGCTGCAATGTTATTCTTTTATCTTACGGAATGGCTTTCCACCGCTATGACTGCCATGTGTGCCGCCATGCTCTGCATCCTCACCGGCTGTACCAATGTCAAAACGATCCGCAATACCATGGACTGGGAATCTGTCCTCTTTCTTGCCTTCTGCCTTGGACTGGCTAACGCGCTGAACGCCGGAGGATCCGGTGAACTCATGACGGGCTTTATTTCCTCCATGCTGGGAAACCATCCATCCGATTTTCTGGTTTATGCCGCCCTCTGCCTGCTGACCCTGGCAGTCAGCAACTTTATCACCAACTCAACGGCAATCCTTATTGTCCTTCCCGTTGGTCTTTCCATCAGCACAGCCCTGGGGATTAATCCCCTGACCATGTGTCTTGGCATTTACTTTTCCGCGAGCCTGGCCTGCTCAACCCCTCTGGCCGCTGCTCAAATCAGTATGACGCTGGTTGCCGGCTATCGCTTTACCGACTACGTAAAATACACTCTGCCCCATACCCTGCTGTTTTATCTGTGTATTTTATTTATCGTTCCTGCATTTTTTCCTTTCTAAACGCCTAATCCAGCGCCGCCTTAAACTCTGTCCAAAGTTCCTCATGCAGCTGGGCAGCCTCCGGGCCTACATCCTGAATAAATTCGCCGTTGGGGACATCATCCGTGCTGATAATCAAACTCTTTTGAAACTCCTCCGGCAAAAATGCATAGGAAGCTTTGTTTGGGCAGAGGTAATAGGTCTGCTGTGAAATCTGCGCCCCGACTTCCCCGTCCAGAATAAAGTTTAAAAAGGCATGGGCATTATCGCTGTTTGGTGCCTGCGACGGAATAAACGCGGCATCCACACCAAAGCCAAGTCCCTCCTTGGGGTAAACCACCTGCAGATCCGGGTTTTGGCTCAGGGCCAGAACCACCTGCGAAGTAAAGAGAAATGCTGCGCTTACTTCACCGCTGAGGAGAAAGTCCTGGGTCTGGTTCTGGCTTAGCACCCGCACATTGGGCGCTAATTCCATCAGCTTATCCCCGGCTGCCCGGATAACGTCCAAATCCTCGGTATTAAAGGATTCCCCCATGGTCTTTAAGGTCATCCCCATCACCACCCGCTCGCTGTCCATCAAAGCCAGGCTGTCCTGAAGCGAGGAATCCCAAAGGGAATCATAGCCGGTTATCTCTGCAGTAACCACGGAAGGGTCATAGACAATCAGGGGAATCCCCGGCCCGTAGGGAACCGTCAGTGTATTTTCCGGGTCATAAAAGAAGTTCTGGAAGATAGGGTCGATATTTGCAAAATTCGGCACCTTATCCTTATCAATCTCCTTTACCAGCCCCTCATCTGCTGCAATTTTAATGATATAATCCGAGGCAATAATAATATCATACTCCCCGCCGCCGCTGGTTTCTAACTTGGCAAGCATTTCCTCATTCGCCTCAAAGTTCGTGTAATTTACCCGGATTCCGGTTTCCTCCTCAAAACGGTCAATGATATCCTGCGGTACATACTCTGCCCAGGTGTAAATATTCAGTTCACCCGGATCGCCGTCCTCTTTTCCTTTATCGTCTGCCTCTGCTTCTGCCGGTTCTGCCGGGGCATTGTCCGATGCGGACTCTTTTGTTTGGTCTGCCGGCGCCGATGTGCCCTGCGTATCTGCGCTTCCGTTTCCGCCGCTCTTTGCGCAGCCCTGCAGACTGGCTGCCGTTACTGCTGCCGCCATCAGCAAAGCTCCCAACTGTCTTGATTTTTTCATTATATCTCCTCCATTTCCGTCTTAAACACCCCAAAGCTGCCCGGTATCCGCTGCAGCCCATTTCCAGAGGTATTCTAATCCCATGCTGCCATCGATTCTGCGGCTAAATAATGCCCGAAATTTAAGCGGCATGTGTCTTTCACTTTATCAAAAAAACCTGTCATTGTCCAGCCCATCCCGCAAATTTCTTTTACACTCAAAATTTTCTTTACACTCAAAATTTCTTTTACACTTGTATGCCGCATGGATTATATCCAGGCAGTACTAGCCCTTTCTTTGGACACTCCCCAGCCACTGCGACAAGACCACTAAAACAAAGGTCGCCGCCAGCATCAGGGTACACAGGGCGTTAATCTCCGGCGTCACCCCGGATTTCAACTGCGTATAAATCCGAATCGGCAGGGTATTCGTCTTTGCCCCGGTAACAAAAATACTGATTACCACATCATCCAGCGACATCGCAAAGGCTAAAAGCATGCCGGAAATCACTGCCGGCGTTATCAGGGGAAGGGTAATGGTAAAAAATGCCCGGATTTCCGTTGCCCCAAGGTCCTTTGCCGCCTCGCCCAGGGATTTATCGATGCCCACCAGGCTGGATTTTACCATCATAAACACATAGGGCACACAAAACGTCGTATGCCCCAGCACCAGGGTAAGCATCCCGAAAGGCAGGCTCAGCATAGCAAAAAAGGCCATAAACACCATACCCAGGATAATCTCCGGGATCATAATAGGAACCATGGAAATATACTCGATAACGCCCTTACTCTTTCCCCCGATCCTTGCCATCCCCACGGCTCCCAGCGTTCCGATAATCCCCGCCGCACCGCTGCTTAAGCAGGCCAGAACAATACTGTTTTTCAGTGCTTCCAGCAGGGAGCGGTTTTTCGCCAGCTTCCTGTACCAGTCCAGCGTCCAGCCTGCCCATATCGTTGTATGTTTCGAGGCGTTAAACGAATACACGATAACCACAACAATCGGCACATACATCAAAATCAGCAGAATTGCCTGATAAATCACAGAAAAATGTATCTTTCTCTTTTTCATAGCAATCCCTCCAGTTCCCTCACCTCTGCAGCCTTTCGATAAATCCATATCATCATCGAAGTAAAGAGCATCAGCACCACAGAAAGCGCTGCGGCAAACGGCCAATCTCTTCCGCTTTGCAGCTGGTTTTGAATCAGATTGCCCACCAGCATAACCTTACCGCCGCCTAAGATATCCGCAATAAAGAATAATCCCATCGAAGGGATAAATACTAAAACTATGCCCGATAAAATTCCGGGCAGGGTCATTTTCAGGGTAACGGTTAAAAAAGCCCTCCATTTCGTCGCCCCCAAATCCCTTGCGGCCTCCACCAGGCTCCAGTCCATCTTATCGGTACTGGAATACACCGAAAGAATCATAAAGGGCAGAAGGGAATATACCATGCCCACCAGCACGGCGGGATAGGAATATAGCAGCTTTAAGGGCGATGCCGTGATTCCCAGCCCCATCAGCACCTTATCCAGAATCCCTTTGCTGCGGAAAATAATAATCCATCCGTACATCCGCATCAGGGCGCTGGTCCAAAAAGGAATCACCACAAGAAGCATCATCCTTGCCTTGGCCTTTTTGGACAGCCTCGCCATAAAATACCCGAAGGGATAACCGATAAGCAGCGTACTGACGGTCGTCAGCACCGCAAGCTGAAACGATTCCTTAAAGGTATTCAGATACACCGGCTTGCCTATTCGTAAATAATTATCCAGGGTAAATTCATTCACCACTCCCCAGGTCTGCGCCCGGGTCATAAAACTTAACACCAGCAGATACACAAGCGGCAGAGCGACAAAGAAAATGGTAAATGCATACAGCGGCGCTACCGTAATCCACCACCGGTTTCTTTTTTTCTTAGCCATTCTGCCCCTCCTGCTTTTTTATCCTGTTTCCTGCCATGCTGTGTTTTTCCTTCCTTTTATCGGCCTTATCGCGGTTTTCTGTCGGACTGTCCGGCTCATCACACGCAAGATCCACGATAATCCCATGCTCCGGCGCCCAGCTTGCCGTCACCAGATCGCCGGGAACTAAGGAGGAATCCATGCCCTGACGGCTGGCTATCAGCTCCCCTAACTTCCCGCCGTCTAAACTAATCCGAAGCAGTCCTCCGGCAAAATTCTTCTCCATCACCGGAAGGCGCAGACCCGGCCCCACTTCCTTTTGCAAAAGAAGGTTTTCACTCCGCACCGCCACGGTAACCGTCTGTCCGGGCTTAAGAAACCTCTCCTGATCCCCGGTAAGGGTAGCGCACACCTCTGTCGTCAGCGGCCTGGTCCACGAAGAAGAATTATCCCCTATCTCGGCGTCAATATAAGCAATATTTTCCCACACCTTTACCAGCCTGCCGCTAATCATATTTGCCGTACCCACAAACCTGGCGACATAACTGGTCTTGGGGTGATAATAAACCTCATTGGGTGTTCCCACCTGCTCAAACCGCCCGTTATCCATCACCACAATCCGGTCAGACATATTCAGAGCCTCTTCCTGGTCGTGGGTAATGTAAATAAAGGTAATCCCCAAACGCTTTTGTATCCTCTTTAATTCCACCTGCATCTGCCGCCGAAGCTGCAAATCCAGCGCTCCTAACGGTTCATCCAGCAAAAGCACCTGCGGATTATTCACCACTGCCCGGGCAATAGCCACCCTCTGCTTCTGTCCCCCGGAGAGTTCGGAGGGCATACGTTTTCCATAACCGGAAAGCTGCACCAGATCAAGCATCTCCTCCACCCTCGCGGCAATTTCTTTTTTAGGAACCTTTTTAAGCTTTAACCCATAAGCAATATTTGAAAATACATCCATATGGGGAAAAAGTGCATAATTTTGAAATACCGTATTCACATCGCGCTGATTTGGCTCCAGACCCGTAACATCCTTCCCATTCAGCCGCACACTCCCCGCATCCGGAGTTTCCAGTCCGGCGATTATCCTGAGCGTCGTCGTCTTCCCGCAGCCGGACGCGCCGAGAAAGGTAATAAATTCCCCCTGTTTTATCGAAAGGCTGATCCCCTTAAGCACCTGGGTACTGCCAAAGCTTTTTGTAATATGTTCTAATTCCAGGATAACCTTCGGATCACTGGAAAACACAGGATAAAGTACATTCTCTGCCACAATACACCTCCTTATTTGGTTGCACTCTGCAATCTGCAATATACTTAGCATTGTATCATAAAACCAAAACTATGCAACACTTTACTTTCTTTCTTTTATTTGCTATGATAACAAAAAACATAACCATAATCATCACTTCATGGTTATCCAACTACATTCTACAGCTAATGGAGATGACGTATGAAAAAAGAAAAAGACAGCTTAAAATCCATCGTTTACCAGCAGACCCTTGACGGTATAATTAAGGGAGAGTATAAGGCCAACCAGATTATTAATGAACAGGAACTGGTAGAAAAATTCGGATTTAGTAAATCTCCGGTACGCGAAGCCCTGATTTCCCTGTGTAATGAAGGCGTTCTCCGCAATATTCCCCGCTATGGCTACGAGGTCATCCGTTTAACCGGCAAGGACGTCAATGAAATTCTCCGCTTCCGCTTTTTCCTGGAAGGCGGACTTCTGCGGGACTGTTACACCTTCATTGCCCAGGATCAAATGGATGAGCTTTACCGTCTGGACGATCTGTGCAATGCCTCCGTCGATGATATGTGGGTACACTGGGATCATAATATGCACTTCCACCTCTATCTATTATCCCGTTCCGGCAATACTTACGCCTATCAGCAGCTGGAAAAATCGATGGGAATATTAAAACGGGCCTATGCACAGTTTTACTGGGATAAATGGGATGCCGAATATAATCCCATCGATATGCGCTACCACCGGGATATTCTGGCCTGCATTAAAAACCGGGATATTGACGGCGCTATTCAAAAGCTGGAGCTGGATCTTCAGGAATTTCGCAGTAATTAAGCCATAGGAAAAAGCCTGCAGCGACACAGCAAGACCTGGAACATGTTTAAACGTTCCTTCCCGCCAGCCGGCAGAAAGCAATGTTCAAACATCCCTCCAGGTCCTTATCGTCACATCCCTTATGTCCCGTTTTCTTTAATTTTGCTGCGCCTGTTTACTTTCCTCATATTTTTCCCGAACAGCAATCGCTAACTGATCCGCACAGGAAGTATTTTTTCTTCCACAGGTATTTCCCCTTAATATCGATTCAAGCTTATCTACGGTCATCCCGTCAACCAGCTTGCTGATCGCCTTTAAATTGCCGTCGCATCCTCTTACAAACTCAACATTCGTCACTACATCCCCTTCTAAGTCAAAGGAAAGGGAGGTGGAACAAACCTGCTGTGGTTTTACTGTATATCGCATGAACATCCCTCCTGCTTAAATTTTTAATGTATTATCCTGCATTATAATCTATTTTTTCAGATAACACAACAATAATTTTTACACCTCATCCACATTAACGCGGTCAATCATAATATTTAAAATTTCTGTATCCGTAATCTTCATGCCAACTCTGCCGATATAGCCCACACTTTTTATGGTTCCCTCAACATCTTCCTGAACAATGCCTTCTCCGGGCCGGAAACTGTGATGCTTTCTTGCCATAAACTGCGCTAAAATCGCAGCATCCACCGCAGAGGCAATCTTTGCCGCACAGGAAGCTTTGGCACCGTCGCAGACAATTCCGCCGACATTGCCGATGGTATTGGTGATGGTTAAGCCAATTTCCTCTTCGCTTCCTCCATAAAGATAAGTAATCGCAGCTCCGGCACCGCAGGCGGCGCTTACTGCACCGCAGTAGGCAGAAAGACTTCCTATGTATTTCTTTTGATGAATGGCAATAAGGTTAGCCACTACTAACGCACGGTAGAGTTTCTCTTCAGAAACTTTAAGCTCTTTGGCAAATTCAATCACGGGCAGGGATACGGTCATTCCCTGGTTTCCGCTGCCGGAATTAATGACCACCGGCATCGAACAGCCGCCCATCCTTGCATCAGAACCGGCAGCCGCCCTCGCCCTTGCCCGGGTTTTTACATCGTTCCCGTAAAACTCCAAAAGCGTCCGTCCAACCTCCGCCCCATAATGATGATTCATCCCTTCATCGGAGATGGCGGAATTTAACGCGATTTGATTGCCAATCGCTTCCCGGACATCCTCGATATCAACCTCTTTGGCAAAGGTTAAAATATCCTTTACCTTCAGCAGGGACTTATCCGCATAATCCGGCGACTCCTCACTCACCTGATGCTCAAATAATACCTCGCCGTCCTTCACGATCCGGGTAATCAGCGTATGGCGGTTAATAATGGTAACTTCCGCAAAATGTTCCCCTTTTTCCACCCTGGCAACAATATAAAGGTTTTCCACACCCTCCTGCAATTTACACTGGCAAAAGCCCTCCGCCACCAGTGCCTTTGTCCGCTCAATATCCTCTTTTGTGATATTTTCCAAAACTTCCAGTTCTCGCTCGGCGTTTCCTCCGACAATTCCCAAGGTAGCCGCCACATCAATTCCCCGCAGCCCGCCGGAATTGGGCACCGTAACTCCCATAACATTTTTAATGATATTCCCGCTGCAGCACATCTCCACACGGTCGGGAAATTCCCCCAAAACCGCCCTGGCCTTTGCTGCCCCGTAGGCGATGGCAATCGGCTCCGTACAGCCCAGTGCGGGAACAAGTTCATTGTTTAAAATTTTAACATAATTCTGATACAAACTGCTTTCCATTTTTATCTTTTCCTCCTTGGCATTTCCAGGTTTTCTCTAATATGACTAATAATACTAC
>VSOC01000053.1 GCA_009774615.1 Lachnospiraceae bacterium
CAACAAAAAAATAATAAAAATATTCCAATGAGAAATTTAATTTAACAGTAAAAAAAAAATAAAAAAGAAGAAAAAAGCTAGAAAAAATGAGGGTTTAAAGGATATAAAGAAAAAAATGAAACCTGTCACAAACCTGTCACTTTCCTGTCACAAACCTGTCACTGTTCAAAAAAGGAGAATTATATGAATCAAGTGATTTTAATGGGACGTTTAACGAGAGATCCGGATGTAAGGTATACACGAAATGATCATCCGATGGCAATTGCACGATATACATTGGCCGTTGACCGTCATGGAGCCAAAGACAAGGGCAATAATGAGCCGAACGCAGACTTTATTAATTGTGTAGCCTTTGACCGTGCCGGAGAATTTGCAGAGAGATATTTTAAGAAGGGGATGCGGGTTTTAATTTCCGGAAGAATTCAGACGGGCAGCTATGTAAACCGGCGTGGAGATAAAACCTATACAACGGATGTGATTATCCAGACTCAGGAGTTTGCAGAAAGCCGCAATGAGGATAGTGGAGCAGGTAAAGCAGGTGCTATGGATGTACCGCCGCCAATGACCGATGCAGAAGCAAATGGTTTTATGAATATTCCGGATGGCATAGAAGACGGACTGCCATTTAATTAAACGATGGAGGAAAAGGTAATGAAAGTAATTGCCATATATAACAACAAGGGCGGCTGTGCCAAAACAGTTACGGCAGTGAACTTCGCCTACAATTTAAGTTCTTTGGGATACCGGGTGCTGGTAATAGATATGGATGCTCAGGGAAATGCATCTTCATTCTTCCGGCGTTATGACCTTAATAAGCCGTCAGTTAGAGATTTTCTTACTGGCAGAAAGCAGCTGAGCAGATGTATTAAAAGAACAATATATGATAACCTGGATATTTTACCATCAAACATCCTGTTAAGAGAAGTGAAAGCAGAGGAATTGGTTAAAGGAGTACATACGCTTGGAGCAATCCGGGAAAGAACAGAGCAGAAGCTTTCTGATTACGATTATTGCATTATTGATTGTCCGCCAAGTGCAGATTTCTTAATTGAAGTCGTTATGGATGCTGTAGACAATGTAGTTATTCCAATAAAGCCAGAGCGATTCTCCGCAGATGGTCTTGCAACGGTACAGGAGGTTATCCGGGATTTTGGGCATGGACAGGTTAAGGCGGGATGTTTGTTTACCCAGTTCTACCGGAATAAAGATATTTTGAAGGTTGTACGCCGTGTTCTGGACACAGAAAATGTTATGGCCTATGAAAATGTTATTCGCCGTTGCGCTGCAGTAGACCATTCTGTGCTGGTGCGTCGTCCGTTGTTAAAATGTGCATCCCGTTCCAGTGCCGCTCTTGATTATATCGATTTTACCAGAGAATATCTGAAGAAGGAGGAAGGAGAAGATGGCATTGCTTAATCACATTCTTGGTGAAGACAAGCCTAAAGAAAAGGGTGTATCATTTCCGGTAATTATGGTGCATTATACAAAACTTATTCCTTCAGAAATGAATAACTATTCGATAGAGGGAATTAAAGAACTGGCGAGGATGATACAGTTGTCCGGCGGGGTAAAACAAAATTTGCTGGCTCGGAAAAAAACAGCAGATGAATATGAACTTATCGCAGGCCATCGGCGCAGACTGGCAGTAAAGTATCTGGTAGAAGAACTTGGAGAAGAACAGTATGGAATGATGCCGGTGCATGTGGAAAAGGAAGATGATACTTTAAGCGAAATAAATCTAATTATTACCAATTGTGCCGCCAGGGAAAGAAGCGACTGGGAAAAGATGATGGAGGTAGAGCGGCTTACCGAACTCATTCAGTTCATGCAGACAGGCCCTGAAGAGGCCAGAAGGCGGTTTAAACAGACTTTTGGAGTTGAGCCGGGGATTTATGGGCGTGAACTTAGAAAAGTCGTTGCTGGGGCGCTGGGGCTGTCAGAAACGAAGGTAGCGAACCTGAATCATATCAATAAGAATCTCAGTGAGCCGCTTAAGGAGCGTTTCAGAGAAGGGGAGATTGGAGTATCCGTTGCCAATGAAGCCGCTGCGCTTCCTATGGAAGAGCAAAAGGAACTGGAAGCTCAAAAAGAAATCCGGCTGTCTGATGTTAAACGAAAAAAATCTGTGTCAGAATCTGACACGGAAAGACAGAAAGAAGAGGAAGAAAAACAGATAGAAGGGCAGATGGATATAATAGATTACCCTGAATGTTTACCGGAAGCAGAGGAAGAGAAAGTCGTGTCAGAATCGGACACAGAAGAATGGTTCGATAAAAATTTGCTCGAAGATATGATTGCAGAAGCAGAGGAAAAAGTGGAATCATTTTGGAAAAGTCCACTAAAACCGGATGAATATAAAAAGGCACTTATGCAGGTACAAGCTTATATGTTACTTATGGATGAATATGTAGGTGATGTAAATGAGTAGAAGAGATGAATTAAATAATCCCATAACTGCAAAAGAAATAACAGAGGCCCGGGAAAAGTGCAAGGTCGGAGATAAGATAAAGGTATTTAATCCCTGGCGGGCAGATTTTAAGAGAAATATAGAAAGTTATGGAAGATTGGAAGAAAGCAGGATAGTTAAGAAATTTAAACATATCGTAAAGTTGGAAAATGGACGATGTGTAGATTATGCAGAAGTCGCGATGCAGAGGAGAAAACCATGATGAATAAAGAGATGATTGAATTAATGATTCAGGAAAGACTTTCCTTGTACTTTAAGAAAAATGGTGGCCCAGGAAAAGAAAGAATGAAAAGAAGTGAAGAGTATATGGCATTGTTGGAAGAAAATGCACCTGAAATGGCAGCAGAATTTCAGAATTATCTGGATTGGATTGCAGCACATGGATGGGATGAACAGCAGGGGATTTATATATTTGGCCTGCATGAAGGAATCCGATTAATGTGGGAAATTATTTATATTGTTTTTTTGGAAAAGGAAGGAGAAATCAATTAAAGCGATTATGAAATATCCGGGGAGTAAGTGGAAACTGGCAAAGTGGATTATTGGATTTTTTCCGCAGCACCATAGTTATCTGGAACCGTTTTTCGGTAGCGGAGCAGTTCTTTTTAACAAGCCCAGGTCGAATATTGAAACGATAAATGATATGGATGGTAATGTGGTAAATTTGTTTGAATGGATTAAGCGCGACCCGGAGCGCTTGGCTCATGAAATCTATTGGACGCCATATGCCCGGCAGGTTTATGAGGATGCATTTGCCGCAGTACCGGAAGATAGCTTTGAGAAGGCTGTAAATTTCTACATACGGCTTAACATGGGGCATGGCTTTAGGACTACTGGCGATAAAGTCGGGTGGAAGAACGACATCCAGGGAAGAGAGCGGGCTTATGCAGCACAGGACTGGGTGCATTTATCAGAAAAGATAATGCAGGCGGCAGAGCGGCTTCGGGGAGTGCAGATAGAGAATAAAGCAGCAGTGGAATTAATCCAGCGTTTTAATTATCCTAATGTGCTTGTCTATGCCGATCCGCCTTATGTGCTTAGTACCCGGAACGGGAAGCAGTACCGACATGAGATGGATAATGCTGCCCATGCAGATTTGTTGGAAGCCCTCCTGGCCCACGAGGGGCCGGTAATTTTAAGCGGGTATGATAACCCATTGTACCAGGAGATGCTAAAAGACTGGCACCAGGAGCAAAAGGAAAGCCGCACCCAATCATTAATGATAAAGACAGAAACACTATGGATGAATTTTGAACCTGAAAGACAAATGAATTTATTTAATTGAAAGGAAAACAAATATTGCTCCATGAAATAGAGAAGCAGGGATAAGGAATATTTTTAAGCGCATTGCCACACGCGCAGGCGTAACTTGTCGTGTATATCCTCACAAATATCGTAAAACGCTGGGCATGAATCTTAAATACAAAGGCATAGACATAGGAGTAATTCAAGAAGTTATGGGCCATTCGTCCCCCGCAGTAACCGCCCAGTACTATGCACAGTCAACACCTTCTACTCTTCGTTACATGCGAGAAAGAGTAGGATAAAATTATATTAATTCATGAAGGAGGAATTTAATGCAGGAAATGACAAGAGAAAGATTAGATAGATTTAGAAATAGATTAGCTGTGGAAATCGCCTGCCTTGAAGAAGAACTCAAAATGATGGAAGACAATGACAAGATAAATGATAATGAGATTGGAAATCTTGAACAGAGTGAATATCATTTTAAAAGTTGCCTCCTAGAAGAGAAAAAGAAAGAGCAACAATATATTAAGTTGTGGATTGAATCAATCAGTGATGATCGGACACGTTGGGTATTTAAAATGTGGTACATAGAAAAATTAAACTGGAAAATTATTGCCAAGAAAATCGGAATACCCCAAAATGAAAACTACCCAAGACTACACATTCGAGATAAATATTTAAAGAGAAATAAAATTTTTTAATGGATTATGAAAAAAGGTCGGAAAGGTCGGAAAAGTCGGATTATAATAAAGACATCCTAGAAACAGGGTGTCTTTTTTATTAGCATTTATAAAAGAAGCAAAAGGTACTTCCTGATACCCTACCCAGGGTGCGGGGCGAGGAAGGTGCAGTGTTTTTGGCTATAAAATAAAAAAAATTAAGGTACTTCCTTCCGCTTTCGCAGAAATAGAACTGGAATAAATTGGAAATGAAAGGCAAAAGAAAATGATTGTCAATCAGAAGCAGTTGGCGCAGTGTCTTGGAATTTCTACAAGGCAGATACGCAACCTTAAAACAGAAGGTATGTTTCAGACAGTAGAAAATGGAAGAGGTTATTCACTGGAACTTTGTATTCAGGAGTACATTAATTTTAAGATTAATGCGGAAGTCGGACGCAGTGCATCTATATCTAAAGAAAGCATACAAGCTGAACATGAGGAAATTAAAAAACAGATTTCGATAATGAAGCTGCGAAAGCTACGCCGTGAATTACATGAAGCGGCAGACGTAGAAGCATTTTTATCCGATATGTTGATTCAATTTAAGAACCGTCTGCTTTCCCTTCCGCCTAAGATGGCCATGCAGGTTTCTGGTGAAAAGGATGTGAATAAAATCATCCAAGTTTTAACGAACGGAATCAATGAATCATTAGAGGAACTTTCTGGATATGATCCAGATGAAATCGATGGGCAAGAAGCAGGAACTTATGATGCAATGTATGAAGAGGATGAGGACGAAGATGATGATTAGATAACAGGGAAGTGAGAGGATGAGCCAGAGAAGCCGGTCAAGGATAAAAACAAAACATCTGTTTATGAGGGTAATCCGAAAGATATTACAGAAAACAGATAATTTAACGGTTAGTCAATGGGCAGAAAAGTACAGGATTCTGGATGATTCCAGTAATCTTTCCGGACGTTGGTCAAATAGTATTACACCATATCTGGTTGAAATTATGGATTGTTTTAACGATCCAGATATTCGCAGGATTTATCTGTGTAAAGCAGCACAGCTTGGCGGTACATCGGCTTTAATCAATATTCTTTGCTATATCATTATGAACGCTCCTGCTCCGGCAATGATTGTCTATCCAAATGACGACCTGGCTAAAGACGTTTCCAATGATAAATTAAAACCTGCCTTTCGTCTGATTCCTGAAGTCCGTAAGCTTTTTATGGAGAATAGTTCTAAGGAACTTCGTCTGAAATTTAAACTAATGGTGCTTTACCTGCGCGGTGCCGGCTCTCCTTCTAAGCTGGCTTCTAAAGAAATAAAATATCTGTTTTTTGATGAAATTGATAAAATGGGCGGTGCTTCAAAAAAAGAAGCATCACCGTATAACCTGGCACTTGAACGAACAAAAACTTATCGGCCACAAGAAAAGATATTTGCCTGTTCAACTCCAACACTGAAGACAAATTACATATGGGATTTACATGATAATGCTGATGAGGTACGGCACTATTTCGTAAAATGTCCACATTGCGGAGAGATGATTGAATTTGTTTTTAAGCAGATTGTTTTTGTTAAAGACGAACATCACACAATGAGCAATTATGAACGGGCACAGACAGCTACTTATGTTTGTCAAATATGTGGTTGTGAGATTTTAGACAGTGATAAACCTAAAATGTTGCGGGAAGGTGAATGGCGGGCAGTAAAAAAGAGGGGAGTAGGAAAAGCAAAAAGTGTAGGATACTGGATTAATTCTTTGTACAGTGTATTCGTAAAGTGGGCGGATGTGGCGGAGGAATGGCTAAATTCCTATCAAGATGCAGAGAAGAAACAAAATTTTGTAAATTCATGGTTGGCAGAACCTTGGGAAGACACAAAATTAAATACTTCAAGGGAGTTGGTTCACGACCGGGAAACTGAACTACCAGAATTTATTATTCCTTCCTGGGCTAAAATGCTTACTGCCGGAGTGGATGTCCAGGAAAACAGTCTTTACTACAGTATCCGGGCATTTGGCAACTTTTCCACCAGTCAAAATATTACGCACGGCCAGGTGCTGTCTTTTGGTGATATTGAAAAGATAATGAATGGAGAATATGAAACCGAAGATAGTCGGAAGATGATTGTAAACCTGGCACTCATTGATTCCGGTTATCAGGCAGATGCAACTTACGATTTTTGTATTAATAATTCAGACTGGGCGCTGCCCTGCAAAGGGGCAAGCAATGAAATGGACAGCAGGTACCGGATAAGCAAAGTAGATAAATTATCTTCAAGGGCTTATGGGATGCAACTGGTGATCGTGGATGGAGGAAAATATAAAGAATCCATTGCATCCAGGATGCGACGGGAAAATGGGAGTGGTAGCTGGATGGTATATAAGGGTTGCGATGATGAGTATGCAGATCAGGTAACATCGGAGCAGAAGATTACAGAAAAGGCAGCTAACGGAAGCCGACAAACAAAATGGGTTTTGAAAAAATCTCATGCAGCGAACCATTACCTTGACTGTGAAGTTTATTCGTTTGCGGCTGCTGAAATACTGGGGGTAAGGAATCTGCATCTGTATGAACAAAAAGCGGATACGGATACCAACCAGTCAGTGCAAAGCAGCCAGCCTCCGGAAGAAGAATGGATTCAGCGTCAGGATGATTGGCTGGCATAAGGATAAAAGGAGAGGTTATGAATGGATTTGAGTTATTTGGCACGCCGGAAGAGCAGCTTTTAGTTGTAAATCAGGCCATTTATACCATATTGAGAGGTGGACAGTCTTATAAGCTTGGAAGCAGGCAGCTTACCCGTGCTGATTTGGGTCTGCTCTGTGATATGCAGTCCAAGCTTCAGGCAGCAGTAGCTAATGACCAGGAAAGTCCGTTATTTGGAGATACCGTAGTTGCTGTATTTGACGGAAGGTAGAGAGAGGTAAGAATGAATTTATTAGACAGTATTGTAGGCTGGTTATCTCCGGAAGCTGGTTATCGTCGGGAGGTTTACCGCAGAGCACTGCAAGCCGAACGAAATTATGATGCCGCTGGATATGATCGGTTAAATTCTAACTGGCGGGTAATCAATGAATCCGCAGAAATGACTGATCGCTATGGACGGGACACTGTGCGGGCCAGAGCGCGGGATTTGGAACGAAATTCAGATATTATGAATTCTGTTTTAAGTCCTTACAAAAGAAATATTTTCGGGGTCGGATATCGTCTTCGCGTAAACAGCGGCGATGAAGAGATGAATAAAATCATCGAACAGTTTTGGAAAATCTGGTGTAAAAAAGAAAACTGTGATGTTACAGGGACGCAAAGCTTTAATTCGATAATGCGGATGGCAATTTTGAGAAAAAAAGTTGATGGTGGAATTTTACTGTTAAAACGTTATATTTCCGGCGGACTTCTGCCATTTAAGCTGCAAATGATTGAAGTAGATGAACTGGATTTAACAGCATCTTCACCCAGAACACCAGGAAATAAAGTGGTTGGCGGCATTGAGTATAATGCTTGGAATCGTCCTGTAGGTTATTACATACGCCAGTACAGCATTGATGGCATGGATATAAAAAATCCGATTTTTCTTGAAGCGAAAGATGTGATTTTCTATTTTTCCAAAACACGACCTTCGCAGATCCGGGAAATGTCAGATATGGCGCAGACACTTACCCGGGTGAGGGATGTTAACGAATTTATTCGTGCTGTATCGGTAAAAGAAAGGATTCTATCTTGTTTATCCGTATTTATTAAACGAAAGTTACCGGAATCAGGGATGCATCCTGGCCGGGATATGCTGAATAAGCAAGAATATAATTACCAAGGCAAAATGCTTACCCCAGGCATGATTCAGTATCTGAATCAGGGGGACGAGGCACAGATTGTTAATCCATCTGGGCAGGCTACCGATGCATCCGCTTTTGTTAAGCAGGGAATTCGTTTAATTGGTTCCGGACAGGGATTAAGCTATGAAACAGTAAGTCGTGATATGTCAGAGAGTAATTACAGTTCTGCACGCCAAGGCATTATTGAAGATGAATTAACTTATGCAGAAGAAAAAGAACTTTTACTGGAAATCATGAGTGAAATTTATGAAACCTTTGTTATTTCTTTAGTGCTTACTGAAAAGGTGAAAATCAATGATTTTTGGGAAAACAAAGAAAAGTATCTTGCACATAAATGGATTCAGGCTCCGAAGAAGTGGATAGATCCAATAAAAGAAGCTAATGCGAACAAGATTGCATTAAATACTGGACAAAAAACCTGGGCAGATATGGCCGCAGAAAGCGGCAAAGACTGGAAAGAACAAATCGACGAAATGGCGGAAATCCTAAATTATGGGAATAGTAAAGGAATTAATATGGGAGGTGTGATTTTTGGAAATGACCAGTACACAGCTACAGATAAGAGCGAAGGAAACGAAAAAACAGCAGGAGATGGAAAAGAATCTGAATAGGGAAATCCCTCTTGGACAAATTCGTGCGGTGGAGGGAGAAGAGCGAACAGTAGAACTTTCATTTTCGTCCGAAGAACCATATTGCCGTTGGTGGGGCATGGAAATCCTTGATCATTCGCCGGAGTGTATGGATCTGCAGCGTTTAAACAGTATTGGATGTGTGCTGTTTAATCACAACCGCGATAAGGTAATTGCCAAGATAGTTAAAGCATGGTGTGAAAATAACCGGGGCTATGCACAAATTAAATTTGATGATGATGAAGCGTCAGATACGATTTTTAAAAAAGTCCAGGGGGGAACGTTAAAGGGAGTATCGGTTGGCTATCTGGTCGATGTGTGGGAAACCGTGGCGGCAAATAAAAAATCTTCAGATGGTCGATTTGAAGGGCCATGTGATATTGCAAAGAAATGGACACCTTTTGAAATATCCATTGTTTCGATTCCTGCCGATCCTACGGTTGGTGTGGGAAGAGAAATGGAAGGTATAGGAAAAGCAGATGAAAGGACGCTGGATTATTTTTATCGACAGCTTCGGATAAATCAAAATCAATTAGGGAGGTAATTCATGAACGAACAGGAAAAAATTGTTTTACGGCAGCAGGCTATTTTGGCAGCGGCAAAAGCAGAGAATCGTGATTTAAACGCCGATGAGCGGGCGGAGTTTGACCAGTTACAGGAAAGATTAATACTCTTGAAGGCCAGTGAAGATTTGGATGGCACAGGAAATCCGGGGGAGAATGGAGAAGATGATGAAACAATAAGACAGTCCGGCGTTCCGGGAGAGAGTGTAAGCCGGTTAGTGCAAAGAGGTATTGCCGACGAGAGAAGAAGAGCAGCAGAAATTACTGCATTGTGCAGAGATTTTCATATAGAACCAGATCAATATATCCAGGATGGAAAAACGATTGAAGAAGTAAGGACAGCGGTATTGGATCATCTTAAACGTAACGGGGCACCTGTACCACTTAGGGTAATTTCCGATGAGGGAGATAAGTTTCGGGAACGGGCTTCGGATGCTTTAATGATGCGATCAGGACAAGAAGTAAAAGAACCAGCGGAAGGAGCACGACAGTTAATGGGTATGTCCCTTCGGGATTTAGCGGTGGAATGTCTGGCTCGTGAAGGTGAAAATATATCTTCTCTGGTTCGTATGGATCGGTCAGAACTGTATTATCTGGTTTGTCGTCAGTTTTATAATCCTACATCATCATTTCCGGCTATTCTGGATTCTACAATCCGAAAATCTATTGTACATGTTTATAATCATGTGCCGACAACCTTTGAGTTTTTTACGACAAAGGGAAGTCTTAGTGATTTTAAAGAAACTGCTGATCATGAATATATTCTTGGAGGTCTTGGGGATTTTGAACTGGTGCCTGAAAATGGCGAAATTAAAGCCGATAAGCTGCGTACAGAAAAATTACCGGGACGTAAGCTGAATACCTATGCAAAACAGTTTTCTATGACCCGGCAGGCATTTATTAATGATGATATTGGTTTCCTGACAGAAGTTCCTGGGCAATATGCAATGAAGGCGAAAAAAACGATTGATAAACAGGTGTATTTGCTTTTGTTTAATAATAAAGTTGTTTTCGATGGAAAGCCGCTTTTCTGTGCAGACCATAATAATTTAATGGCGACGCCTTCTGAACCTACGCAGACATCAATTCAGGATATTATTTTACAGATGCAAAGTCAAAAAGATCCATTTGGCGATGCGATTTATATTACACCTAGAACAATTATCGTTCCGGTGGGCTATGAATTTAAACTGGCAGTAATCTTTAACAGTTCACAGGTTCCAGGAAGCAATTATAATGACTACAATCCAATGAGAAACTATCCATTGAATGTTGTACAAAGTCCGATGCTTAATGCGTTTGCTAAAGATGATGCTTGCCCGTGGTTTATGGCTGCCGATCCATCAAGCGTGCGTGGAATTCAGGTCGATTATCTTAATGGTCAAGAAATGCCGATGATCAGGCGGATGGAAACACCGGGAACGTTAGGCTTTGTATGGGATGTTTATACAGACTGGGGAATTACCGTGCGAGATTTCCGTGGATTAGCGATGAATCCGGGTGTGCCGTTAAAGGCAGAAGTTAAAACAGTGAAAGGGGAAGAGGATTAATGGAGGCAAGGTATATACAAAAAGGTGAAAGTCTGGACTATCTTAATACAACGGACGAAAAAATTAAAGCAGGGAATGTTATAAGTCTGGTAACAAGAATTGGCGTGGCAGGGTGTGATATTGCTCCAGGAGAAGTCGGTTCCGTGGAAGTCGTAAGTGTTTTTGAAATGCCAAAGAGTGGAAAGACAGCAATTCCGATGGGAACAGCAGTTTACTATGACGGAACTGGAATTACAGATGAAAAAGAAAGAACAGCCGAGGATGAAGAGGGCACAAAAACGGCAAATATCCCGGCAGGGTATGCAGTTGCATCTGCGGCGGCGGATGCAACAATGGTTAGAGTAAAGCTACTGGGATAGATAATGGATTGTTGTTTCAGAAAGGAATAAGGGAAATGCTGGGATTTAAAGAACTTGCTTTTTTGGATATTCAAAATGTGTTTATGAATCCGGAGGAATTTGGAGAAAAACATCAAATTGATGGAAAGGAAATGCTAGTCGTCGTTGATGGTTTGGAAGTTGTAGAGCGAAGTAAAAAACAAGTAGAACGTGGCCGCATTGATGGTGTTTATGAAAAGCAAGTTCTTATCTATGTTTCCCGCACAGAATTTGGTGCTCTGCCTGCTATCGGAAGAATTTTGAAGTTTGATAAGGGTCAGTACAGAGTGTTAGATGCTGTTGATGAGGGGGGGATGTATTCAATTACACTGGGGGCCTATTGTTCATGATAAAGATTAGTGTAGATCAGAATGATTTTAACCGGATAATCCAATCGATGAAAAATATTGAGAAGTCGGAAGAATCTGTGTTAAAAACAGCGTTAAATAATACCGCAAAAAAGGCACAGAAACTATTGACACAGAGGGCTGAGGAGGTATATTCAGGAGCCGCGCCGCAGGGGATTCTTGGGCGTTCAGAGATAAGAAAAGCTACTGTTTCCAAGGTAAGTATCCAGTTGCTGTTTAAATCGGAACAGCCGGGAATCGAAGCGCACACGGTATCATTAACGGTTCCGGTACGAACAACCTACAGCGGCGGAAAACGAGTTAAGTTTCCTATTCTTGCTTCACAGCTTAGAGGAGCCGGACTGAAACCATTGTCTGGTGAAAAGGGGCTGGCTTTTTGGGTGAAGTTTAAAAATGGGAAGCAGGCGATTGTCAGCCGCAGAAAGGGACAGAGAAAAAAAACAGCAGGAAAAGATGTTCTGAAAAGGATTATGGGTTCATCAGATATGGTTATGGTAAGAAACGAAAAGGTTTATGGTGTCGAAGAAGAGAATATTGCCAATGTTCTTCATGAGCAGATCGATAAAGTATTAATGAAGGTTATGGGAGGACAGTAAATGGAGGAAGTAAGGGCATTGACACCGCTGTTTTTCCAGGAAGCGCTTGCGGAAGAAATCCGGTGGCTCACTAAGGATATGAGATTCCGTCATCCTAAAAATCGGGAATTTATTCCATTGCGGGTACATACGCAGGCTTTGCCGATTCCTGAAAAAAAGAAAGACAAGCCAGCGGACATAGATGGGCTTCATTATATGGATTCTACGATTGACTATATAAATGATGTGGACGAAGATGCCGTTTTTGACTGTCCATGGTGTTTGGTGAAAATGAATGGCGGAAAAATCCCTGGGATTAATCAGCGGCAGGAAATTAGTGTGGCGATATGTTTTGGAATATTCGATAATTCTCCTGAAAATAAAGGGCATCAGACGATTCTAAATTTAATTCAGAAAACCTATGAACGTTTTGCAAAGAATCCACTTCTGCAGGGACAATATACCTGTCAGGGTAACTTTGAATGGGCACTTCAGGAGGAAGACACATTTCCATATTTTTTTGGTGCAATTTCTATGCAGTTCAGTTTTTGGGGATTCAGAAGGGAGAGTAAATTTACATGAAAGAAAATGATAACAGCAAAGAATCTGTTTTGACAGAGTTAAAAAAGGGCGCAGAGAGAAAAGGGAGAGAAGTAAAAGCAGCTGAACCTCAAATTTACATAGGTCCCCGTTTTGAAGGCATGGTATCAGGAACCGTATTTAAAAATGGGCGGCCTCCGGTGCTGGAAGCAGCGATTAAATCTTTTCCGGTTTTTGCGGAATTAATTGTTCCTGTCAGTGGACTTGTCCAGGCAAATAAAAAATTGAGTAATCCGGATTCCGCATTGAAGAGGTTTTACCAGATGGCGGAAGAATGTATTCAGTCAGGAATGAATGGAAAGAAAGGGGTGTAGTTGTGGCAGTTAAACATCGTATTGAAACACAGGAAATGGATACACAGATTGCTTTGCCAGTCCAGGGAACGGCAGGGCTGCAGGTGGTTATCGGTACAGCACCGATTAATTTGGCAGAGAATCCGTCAGAAGTGGTAAATAAACCGGTTATTGCTTATTCTTTTGCAGAAGCACAGCGTCAGTTAGGTTACAGCGATGATTTTAAAAATTATAGTTTATGTCAATCGATGGATGCGAGTTTTCGTATTTTTTCGATTGCTCCGATCATTTTCATTAATGTACTTGACCCGGAAAAACATAAAAAAGAATATACACAAGAAGGTATTACTGTTTCCGGTAAAATAGCAACAATCGAAGCTGCAGGGCTGATGATGGACAGCCTAGAAATTAAAGATCAGGAAAATAATACATTAAATGCAGATGAGGACTACATGGCTGTATTTAATGCATCTGGAGGAGTGGATGTCACCTTACTGTCTACGGATAAAACAGTGTCTGTAACTTTGTTAAGTGTGACCGGGATGCAGTTAGATCCGTCAAAGGTATCTGAGGAAGATATTATTGGTGGTTATGATGTAAAAACGGGAAAAGAAACAGGACTTGAACTTATCCGGCAAGTATATTCAAGATTTCATTTCCCGCCAGGATTGATTATTGCTCCGGGATGGTCACATAAACCTGCTGTGGCGGCGGTTATGTGTGCGAAAACGGAAGGAATTAACGCCGTGTTTTGCTGCGAAACGGCTATTGATATGGATGCAGAACTGACGAAGGTTTATACCGATCTGCCAGAAGCTAAAGAAGAAATGGCAGTAAATAATCATCATGCTATTCTTTTATGGCCAAAACTCAGGCTTGGAAAAAAGGTGTATGCTTTTTCAGCAGTATGGGCAGCAATGACAGCTTATACGGATGCGCGAAATGGTGATGTGCCAGTAAAAAGTCCGTCAAATGAATTGTTAGGTGTGTCTGCGACAGTTTTGGAAGACGGAACAGAAGTTTTATTGGATACTTTAATGGCGGAGTCTGTAAATGCTGCTGGTATAGTTACGGCAATCAATGATGGCGGATGGAAAGCATGGGGGAATTATACGGCTGCATATATGAAGACCAGTGACCCGAAAGACCAGTGGATTGCCTGCAGGCGAATGATGAGTTGGTATAGAAATCATTTTATCTTAACTTTTAAATCGAAGGTGGATGATCCGCTTAGTAATGTATTGATTGAGTCTATTGTCGATGGAGAAAATTTATATCTTAACAGCTTAACGGCTACCGGGGATATTGCAGGCGGAATGATTACTTATGATGAAGCTGAAAATCCGATAGAATCTATTTTAGAGGGAAAAATCATTTTCCGGACAAAGATTGCTTTCTGGACGCCGGCGCAATATATCTTAAATAAGATCGAATTTGACCCGACAATTCTTAAAACGGCGTTAGGAGTGGAATAAATGCAATTTACAAATATGATTATACCAGAAGTGCTGAATGGTTATAACGTTTATGATGGGGATGGAGATGAACTTATTGGCATTACGGAAGATATGTCTATCGCTGAACTTGCATCAAAAGTTGCTATAATTTCTGGTGCAGGGATTCCGGGTTCGTATGAAGTACCGGTATTAGGGCACTTGGAACCTATTACACAGGAGCTTCCGTTTCGTTTGCTTTACCGCCCGGTGCTTACGATGGCAAATCCATTAAAGCCTGTTCGTTTAAATGTGCGTGGAGCTATTCAGGTGACAAATAAATCTACACAGATTTCTGATTTGGCAGGATTTCGCTATGTTGTGGGTGGACGATGCAAAAATATCAGTGGAGGAAATTTAAAGCCAGGTGATGTTATGGGCAGCAAAATCAGTATTGCAGCCACTTATGTTTTATTTGAAATTGACGGAGAAAAATTAATTGAAGTGGATAAACTTAATAGCATTTACCGGATTGATGGTGTGGACTTGATGGAACGTGTTCGCCGATTATGTTAGGAGGATTAAAGTGGAAGAAAATAAAGAGAAAAGATTAGTTTTATATCTGAATGACCCATTTCTGTTTGATGATCAAGAGATTAAAGAAATTGATATGGAAGGGCTTGTAGATTTGACGGCAGCGGATTTATGTTTACTTGATCAGATGATGCTGGCAAAGGGGTATACCGGAACCAGGATGGATGCCAGCAGACAGTATGCGCTTTTGGTAGCAGCGAAAATTAACCATAAGCCTTATGAATTCTGTGACCGCATGAAAGCCCGGGATTCCATACGATTAAGGGATATGGTGACAGCTTTTTTTTACGCGAAGGGCTGACCAGGATCTGCCTAGAAGATATTCGGGACTGTATTACAATTATGGCAATAACAACAAATACAGGAATGGATTTCTTTTATCATATATCATTAAAAGAACTTCTGCAGATAGTAAAGTCGGTAAAACGTGTAAAAGATAAAAGAAAGAAGTAAGATGCAGGAATGGCAAATAAAAAAGAATATGAACTGGCAATAAAGATTGCAGGCATGGTTGATTCTTCTCTTGGCTCTTCCTGCAATCTTACAAAAAAGCAGCTGAAGGAGATTGCCAGAAACGCAGCAGATGCAAATAAAAACAGTATAAGCTTTAGTGATGCCATGAATAAGGCCGGCCCAGGAATTGATGCTGCATGGGCTGGTGTTAAGCGAACGGTATTGACAACTGTGGAAGCTATGGCAGCAGCAGGAGCAGCAGTAACGGCCATCGGGGCAGCAAGTGTCAATGTGGGAAAAGAATTTGAATCGGCAATGTCTTCCTGGTCAGCTACGGCCTCAGCAAGTAATGAGGATTATATGAAGGCCAGAGAAGCTGCTCTGGAAATGGGAAGAAGTACATCAAAGACAGCAACAGAATCCGCCAATGCACTGGAATATATGGCGCTGGCTGGTTGGAGTGCTGAAGAATCGATTGCGGGGCTTCCGGGAATCTTACGGTTATCAGAAGCAACCGGTCTGGATTTGGCAAGGACTTCCGATTTGGTAACCGATTCGATGTCTGCCCTGGGACTTGAAGTAAAAGATCTGGAAGGATATTTGGATGTTGCCGCAAAAGCGAATAATAAGTCAAATCAGACTGCAGAACAATTAATGGAAGCGTACTTAGGCGTAGGCGGAACAATGAAAAATCTGCGGATACCTATTCAGGAATCAGCAGCAGCACTGGGAGTAATGGCAAACCGTGGTATTAAAGGTTCAGAAGCGGGCAATGCATTAAATGCAGTGATGATTAACCTGACAACGGGAACAGGACAAGCCGGGAAGATGATGGGAAAGCTTGGTATTTCCGCATTTGATTCAAAGGGCAGGTTTATTGGATTACAGGAAACACTGAAAGAGGTAAATAATGCCCTGACAGCGCTGGGAGATAATGAAGAAGCCAAAAATGCAGCCTTAGCAGCTATTGGTGGAAAGCAGCATGTAGATGCACTAAATGACCTTTTGTCGGGGTTAAATACTCTGGATGAAAATGGAGTAAATGAGTGGGACAGACTGGTTGACGATTTATATAAAGCAGATGGTGCATTAGAGCAGATGGCGGCTACAAAGCTGGATAATCTGGAAGGGGATCTGGCGATTTTGCAGTCAGCTCTGGCCGATACAGGTATTGGGATCTATGACAATTTAAAAGAACCTTTGCGGGAAGCGACAAAGTTTGCTACATCGGCAATTTATCAGTTTTCGGATACAATTGTAGATGGTTTGGAAGAAACAATTCCAACACTTAGGCGAAATGTTTTGGATGCAAAAGATGCAGTGGAAGAATTTGCTGGGCCGTTTCTGTCCGTTGGCGGGTGGATGTTAGAGAATCCGGATGTGATTGCCGGAGGGCTTGCGGCAATTGGAACGACAATAGCTACTCTTAAAGTAGTGAAAACGATAAATGATACAGCATCAGCAATGAACGCGCTTAGAGTAGCAATGATGAGCAATCCGGTTACGGCAGCGATAGGAGTGGCTGCATTGGCTGGCGGGGCTGTTATCGGGGTAAGCGCGAAAGTAAAAATGGCTAACGCTGAACTGAAAAGGCAGAACCTGGCAGAGCATTTCGGAGAGATTAGTTTGTCTTTAGAGGAATTGGAGGAGGCGGCAGGGCAGGTTATAGGAAGCGGCAGATTGGAGCGATTAAATCAGGCGATTGAGGAAATGGGAAAGGTTAAAAATATCGCTGAGGGCTTAGAAAAAAGTTATGATGCTGTTGATAAGTTGACCTGGAAGATCGGTGTAGGTTTTTCTTTAAATGAATCTGAACAGACTGACTTTTCGAATGCGATTGATGCGATGATTCAAGATTCGCTTAGTCTTGTGGAACAGTCACAGTATACCGCACATTTAAGTGTAAATGCTTTATTTGGCGAGGAAAGTGAAACGGGTAATGAGATTTTATCAGGATTGGATTATACATATACTTCTATTCATGCCGAAGTAAGCGCATTAGGCGCACAGCTGGGGGAGGCTTATGCTTCAGCTATGACGGATCAGATGATTAGCCAGGATGAAGCAGTGCGAATTCAGGGATTGCAGGAAAGCTTGGCTAAAATAACAAGAGAAGTTTCACAGGCGCAATTTGATGCAAAGCTTCAAAGAATTGAAATGCAATTTTCCGGGCAATCACTGAATGCAGAGAGTTTTCGAAATCTTCAAGAGGAAATTAAACAGCAATTGAATGAAGCCAGTATTTCTTTATCACAATCTACGGAATGGACACTTTCAGGGTTAAATCTTAGGTTGGAACGAGGAGAAATTTCACCGGAAGAATTTGAAAAGCAAAGAGAAGAAATTCAGGCACAATTTGAACAGCAGCAAATGGAGATCGAGTTAAAAGGAATGACTTTCTCCACGCAGTCCATTCAGGATGCCTATGTTGACACATTTAGTCAAATGTCTGCCAGTATAGAGGAAGGTGCTGAATCTGCATTAAGAGATGCGATTCAGACCATGCAGGCAGGAGGGGGTGTGGATGTTGCCTGGGATCCAAAACTTATCCAGAAAGCGATGGGAATTGATGAACTTGATAAAAGCACGAAAGATGCCATGGCTGAATTGTGGAAAGGGATGGAACCAGATTATAAAGCTTTACAGGAAAAAGCAAATGAATATCTGGAAGCCGGGAAGAGTATTCCGCAGGCATTAGCAGACGGGTTAAATGATGCTTCGGTAATTGGAGCAATTGCCGGGGATCAGGATGCGCTTTGGCAGTTACTTGCAAGTTCAGCGGACGGTAATCCAGAATACGAAGCAGCCCTTAAGGCGGCAGAAGAAGCGGGCTATGCGTTACCTGAATCGGTAGCCGCAGGAATTAGTAACAATACAGCAGCCATTGAATCTTCGATAGATGAATCTTATCGATTGACTTATCAATATTTGAAGGAACAATTTTCCGAATTTAATATAGATTCAGTAATTAATGTGAATTTTAGAACAAATACAACTGGAACCGAAGTAGTAGCCCCTTATGCAAATCCACAACCAGTAAAACATGCCCTTGGTGGTATTTTTGATCAGCCGCATTTTGGCCTGTTTGCAGAAGAAGGGCCAGAAGCATTTATCCCGATTGATAAGAGTGAACGGTCTGCTTCTATCTGGGTGGAAACCGGTCAGGCGCTGGGGTTACTGGAACAAAGTGGAAGTGAGAGCTGGCGACCTTACGGAAGCCTTGGACAGGAAGAACAAAATGGAAGTGAGAGCTGGCGGCCTTATGGAAGTCTTGGACAGGAAGAACAAGATGGAAGTGAAAGTTGGCGGCCTTATGGGAGCCTTGACCACGAAGATTATGATTATGATGCCTGGGAAGATTATGATCATGACAGTTTTGTTCACGACGGATGGAATGACGGGGAATTTTCGGAAGATTCGGAAGATCTAAATCATTCGGGGGAATTAAATCCTTTTGGTTTGCCTGTTACATCTTTATCTATGGAAACAAACGGAAGCGGCAAGAATGAAGTGGCAAGTGGAAGCGAAGCTGGAAGTGGAGGCATACAGATTCTTTATTCGCCAATTTACTATGTGAACGCTTCGGATGAAGCTGCTGTTCGGCAGGCAACCAGCGATGATTATTCCCGTTTTGTCCAATTTATGAAGCAATATGAAAAGGATTTGCGGCGTTTGAATTTTTAAAGGAGATTTTGCCATGCAGAAAACATAT
The DNA here is from genome assembly GCA_009774615.1 of Lachnospiraceae bacterium. Classification (GTDB taxonomy): domain Bacteria; phylum Bacillota; class Clostridia; order Lachnospirales; family Lachnospiraceae; genus Caccovicinus. Next base: position 19,370 of record VSOC01000053.1, read on the forward strand.
ACCACGATAAGCGGTCAGACCTGGGATGCAATAGCTTATGCGTTATATGGGAATGAATATTATTGTACTCAGTTGATGGATGAAAACCGTGACAAGCTGGATTATTTTGTTTTTCCGGATGGTATTGTTTTAAAACTCCCGGAGCAGGATGCAATAATTTCACCGGTATCTGCAAATTATCCAAAATGGAGGGCATTGCTGAATGGAAAGTAGTATGTCGGGCCAGGGAGGAGCAAGCGGTGTTGTTATAAGTTCGGCAGTGGCTCTGGGCGGGATTCCACGTTATGCCAGTGTATCCATTTTATATAATGGCCAGAATACAGGAATGGCAAATCGTTTAAAAAGCCTAAGCTATACGGATAATTCTTCCGGGACTTCGGATGAGATTATTTTAACCTTTGAGCGCAGGGATGCGGATTGGCTGCGCTATCAGTACAGTATTGATTTAGGGAGTGATTTAGATGTAACGATTTGGTTTCATCACTGGACTAAGCCGGGGGAATTGCAAAAGTATCATTGTGGAAATTTTACGATAGACGATGTTACTTTTTCTGCCACACCAAGACAGTGCATCGTTCGTGGAGTTTCTGTTCCTGCTGCAGAATCTTTTCAGGGAGATCCGATTTCAAAAACATGGGAGCAAATCACGCTAAAGCAAATTGCACAGGAAAAAATGGAAAAGTACGGAATGAGCGATTTGTTTTACTGGGGGGAAGAACCTGTAATAGAAACTGTAGAACAAAGTATGCAGCCGGACAGTACATTTCTTTCAGAACTTTGCAGTAAGCAGGGGATGTTTTTAAAAATTTATAAAAAGGCTCTGGTTATCTTTGATAAAGCAGTTTATGAAGCCTGGGATGCTGTGGCACGTTTTACGGAAACGGATTTTGAAAACTGGGATTGGAATTGTACACTAAATGGAACATATACCGGAGCAACGATTTCCTATATGGGGCCGAAGCCTGAAAAAAGAAAAAAAGGACAACACCGGCCAGTAATTGATATTACCGTAGGGCAAGGGCCAAGGCTTTTACATATCAATGAAAAAGCAGATGATGAAGCAGAGGCATTAAGGATTGCAAAAGCTAAGGTAAATGCGGAAAATGAAAAAGCAATTACGCTGTCATTTACGGCTTTGACTAATCCCAATGTGGTCGCAACCAGTAACATTGAAGTCTATGGGATGGGCCTTTGCGATGGTAAATACTTTGTCGAGCGGGTAACACATACGGTATCAGGGAGCGGTGGAAGTTCTATGAAAGTGTCAGCATATCGTATTTTTAACCGCTTATAGAAAGATTGGTGATGATATGTCAAATATTCGTATTGGTTTTGTTAGTAAATATGATGAAAGCACGGGAATGGCAGCAATTTATTATCCAGATAGATGTCATCAAGTTACATCGTTTTTACCGGTTTTTTCTCCGTTTGGGATAACACAGAAGTTAAAAAAAGATGATGTGGTACTTGTGCTGCATCTTTCTAATGGAACAGAAGCGGGAATTGTTATGGGGATTTATGATGGAAGTGCATCCGGTGTGGAAATTTGTGTACAGAATGGAAGTCTTGTTTTTAAAGATAAATCAGGAATGGTATCTTTAAGTCAAATTATTGATGTAGTGAACAGGCGGTGATTCTTTGGCGATAATTGGAAATTGGGGGACTTTTGTTAAGTTTCAGACCAGCAGCAGAAATGTTCTTACTTTTAACAATATGAAAAGAAAACAGACAGTAAGAACTGTAGAACATGTATTAATTTTCCAATATCCTAAAATAGAATATATGGGGCCTAATCTGCAGGAAATTACATTTACTATGGAATTAAATGCTCTTTTGGGTGTACGACCTAAAATGGTAGAGGAAACATTATATAGCCGCCTTGGGTGGATTGCACCATTAGTAATTGGCGGGAGAAATATTTGTAGCCAGGCAATGCTTACGGGATTAAGCAGTGCGTATGATATAGTACTGAAAGGAGGAGAAGTTTTATCTATGAAAATAGATGTAACCATGAAGGAATATCGATGAGAAGGTAAATGTAATGGAGTTTAAATTGTTATCATCAGATAATATAAAAATAAAAAATATTAGCAAATGTCTGGAAAACATTTTAAATATTCCAGAAGGAAGTATACCCTTATCACGTGGTATGGGACTAAAATGGAACGTTTTGTCCAAGATTCCACCTGATATGGAAAATGATATTGCAACAGATATTGTGGAAAAACTTGAAAGATATGAACCAAGAGTATCCGTAAAAGAAGTTACTTTTTCTTATCAGGAGGATGGCGAAGTCTTAATCAATATCCATATAGAAAAGGGTGATAAATTTAATGAGTATGAATAGTTTGAAAGTGATTCAAGATTATCCAGACATTAGTTTTATTGAAAATTATACAATGGAAAAATTAGAAGCGGATATGTTGGCATGGTTTTATGAAAAAAGGAAAGAAATAACTGGCGAGGATATTCAGCTGGCAGCTGCAGATGATAGAAGAATTATATTACAAACAGGTGCCTATTTTATTTTCCATGGGTATATGTTTGCTGATAATGCTGGGAAAATGGGCTTGTTGAAATATAGTTATGGAGATTTCCTGGAAAATTTAGGAGCCTTAAAACATATTTATCGAAAACCTGCCGAAAATGCTACGGTAACTATTCGCTTTTATTTAAAGGAAAGAAGGAATGTAGTAACAGGTATTCCTAAAGGAACACGGATAACATCGGGAAACGGAGTATATTTTGCAACAGATAAATATGCAGAAATCCAGGCAGGGGAAATGTATATTGATATAGGTTCGACCTGCTTGCTGGCAGGAAAAGAGGGGAATTTGTATGGTATGGGGGATATTAAAATTATTGTCGATCCAGTACCTTTTATTGATTCTGCAGAGAATATTACTATACCAGAGAATGGAGCAGATGTAGAAAGTGATGAAGCATTGAGAGAACGGATTTACACCGCTCCGGCAGCATACTCTTCAGCAGGAACGAATGATGCATATGAATATTTTGTGAAGCAGTTCAATCCGGCAATAACAGATGTAAAAATAACAAGCCCTGAACCATGTAGTGTATTAGTACGCTATCTTTTGGAGGGCGGGAATGTACCGGGGGAAGAGTCCATAGATGCTCTTCAGGAATATCTTTCATCGCCGTCAATTCGGCCGGTTACAGACAGAGTAGAGGTTCAGGCACCGGAATTAGTGGATTATGCAATTAAAATCAAATATTTTATTAATGCAAGTGATAAAAACAGAGCGAATATTATTCAGCAGGAAGTAGAAAAATCAATAGAAAATTATAAACTGTGGCAGAGAACAAAGATGGGGCGGGATCTTAATCCGAGTGAATTGGTTCGGCAGATTGTAACAGCCGGGGCGAAACGAGTGGAAGTGGAAGAACCGGTATTTACTGTGATTCCGGAAGGTTCGGTAGTTCATTTAACGGAAAGCGCAATTATTTACGGAGGATTGGAGGATGATTAAATTACGGGAGGCTGAATTGGTTTCTCTACTACCGCCGTACATAAAAGAAAATGCAGATGTCCAGGCAATTAGTTATGCGTTTAAGCTTGGAATGGAAAAGTTTTTGCAGTATGTTCAGCTATCCATATTATATGGAGCCATTGATGTTCTTCCAGGACAGTTTATTGATTTGCTGGCACTTGAACTGCAAAGTCAGTATTACGATGAATCTTTAGAGCTGGATATAAAAAGAGAAATTGTCCGAAACTCTTTGGCCTGGTATTCCAAGGGCGGGACGGTATCTGCCGTAGAAGAATTGATATCTGTTCTTTTTGGAAAAGGCGAATTAGAGGAATGGTTTCAATTTGGCGGAAAACCGGGAACATTTAGAATTAAACTGCATATGGAAGATCAGGATGCTGAGATTGATATACGGGATATTGTGAAGAAAATAAAAAGCTATAAAAAATTAAGTGCGCATTTTGCAGCTATAGTTATTGGCTATTATTTTGGTGTTCCGATTCTTTGTGAGAATGCTACAATTTGTTTACAGATGAGCTTTTATCCTCAATTTAACCGACCTGAATTATTTTTAGACAATACATGGAACCTGAATGGGGCCATGGAATTAAGTGGTTATTGTATGGATGGGCGTGTTGATCTTTATCCGGTGGAAATTAAACTGCTGGCTACGGCCAGGGCGGCACCGAAGGAGGAAACAGGCATTGTATTTTTATCCGGTGCAGAAGGATCGGTAAGCAGCAGCCAGCAAACTGGGATGTGTGTTCCTGCAATGTGTCGGGAAGCTGCTAAGGAAAGCATTGTCGTGCAGGCAGAAGCGGAAGTGGATGC
>VSOC01000054.1:0-2752 GCA_009774615.1 Lachnospiraceae bacterium
TTCGGAGGGGCTAACCCTCCAGACCAAAGAGTAAAGGCCGGTAAAGAATTCGTTAGTTCATTCTTTCCGGCCGGTTTTATTTTTATCATGTATGGTTTATCCGCGAGTCCTGTATAAACAGGAATATTTATGGTCTTTGATGATGAGGATTTTCACGAACTTTGTTGCATGCCTTAATCAGTGCCGTCAGGATGGTAATTTTATTCCTGTTTTCATAGTAGCTGATTAACGGGGAAAGAGAATCCTTGCTGGTAACTACGTATTTGGGCGGCAGACCCGTAAGTGCCAGGGCGCACACGTCAGCCATGCAGCGCGGGCATTTGCATACATTGTACTGGTCCATACAGCTGCTGATATCCTGGCGGAGCATGAGATGTTCCATAACATTGATAAAGCGGAACTCACCGCTAATCAGGCTTTCGTTCCCCTTGGAAAGGAAGGCATGATGAGCCGTCTTTCCTGACATCTGTACCGGTTCTTCCTTCTTCGGAGCTGGTTCTGGTGTTGGTTCCGGAGTTGGAGCAGGTGCCGGAGTTGGTTCGGGAGCCGGAGTTGGAGCCGGTGCGGGAACAGGTTCCGGTGCCGGATCGGGTTCAGGTGTCGGTTCCGGAACAGGATCGGGTGCAGGAGTCGGAGCGGGTTCAGGAACAGGTGCAGATTCCGGTGCAGGCTCAGGAACAGGTGCAGATTCCGGTGCAGGTTCGGGAACAGGAGCCGGTGCGGGTGTTGGTTCCGGTGCAGGAGCCGGTTCGGAAACTGCTTCCGGTTCTGCCTTTGTTTCTTCTTCCAGTTCCTCGGATAATTTATTAAAGATCTCCTGGGAAAGGCGGTCATTCTGACTGGCTTCGTCCACTACGGTTACTTTTTTCGGGCTTGCTGTTTGGGATGATACATCGCCTTTTTTCTCCTGACTGCCGGCAGCGGAATCCGAAGAAGCCGCATTTGCAGAAGTTTCTGCCGGATCACCGTTTTCCGCAGGGGTTCCGTTTGTTAGAAGATTCATGACATGAGAAGTTTTGTTTGTTTTTTTTGTAGCCATTTATAGTTCCTCCTTTATTCCTTCAGGTGTCTGGGTGCACAGGAAGGAATTACTGATTTATTTCCATGAAAAATAGACATTAAACCGTCATTAAGTCGCTGAAGCTTCATCGGCCTTTTTCGGCAGATCCAGATGGATAGCCGGGGCTATCTCTTCAAGAAATGCCTGGTAATCTGCAACTGCGCCCGAATGCGGATTATAGGAAAAGATGCTCTCGCCGTGCGCCGGGGCTTCGGCAATCGCTACACCGGAGCGGATCTTTGCCGTAAATACTTTGGTGTTAATCTGATTGGCAAGCTGCTCGGCCATCTCCAGCACGTCCCGGGAAAGCAGGGTTCGCGCATTAAAGCGGGTCAGAAGGATGCCCAGTACATTTAAACGGGGGTTAAAGGTATCACGCACGGATTCAATGGTTTCCTTTAACTGTGCAAGTCCTACCAGACTTAAAATATCCGAAGCCATGGGAATGATCAGATGATCCGAAACAGCATAGGCGTTCACGGTCAGCAGGTTTAATGCCGGCGGCGTGTCAATCACGATATAATCATATTTATTAATGACCGGCCACAATGCATTTCGCAGAATCGTTTCCCGGTTTGAGGTGAATTTTTCCAGCCCGTTGCTGCTCAGCGTGATATCCGAGAGCAGGATATCGCCGTATTCACTCGCAAACATGGCATCTTCGATGGAAACATCACCGTTAAGCACATCCAGAACCGTATATTGGTTATCCATATTTGCCCCAAGACAGAATCCAAGGTTTCCCTGCGGATCGAGGTCAATACCAAGAACCTTCTTTCCTGCAAGCGAAAGCCCGGAAGCTATAGCTGCGGATGTAGTGGTTTTGCCCACGCCGCCCTTTTGATTTGAAACTGTAATAATGATAGACAAAACAGTACCTCCAAAAAATAAAATTGTAAAAATGATTTTCTCCATATTAATTTTATTATATAACATGTCGATAAATAAGTATAGATGAAAAATGAATTTTTTCCGGGTATTGCGTGGAAATGACGGCGGTAATGAATCAGTGAAGATGTTTAGATGAAAACCGCCGCCAGAAAAAATCTGCGCCCTGAGAAAAGGATGTCCGGGGGCGGCAGAGAATGGCAGAACTGGATCTGCACGGAAAAGACAATATCCATTTTGAAATGAAAGGAGTTTTAGATCATGGCAAGTATATCAAGTACAAACAGTATAGGCAATACATCCCTGAGAGGTTACGGCGGTATGGCATCCGGCATTGACCGTGATTCCATTATCGAGAAGATGACCCTGGGGACGACAACCAAGATTAATAACCAGAAGAATAAGATTACCCAGATCCAGTGGAAGCAGGAAGCTTACCGCAATATCAGCGACCAGATTCTGGATTTCGGCGATAAGTATACCAGCTTTTCTTCCACGAACAGCTTAAAAGATCCGAATTTCTTTGCAAAGAATATTATTTCCGTACATGGAAGAGATGAAGCGACAAGGTTTGTTACGGCAACGGGAACTTCCAACCTTTTGAACAATGTTTCTCTTAAAGGGGTGGAGCAGCTTGCTACATCTACCGTTCGCCAGTCGGATACACATAAGAGTGCGAATGGTATTGAAACGAATCTGAATGATTTGAATGCTGTCTGGAGAGATTCCAAGTTAAAAGGGAGCCAGTTGATTTTTGAAAAGCCGGGGGAGGGTAATAATAAAGCTCAGGTAATCAAGCTTACT
>VSOC01000054.1:2852-23234 GCA_009774615.1 Lachnospiraceae bacterium
GCTGACGGCAATTTAAGCTTTGACACAACCAATGAAACATCCAGCCTTTCCATTGTTTCTAATGATTATGGTTTGCTGAATAACTTAGGTGTCAGCTATGGTGAATCCAACAAGGTTAACCTTAGCGGAAAATTAGATCAGGCGGGTATTCTTGGGGATGCAGCAAATGTTGAAGATTTTACTACTGATGGCAATGCATTGGATTTGAAAATTAACGGAGTAGCCATTGAAGGACTGACCAAAGACAGCAGCATTAATGATATTTTGTCAAAGATTAATTCTACTACGAATGCAGGGGTAAAAGCAACCTATGTTGATGCCACAGGTCAGTTTATGTTGGTTTCTTCAGAAACAGGTGCAGGACGGGAGATTTCCCTGGATTCTAATTTATCCAAGGTGCTTTTTGGTCAGGGTGTGGAGCGTGATTCAAATGGTAAGATACAAACAGATACAGACGGAAATGTAAAATATAACAAAGACGCCGGAGTAGACGAAGGCAAAAATGCCATCATCTGCGTAAGCTACGGCAACGGTGTAGATGTAAAGATGGAGCGTGCCTCGAATACATTTGACCTGGAAGGTTTAAGTGTTACGGTATCCGGTGCATTTGGCGGTAAGTTTGAAAAAGATGCAACAACAGGTAAGGAAGTATGGAAAGCTGACTCTGCAGGCGGCGTAACCTTCACAGCAAAAGCAGATGTAGACGGCATCGTTGAGCGTGTTAAGGGATTCTTTGAGGACTTTAATAAGCTTGCCGGTGATGTTAATAAAGAAATCACTACCCGTCCCGACAGCTCTTACGGCCCGCTGACGGATGAGCAGAAGAAGGAGATGGATGAAACTTCCATTGAAAACTGGGAGAACAGGGCGAAGCAGGGTATGCTTTACGGCGATTCTGCGATGCGTGATTTAAGTACGGATGTACAGGGTATTTTCCTGAAGCTGATGAATAATGTCGGCTTTGAGGAACTGAAGGCAATGGGTATCACTTATTCGGATGATTACGGCGATGGCGGTACGATTTCGTTTGATGAGAGCAAGTTCCGTGCAGCCGTTGAGAAAGATTCTGAGGCCGTAGGAAATGTATTTACCGGCGGCGGAGAGGTTTCCAAGGGTCTTGTGGATATTATGGATGAAACCTTTACCCCTTATGCTACCCGCTATTCATCGAAGAACGGCGGCGGAACAGGAAAGGGTTCTTACGGACGGCTGATTGAGATTGCCGGTTCGGAGAAGAAGCCAACCACCCTGTTGAACAATCAGCTTTATCGGGATATTGAGGATATTCAGGATCTGATTGAACGGCTTCAGTCGCAGTTAAAGTCGGAACAGGATCGCTATATTTCTCAGTTTACGACGATGGAAACTCTGTTAAATCAGATGAACACACAGTCCAGTTATCTTTCTCAGCTTGGTTCATAAAAGATACTGGAGGGAACAACCATAAAATAAGGATGTGCTGCGGTTTGGGCGGCGGACTGTGCGGGACAGCATTTTTCCGGCACCTGTCCTGCCCGGCGGCAGCGGTATGAAGGAAAGGGATTTGATGAACGGATATAGTCAATATAAAGAGAAAAGTATTTATTCCATGTCTGGTCCAGAGCTTTTACTTCTTTTGTTTGATGAGGCTATTCGGCGCCTGACCAGGGCTGAACATGCACTGCAGGATAAAAATTATAAAGACTTTGATGATTGTGTGACGCGGGTGACGAAGATTGTCCGGTATCTGACGGATATTCTGGATATGAGCCAGCCGATTGCCTGGGATTTAAAGCGGATTTATGATTATCTGGTGTTTGATCTCAGCCGGGTAAGGGCAGGAAGAGAGCGTCAGGAGAGTGAAATCGGGCGTATCCGTCATATTCTTTCCGAGTTAAGAGAAGGTTTTGACGGTGCCAGCAGGAAAGTAAGCGATACCCATGTGGTTCGGGGAAAGGAAATCCGGGGATAACGGTGAGTACAGGCTTTTGCGAAGGGTTTGTTTTGCAGGGATAACCGGAAGAAAGGACTGGCGCAGATGGAACTGGATTTGAGAGAGGTAATGATTCTTCTTCAGCGGAAATGGAATTCCATCCGTGAACTGGATCGGCTGACCGGCGAGATGGAGGAAACTTTTGAACGGAATGACGGCATATCTGCTGCTATGCTTCTTCAGCTTCGGCAGGATGAGATGCTTAAAATCGAGCGCTGTATGGAAGATATCTGGCAGCTGGGGGAGGTAAGCCCCACGGCAAGTGCGAAACTGCGGGAATTAATTGCGGCGGATTTGGAAAAGGCTGTGGGGAAGACCCCCGAGGAGAAGAAAATCTATGAAATCCGCAGGAAAACCCAGGATTTGCTGGAGAAGTTAAAGAAGAAAGATCAGGAATTAAACCGCAGGATGCATGGGAAAAAGTCTTATCAGCAGGCTGTAAAGTAACAGAAAATAGAAAACAGACAAAATCATAGGAACAGTGTAAAGAGAGTGCGATGAATCAATTATTGTTTGAAGGACGTTCCCTGGTGGGAATTGTGTCCTCAGTTATTCGTCAGGATGATCTGCGGGTGGCCTACAGCCGTCTTGACTGGGAAAGAATGTTTCGTCTGGCAGATTTTCATAAAGTATCAAATATTGTTTATCTGGGAATTCTAGGCAAGGGAGATTCCCTGCCGGATAAGTGGCGGGATCGTTTTTTTGAGCGTTACCAGGAAGCTTTGCTTTTTGGGGAAAACTGTAAGGAGCAGGTTAAGGAGATATTGACCTGGCTGGATATGCGGGAGATTTCCTGCACTGTCCTCACTTATGAATATATCCGGGATTTTTATAAGATTCCGGAGATGGCATATAACAACGCTCTTCAGATTTTGCTGGATGAAGAAAATTATTTTTATGCCAAAGGTTATTTGATTGATTTAGGTTATGAGATTGACCAGAACTATAAGGGGATGGGAGAGCGGATGAACAAGGTATCCGGCATTTCCGTTATGCTGTATACACAGCTTCCCTTTAGGACTGCAAAGTATATAAAGAATATGACAAGGCTCCTGGAAACAGCAATAAACAAGGAGCCTTATCACTATATTCGGATGCTGCCCCCGGAAAGCGAGTTTATCTACCGCATGGCCGGGGCTGCCTACCGCTATGTTATGGATGAACTGACCCTGCGGGAAGTACTGGATTTGCTGCATTTTCATATTATCTGGCGGGATGAACTGCACCATGAGGCGGTGAAAAAAAATCTGGCGGATTTTCAGATTGAAGATCTGGCGGGGAAGATTCTTCGGATTTCCTATATGTGGTTCGGGGATAAAAAGGATAATTATTTCCAGAATCAGTTAGATGATATGTCCGTGTACGACGTACTGGAAGACCGTCTTCTGACCAAGGGGATTATCAACCATGAATCCGACGAACAGGCACTGCGCCTGCAGAGCATTATTGAACGGGATATTGAAAAAGAAAGAAAGCAGGAAAACCGGGAACTTCGGCGGGAAAAGTGGGAAAAAAAGAAGGAACAGGCGATGAAAAAGGTGCGCTGGGCCTTCCCGGACTACCACTATATGTCGTCCATCTACCCAAGTCTGGAAAAAACCCCTGCACTTTTACCTGTGTTCTGGGTTGTCCGGGGCGTGAGGTTGATGCTGAGGGTGTTTACGAAGTAGAAATGTGTCGGCAGAAGTCTGTAGTAAGCGGAACGAATTGAAATTTTACTTGTCAAAGAAATGAGTTTATGATATGCTTGAATTAAGCCTTGAATCTTATTCTAAATTAACAGATGGTATTGAAGCAAAATTAGATGAAGCTGATTTTGTGGCAGAAAATGAAACAAGGCGTTATTCTCATGATGAAGTTTTTTCCAGATTGAGAGGAAAGATAAATGGATAATATTAATTACAGCCTGCGTTATCTGCCGTTGTTTTATGAGGAATTAGAAGAGAAAATTATTTTTATTGTTGAAATGTTAAATTTGAAATTATAATCAAAGATGCCGCAGATTGTTTAAGTTCTGCGGCATTTTATAAGAGAGAAAAGGGGAAGTTTATGTTTGTTGCAGTAAAAGGATACTATGATGGGGATCGGATTATTGTTGATGAAAATATAAATATGTCTGTTGGACAAGAAGTTATGATTACAATACTTGATGGGAAGAGAAACTTGTCCCCTAAATTAGAACTCGGTAAATATATGGGGAGAGGAGAAAAAATGTTTTCTGTAGATGCTCAAGAATATGTGGAGGAATTAAGAAGTAATGACAGAATTTAAAAAGGTATTTCTTGATACTGCACCATTGATTTATTTTCTTGACGCAGATATAAAATTTGGAGAAAAGGTAAAAAATATTTTTGAAGAAATATTATTGTCTAAAAGAAAGATTATTACTTCTGCTGTAACTTGTGAAGAGTATTTGGTCTATCCATATCGCACACAAAATTATGAAAAAATAAATGCATTTATGGAATTTATCAATGACTGTAATATTCCGATATGCCCTATTGATATAGAAATTGCACAGAAGGCTGCTCAAATTAGAGCCTATTATAAAGATTTTAAAGCTATGGATTCACTTCAACTGGCAACGGCATGTATTCAGGAATGTGATTTATTTTTGACGAACGATAAGCAACTTAGACAGTGTAAGGATATTTTATGTATTACTGTAGAAGAGTGGCAAATTTCTTTGAAATAATTTTACAAAAAGATGCTGCAAGATCATCAAGACCCGCAGCCTCTTTTTTATTCTTTCTGTTCGTTTTCATCTTTTGGAGGATGATGGAAAAACGATTGAAGTTTTAAAACAGAATGCAAATCAGGAGAGAGAGCAGTTTTATTCGTCTGTTCTGCCTCGGAAAGCTCTTCACGAAGAATGGAAATCTGTTTTGGCGCATCAATGGCAAGGCGTACTCCGTCGGAGGCGCAGTCAATTATCGTTATACGGATATTTTCTCCAATTAAAAGGCTTTCATTTTTTTTACGTCGAAGTATCAGCATAGTGGTCACTCCCCGTCTTGGTCATCTGGTGGATTCGTAATGGATGCAAAAGAACCTAACTTGTGGCGGTAGCCGTAAGCGGAATCTTTTAAGATAACCTGGATTCCATGACGAGTCTTTGGATTAATGACCAGAGGACATTTCAGATTTACCGTGTTTTCAAGGTAATCATTTTGTACGACACAAATAGCATAATAGGAAAGTTCCCCGCTGTCCTCAGATTCCAGACAGGCGAGTTCTTCAGGAGCAAGGACGGGAGAATAATCCGGAGTGAGGAAAAACGGATTAATTAAAACGAAAACAACTTTGCTTTCTTCTACGGATAACATAAGCAGGATGGAATCATCCTCGTCGTTCATCCGAAGCAGAAGGTAACGGGTTAATTGGGGAAAGCCAAAAAGTCCGTCACGGAAAATCAGTAAATCCTCTTCTTGATATTCTACCATACCATAATCAGTTTGTATTGTCATATGAAGCAATCACTCCTATGTGAATAGATTAATGTTTGTGCTGGCATCGGTCTGGCGTGGAACATAATTATAGCCGCCCAGGTATTCCACATGAACGGAAGGACGCTGGGTGACGATGGTCATGGTCAGCGGCGGGAGATAGGTAAGTTCACCTTTAGCGACCCGCATTTCAAAAGCGCCGCGCTGCGTTGTGTAGGATAAACCCGCCTGTACAGGGACATCCTGTACGGCCTGGCTCTGGCTTACCTGAGAAGACGTTACTGCAGAAGCAACGGAATTTGCAGCAGTGGCAGCAGCCGTACTGTCCGTAGCAGAAAGATTAGCCGTCGGCGCAGGAATATTCTGCGGAACCTGTACCTTCGGTGCGGCTTTCATCATCGAAGCCGCACGGCTCTGCTGTGAGGCAAGCTGCTCAAAAGACTGGCTCTGCCCGCCCTGCGGCTGCGGCGTGACATTATTCATGTGCTGAGAAAATGTACGGTTAATCCGGCTTAAATTTTCAATGGAGGCAGAACCCTGTAAGCCTGTTTTATGCATCATCCGATGGCGGGCTATGGCTTTCCTCCGCTCAATATCAACAGAATTCGGGCTGACCAGCCGGGCATTCTGTGTGAACCGAGTAATTTGAATCGGTTCGGTCGTGATTTTAATCAACGGTTGCATAAAAACCTCCTTTTATTACAGAATAAAAACTTTAATTCGGCACCATCTTTGCCATCCGCCGATGAAGACAGACAGCAAAGATGATGTGTATTTATCGCATAAAATCAAACAGCGAAGAGGACATTAAATTTGTACCTACTTTAAGAGCAGCATTATAAGCCTGCTGGCTGTTGTACATCTCAACGATAGCTTCATAGGGATCAGCGCCCCATACGTCGGTGTACTGTTCCGTCAAATTATTCTTTTCTAAGGACAGTTTATCCGTGGTGTCTTCTAAGAGGCGGTATTTATTTCCTAAATCCGAGTAAACTGCACTTACCCTGTGCTCCGTAGTAACCATATCGGTGATGGTTTGGGAGAGAAGATGGTTGAGTTCTGTACGGTCACGATCGGGATTATCCGCATCGCCGACATATTTATCAATTGCCTGTACAGAGCGGCTGATCAGGGCGAGGGGACTTTCGTTTAAATAATCCATGATACTTTTGCCACTGGAATCAGTTGCCAATGGATTGCCAGCAGCATCCTTTGAGCATAAGTTTCCAGCGCCACCTTTAACAGCATCCGAAGTAAGTCCGGTTAATAGATTTACACCACCTGTGTACGTATCAATAAGTGTATCATGGTCACGGATAGAACCATAGCCAACGTCCATACGTCCTTGTTCTTTCATGGCTTTTAATAATAGTGCCTGAGCCTGATTTCCTTGATCGTTAGGATCAGTTGGATCAGCAGGAGGGTTTTTGGGATCATATTCAAAAGTTGTATTATCAGGAGTTGTAACTTTCAGTGAAAACCCATACTCCGTGGGATCAGCATCAGGATAAGGTTTTGTTTCTTCTAATTTCATTTCAAAAGTAGTTGGCTTACTAGCACCAGGGAAAGTATGAGTATAAGTAATAGTAGTTCCATCACCGCTCAATGCAAATGGGGGAGTAGAGATATCGTTTCCGCCAAATACATAAAAGTTCTGATACTGCATATTTAAGGCATTGACAATTTCATGCTCTTTCTGCAGAAGGTCATCACGAAGGCTTAACAGAGGAGTATCATTTGTGGTATCCGTATTTGCATAGATGATCTGGTCTTTTGCCTTGGATAAGATACTCTGCACATCTCTTGCACCTAATTCCTGCTGATAGATACGGTTTTGTACATCTTTGATTAATGCCTGCTTGCCGATAACATCCTGATAACGGCTGTCAATTTTCTGGCTGTTGTAATAGTTAAGAGGGCTGTCTGACGCTTTTTCGTAGGCTTCCCCACTGGAAACTTTATTATAACTTTTTATCAGCTGGGCATGAACACTGTTTGCGCCAGTGGTAAAATTTCTATAGGTTGCTCCATTAGTAACACGCATACTGCTTTACCTCCACGGTTTGTTAAGTCTGTTTTGCTGATTTTTTTCTTATAGATTTGATTCCGTTGTATAATTTTTTATTTATCATGACAGGTTTTTAAAAATTAACGGCCAACCAAACCAGTGTTATTAATTAAAGTATTCAATGCCTCATCTAATGTAGTCATAAGACGTGAGGCTGCATTATAAGCGGAAATATACATCATCATATTGGATGCTTCTTCGTCCAGGCTGACACCGGAAACTTCATCACGGGAATTTTGAATTCCATTTAATACGGTTACATTGGTTTTTAAGTCCAGAGCATTCGTATATGTGTCATTAGCCAGGATTGTTGATGTATAATTAATGTAATCGGTGAAAGAATTATTTTTTAAATCAACTCCACCAAGACCAGTAGCATCAGCGCCAAGAATGTCGGCAGTAATTGTAAAATATTCACCTGTATATCCGTTTTTTGTATAGGCAGCACCCATCGCTTCTATCATTTTCAGTATTGTGTCATTATTATTTCCGTCTTCATTTAAATCTGTAGTGGATACATGAACACTGCCATTAATCCAGCCCTGACTGACACCGATATTTGCTGCAGTAATATCCTTTATATTTGAACTATCATCGTCTTTACTTGCCAGCAGATATTGCGATTCATCTTTATTTGGATTAGCATTTGTTCCTTCAATATTCAGATGATTCATTACAGCGGCAAAAGCTTTGGCAAGATTATTCAACTGATTATGGTAGAATTCGTAACCTCTTACATCAGCAATCCCTTCTGTCGTTCCGTCTTTCCACAGCATATCCAGTTTTGCCTGCACGGAACCGCCAGAAAAATAACCTGAGAGCTCGGCTGGATTTTGAGTAGTATCCCGGGAAAAGGATACTGACTCAGATCCTGTAGTTGGATCCAACTGTGCCCCTGGTTTTAAAGGATTATATGGCTTAAGACCTGTAAAGTTTAAAGAAACATTGGGTGATCCATTAGAATCCAAAATATTTATAGCTGTTTTACTGTCACTGGTCCATGTAACATCCTTACCATCTTTATCCTTGTACTGTACCTGCATCTGAAGCTGCCCATAGTTATCATCATCTTCTCCTATGGTGCCTTCAACTAAAGTGAGTTTTTGGGTATTGCCATCTTTATCTTTGTAAACCATCTCTACCCGCAGATCATCCGGCCAGTCCCGGCGGCCTACAATATTTCCATGGCCGTCGAGGTAATATTCTTCATTTGGACGGGCAACAGTATTACCATTACCATCATCACCAATCCCATCATGCGCAGCATCTTTATAATACGTAACCTCAATAGGAATATAACTTGCCAGTTCGTCTAACAGAAGATTCCGCTCATCCATCAGTTCCAGGCAGTCCATTCCGGCGATCTGTCCGTTTTTGATTTCGCGGTTTAATTTGCCGACCTGCTGTAATATATCATTGATGTTCTGAACGTCACCCATTTCATTCACACCGGTTCCGTCCAGTTTCTGAAGTTCGTCCTGCTGTGCTTTGGTCAGATCCCTAGAAGCATTATTCAGTGCATTCGTCAGCGCCTGTATACGGTTGCGGAGCTCAGAATCGTAAATTTGATCGGTTACTTTTGCCGGGTCCTGCATATTGGTCAGGGTAGATAATACATTATCAAATGCTTTGCGGATACCAGTAATATCACTTTCATCAAAGATGCCTGCCAGCCTGTCCAGAGCCGTATTGATGGAGTCATTATAGCCCGACTTCTGAATCTGATTCCGATATTGTGCATCCAGGTAAGGATCGCGGATCTGCGTTACGGCGTCCATGCTTACACCGTAGCCTACGACAGCCTGGGTATCGTTCAGGTAATGGGAAATCGGGTTGGTGTAATTTATGCTTGACACCTTAAGCTGCTGTCTGGTGTAGCCCGGAGTGTTCATATTTGAAAGGTTCTGTCCGGAGATATCCAGCCGCTTCTGATTAGCCTGTAAAGCGGAAAGTGCGGTGGTATAGCCGGCGAATGTTGCTCTTACCATAAGTTTAATCCTCCAATGGTTTTGTTTTGTGTATATTGGTCAATAGTAAATGATCAATATTGAATAATTAAGATAACGATTTTCTATTTTTATAAATCATTAAATCGCATTAAACATACCGATCCTTCATCTTAGAACGATAGGGGCTGTTTAAATTGACGTTTCCTGCATCGTCGTAGGAACCGCCCTCTCTGCGGGCAATGGCTACCTGCAGCTCGTGGAGCCGTACATTTAGAATCTGTTCGGAAGCTTTTCGAGAGGTTTCCAGTCCCTTAAGCGATTCTTCCAACTGATTAAAGGAAGGCAAAAGCTTTTCACGGTCTTCAGGAGAAGCGTTCGCAAGAATCTGGCGGAAGGTAAGCCCTTTCCAGCCAAGTGCTTCCGCCAGGTGTGTCCGTTTTTGTTCCAGACCCCTAAGCTTTAAAAGCATGGCCTGTTCGGTCTGGATGTAGCTGTCCAGGTAATGGTGTTTTTTTTCGGAGGCTGCTTCTGCTTTTGATGTTTCTATTTTGGCAATCGAAACAGCCAGTTCGGCCGTGTCCTGGACTACGGCGATAAATTCATCGAGTGTTGTCTGTGTTGTCTGGTCCATGAACCGCAGTTAAACTCCTTTCTATATCAGCCCAGACCCAAAAGCCTTCCGGCAATTCTCTGGGCATCCGGTTTGTAGGAACCGTCAGAAACCCTGCGGCTCACTTCCTGCATCTTTTCCTGGCTGGCTCCGTCGCCTAACTGGGCGGCAGCCTTGCGGGCAAGCATCCTGGCGAAAGTTTCATCATCCTCCGGGGCAGCCTGGGAACGGCGGATATTTACGGTGTCATAATCCCCTTTTATCTTTTCCGTTCGAGGTACCTGCTTGGTCTTTACAGGGACTGTCGGACGGTATGCCGTGTTCAGTGTCTGAAATGTTACATTCATATAGCGACCTCCTTTCCAGACAGATAAATCAGCTTCATGTTAATCTTAACTAGAAAAGGTCTATCTGTGTTCTCTACGCTTTGTCAATCCATTGCTTAATTTAGAATGTATAACTATATAATTGTTTATCGGCAATTTTTTCTTTATGTTAAGATGTATCCTGCCAATTTAACAAGAAATTTTAACCGCTGTTTTTGGTAAATCTGTGCTAAATTAAGCGATTTTTTGTCCTTTTTGCCCGGAATTACTGCCGGGGAACGGTAAAGATTTCCTTAATAGGATTGCCATTCGCTGACATTTGGCTTAAATAATACTTACAATTAAATTTTTTGTCTTGTCTAAAAGGAAAAAAAATAATATAATGAATAAAGATAAAAATTGAATGCTGCAGTGAACGTATGCGGACAGTAACACACGAAAGATATGAAAAGTTAATATTTGATTAACATTTGCCGATATATTACAGATACAAAGTATGAAAATAAGCTGGAGGGGCATATGGCAAATATTTTACAGGTAACGACACCAAATTTGAATACAGATAACCGAAATATCTTAAATCCTCAGGACCCCCGGGGGAATGCAGCGAATCAGGCCGTGCATAATCCCACCGATCCCACCCGGGTTGTCCGGGCAGACGGTCAGCAGGAAGGTCATACAGGGAGCAATACGCAGGATGCCCTATTCAGTCCGATTAATTATGAGAGCAATTACGGTGCATTTATCAAGGGCCTGGGAGAGAGCGGACAGCTTGCGGCAATTCTGGAAAATATTCTGTTTTCCGATGTCACAAAGACTAAGGATATCAAGCAGAATGAAGTGGGGAGCCTGGTGGAAAAGCTTCTCCTGTCCATGAAGATGGATTCTCCGGAGGAGATTGTGGATTTTTTCGAGAACCAGCAGGAGATTCAGGCAAAGTTTACCGGGCAGTTTTTTAATCAGCTTCGCTCTATTCTTTCGCAGAATTCGTCGAACCGTCTTCAGGAATTGGCGATGCGGTTTTTAAAGGGGTATAATAACTTTTCGTCCGGGGCGCATCTTTTACAGCAGATGCGTTCCCTGACCAGCGATATCGGGCAGCTCCTTTACCGGGCCTACCGCGAGGAATTTCAGGAAATCACACAGGGGATGAACTGGGCGGCGGAGAACGGGGACACCCAGCAGAATGCGGCGGTGCTTAACGGCCGTCTTATTCCCTTCCTTGCTTCCTATATTTCTGCCACGCATGATTACGGACCGATAAGGGAAGCGACGATGCTTTTAATCTTCCATGCCGTCCGCTATCAGAACGGTTCGGAGGAATCCCTGCACAAGCTTTTTGAGGAGATGACCTCGAATAAGGGCTTTGCCCGCCTGTTTAAAGGGGATGTGGATGAAAGCTTAAAGGAATTGCTCCACATGGCTTCCCGCCAGGTACAGCGCCCTACCGAGGGGATTTCCACCTGGCTGATTGCAAATAAGGAAGATTTCCCCCAGGCAGAAAATAAGAGTGCCATCAGTGACTTTGCCGACGGCATGGCGAATCTGATGTTAAAGGGTGCGAACGGGCAGGCCGGTCTGGAGAACGTGCAGCAGTTTTATGCGATGATTAACGGAATGCTGTTAAATGAAAGTGTATATTTACCCCTTCTGCATTTTGTTATTCCTTTTCAATATGAGGAAAATAATGTGATGTCGGAGATGTGGGTCGATCCGGATGCCAAGCGGGATAACGAGGACGGCGGGAGGAAGATTAAGCTTTTCCTGAAATTTGATATCCAGAGCCTGGGAAAGTTTGAACTGCTGATGATTATGCAGGATCGGGAAACACGGCTTCAGCTTTTGGTTCCGCCGCAGCTGGCAAAGGATGAAAAAAAGATCCATACGGAGGTTGCCGATATCTTAAAGCGGAACGGTTTCCGGTTCAGCCAGCTTTTGGTTCGGGAACGTGTCCGGGATCGAAGAGTCGATGAAGTTTTTCCCGAAATCAGGGAGAAGGAGAGAACGATTAATGTCCGAATATGATGAACTTATGCAGCAGAAGGCGGTTGCCTTAAAATATAACCCGGAAAAGAACGGTGCGCCGGTGATTGTCGCTTCCGGGATGGGATACATGGCGGAGAGGATTACCGAAACGGCTTTGGAGGCCGGGGTTCCGGTGTACGAGGATGATTCTCTGGCTACGCTTCTTACCCAGTTAAAGCTTGGGGCAGAGATTCCCAGGGAACTGTATCAGGCGATTGTGGAAATTTATATTTATTTCCTGGGCTATATTCCTGCCGAAAAAGAGCAGAAAGAGCAGGAAGCCGGACAGGAGGCTGTTCAGGAAGGCGAAGAGGGCAGTGCACCGGAAACTTATCAGGAGATGGCACAGGAAGCCCCAAAAGCTCCGGCAGGCGAAGGTCAGGTCAGCCTCAGACAGATGCGGTGACGGGATTTTGGACGCTTACAGCGAACAGGTGAATAAGAACAGATCGGCACCTGAACCGATGATGCAGAATGGATGACAGAAAGAAAGGTTACCGTATAGAAAGGTTACCATATAGAAAGTTAATCGTATAGAAAGGTAATCATTATAGAAAGGTAATCGTTTAATAGAAAGGTAGAGGTTTTCATGACAGGAATAAAGCGATTGGCGGCATTTTGGCTGGCGTTTCTTTTGCTGACAGGGACTTGCCTGGAGGTAATGGCCGCAACGAAGCCGATCAATAATGTAAGTATTAAAGTTTCCTCGGAACTGGAAGCGGGAAACCGCCTTCCCAATATTGATGTGGGAAGCGATAAGGCTTCCGAGGGCGGGGTGGCGGTAAGCACGAGCGGTTCCCAGTACTCTCTGAGCAGTGCGGAGTGGACGGATAAGAGTTCCGCAAAGGTGATGACTGCCGACGCACCGACGATGAAGGTCGTTTTAGAGCCGACGGATGTGAGCGAGCACTATTTTCTGGCAAGCTACAAGCGGACGAATATCCGGGTAAACGGCGGGGAGTTTGTATCGGCAAGAAGGAACGGGGATGCACTGGAGGTAACACTTCGCATCAGTCCGGTGAAGGGAAGCTATGACTCGCCCAAGGATGCGTTCTGGAACGAGAAGAATCTGGGCGAGGCCCGGTGGGAACAGCCGGAGAATGATTCCGGTTACTACGACGTGCAGCTTTTACGGGACGGGAAGAACGTCCACCGGCTGACGGCTGTAAGTTCAAGAAATTATAATTTTTACCCCTATATGACTGAACCCGGCGACTACATGTTTAAGGTGCGCACCGTAGCGGGGACTTCCGAACAGAAAAAGTACGGGAAAAACAGCGACTGGCTGGACTCGGGTGAACTGCAGATTACCGACCGCTATGTTTCCGACGGAAAGGGACAGCAGTCCCAGAATCCTTCGACGGTAAAGGGGACGGAAGATAAGATTGGGTGGTTTCAGGAAGATGATGTCTGGAAGTACCGCTATCCGAACGGAGGTCTGGCGCAGAACGGCTGGGCTATGCTTAATGGCCAGTGGTATCTTTTTGACGAACAGGGAAGGATGTTAAACGGCTGGCAGCAGAAGGACGGCTATACGTATTTATTACATACCGACGGAGCGATGGTGGTTGGCTGGTTTAGGCTGGGGGAAACCTGGTACTATTTCCGGCCCGAAACAGAATATCCCGCCCCGGCAGGTTCCATGGTATCGGGAGGCTGGCGGGTGATTGGCCCTTATTACTATTATTTTAATGCGGACGGAAGCCTGTATACGGGCTGGCTTACCTTAAACAATAAGAAATATTATCTGAATACCCTGGACAACGGGCTGCAGGGGGCGATGTTTACCGGATGGATTATCCGTGACGGAAAAACATATTTTGCGGACGCGAACGGGGAAATTGCGGAGGGCTGGTATAAGATTGACGGCCTGTGGTACTATTTTTATCCGGAAACCGGAGAGATGGCAAGGAGTACGTTTATCGACGGCCTGCCGATTGGAGAGGACGGCGTCTGGCGCTAGAAAGGCTGTGTAAGCCTGGGCAGAGAACAGAGTATAAAGGTGAGAGGAATACGAAAGCAATCATCATTAAAAAGTTGTAAGAGAACTTTTGGAAAGTGAGGTATTGCAGTAAGATGAACAGGAAAGCATGGAAGAAATGGGGATTTTGCGCCGTGAAAAGTTTTTCTCTGGCATTGGCCGCGGTGGTTTTTCTGGCCGCGGGGAGCCGGAAGGGTTACGGTGCGGAGTCCAGTGTTATTGAGAGTGTAACGGTAAATATTAAAACGGATTTTGGAGAGCAGGGAGAGATTCCCGACCCGGAGATTACGGTGAGCGGGAACGGATGTGTTCTGGGCGATGTCCAGTACCGGACGGCTTATGAAAAGTGGAAACCCGGAAAAAAAGTCCGCTTAGAGATTAATGTAAATGCAGAGGAGGGGAAGGTATTTCCGGCTTCCCTGACCCGGACCCAGTGCAAGGTGAGCGGTGCGGAGTATGTTTCGGCAAAGGCTCTGGATAATTCCACGCTCCAGGTGCGGGTGGATTATGTGCCGGTGACGGTTTTAGGCGATGCGGAAACTGCCGGATGGAACAGTAAGAATAAGCATCAGGCCGTCTGGAAGTCGGTTGAGTATGCGCCGGGTTATTCTCTGGTTTTATACGGCGGGGATAAAGTTATCCGACGGATGACGGTGAACACCAATTCCGTGGATCTATCCAAGGATATGACCGATGATGAGATTACTTATTATTACGAGGTAAAGGCTATTCCGGTTACTTCAGAGGAAAAGAAATATCTGAAGGAAGGAAATTTTGTTCCCTCCACGTCCCAGGAACTTGACTGGGAGGAAGAGGAAGCCCGGCGGACGGATGACGGTGGTGCAGTGCGGGGAAATCAGTACATTCTTCCCGACGGGACAAAGCAGACGAATACCTGGAAGAAGATTTCCGGCGACTGGTACTATTTCGGTGCGGACGGAAATATGGTTAAAGGCTGGCAGGTGATTAACGGTTTCTGGTATTTTATGGATGCCAGCGGAAAGATGATGACCGGCTGGGTGAACACCGAAGGGGATTCCTGGTACTATCTGTATGAGAACGGCGGTATGGCCGTGGGCTGGATTCAGCCGCAGCCGGGGATATGGTACTATATGGATATTTCCGGACGGATGCAGAGGGGATGGACGCTGGTGAATAATGTATGGTACTATATGAATGCCAGCGGGCAGATGCAGACCGGATGGCTGTTAGAAGGCGGAAATCTGTACTATCTCTACAGCAACGGCGCGATGGCCGCCAATGTCGTGATGGACGGCCACACCCTTGGAGCAGACGGGAAAGCGCTGAACTGACATAAAGAAGGATAAAAATAAAATAAGAAGATATATAGCTGCGGTGAAGTTACAGTGAATACAGAATGGCAGCGATAAATTCAGGAAAGAAATGAGGATGAAAACCATGGCATTAGTTACTTCGTTAGCCGGCTTGGAAGGTATAAATATCCAGAAGCCGAACACCACTTCCCGGACAGGAAGCAGCAGTTCCACCCCTTCCTTCCAGTCCATCTATACGAATAAAATCCAAAGCGGTTCAGAGAGTATGGATGCAATTTTTGAGGAAGCATCGGCAAGGTTCGATGTCCCTGTCAATTTACTTAAGGCAGTCGCCAAGGCAGAGTCCGGCTTTAATCCGAATGCCGTTTCCAAGGCGGGCGCCATCGGTGTTATGCAGCTTATGCCGGCGACAGCGCGGTCGCTGGGGGTAGCTGATCCTTATGATGCAAGGCAGAATATTATGGGCGGTGCCAAGTACATCAAGCAGAACCTGGATCGCTTTAACGGGAATGTGTCCCTTGCTTTAGCTGCCTATAATGCAGGCCCGGACGCAGTGAATCGTTATGGCGGCATCCCGCCCTATGAAGAAACGCAGAATTATGTTCGGGTGGTTAATTCATACATGGGCACGCCGATCTCCACAGGAAAGACGGTGACTGCCTCGAATAACGGCTCAGCAAGTATTTATTCCCGGCTTCTGGGCGGAAGTTCCAGTGCCTATGTAAGTCTGTTAAACGGCGATTCCCAAACTTCTGCAAGCAGCAAGCTGGCCGGTATATACGGCACATCTTACGGGGATTTGGCAAATGCCTACGGCATTGGAAGCAGTATGAATACCATGGGTATGCTTTTAGGTTCGGCTTCCATGAGTGAGGACGGGGAAACCATTACCCTGAGCAAAGAAAGCTACGTCAGCCTGATTCAGATGCTGCAGCTTCAGATGATGATGAATGCCAGCAGAGAGGTTGGAAGCATTAGTATTTAAGGGGGAAAGAAAACATGGTATTAAAGGATTGCGAACAATGCCTTGTCTATGGAACCGATAACCGGCCTTTGGCGAAGGCCAGGGCAGAGGTGATGGACGACGACAGAGTTCTGCTGTATTTTAAATATACGAAACTGCGCAGTATACGTGTACGGGCGTTTGTGGATTTTTATGATCGTACACTGGGTGTTGTCCGCTGTTACTGTGATTTAATTATTCAGAATAATACCCAGGCAAATCGTCTGACGGAACCGTGGATGGCCAAGTGCACGATAATCAAGGTGCAGGACACCTTTCAAAGGCAGAAAGATCTGCGGGTGGAAGTCGCGATGAAAGCCGAGTTTAATTCGCTGACAACCGGCTACTTTTCCGGAACGATTCAAAATATCAGCGCAGGCGGAATCTTTCTCCTGACCTCCCATGCGCTGAAAAAGAATGAACTGTTTTCCTTCCATCCCCGTCTGGGCGAAGGAATGGTTTCTTTAGAGGCTAAAGTTGTCCGGATCGGTGCCCTGGTTAAAGGGGAATACAGCTACGGCTGCCAGTTTGTGGGGATATCGTTGGATTCTGAGGCCAGTGTGCGCAAGTTTGTCTATATGAAGCAGAAGGAACGCCAGAACCGGCTGGGGAAGAGGGCATAGTGAAGATAAATCTGGTTATGATTGTTAAAAATGAAGAGCGCTGTCTGCGGCGGTGCCTGGCAGCGGCAAAACCGCTGGTGGATGAGATAATCGTGGCAGATACCGGCTCTTCGGATAATACCGCAGGGATTGCCCGGGAGATGGGGGCGAAGGTCTTTTCCTTTTCCTGGATCAATGATTTCAGCGCTGCCCGTAATTTTGCCTTAAAGCAGTCGGACGCCGACTGGAACCTGGTACTGGATGCCGACGAGTATGTCCGGGATTACGGCAGGAAAAAACTGGAAAAGGAACTGGGAAGCCGAAGCGGGATCTGGCTTGGCGGGATTATCCGCTATGACGATTATCCTGACGGGGAAGGCGTAAGCACAGGAACCTCGGTTCTTCCCAGGATTCTGCCCCGGGGTGTTGTCTATGAAGGGGTAATTCATGAACAGCCCAAAGGAAACTATCCCTGCTATGCGCTTTCGATGGAAGTGGATCATGACGGCTACCTTGTGGGGGATAAGGGAGAACGAAATTTAACTTATCTTGAACAGGCGGTAAAGGACTATCCCGGGGATGCCTACTATCAGTATCAGATGGCGCAGACCTTAAGGAACTTAAAACGTCTGGAAGAGAGCCTGCCGTATTTCCGAAGGTTTTACCGTATTTCCGGGAAAAAAGATGCTTTCCGGGCGGGAGGCGTCGTCCTTTATCTGTATACCCTGCTGGATTTAGGGGAGATGGCGCATCTTGACGAGGCTGGAAGGATTGTCGAGAAGGAAGAGAAGGTTCTGGGACGCTGGTCCGACTTTTGTTTTGTCTGCGGGCTATTTTATATGAAACGGGTTTTGTCGGACGTAGGGCGCTATCTTTCTCTGCTTCCTAAGATTGAAGCGTCTTATTTAAAATGCCTTTCTTTAGGAGAGCACCCGGAACTTGGCGGGGTTGTGGGAACCGGTTCGTTTAAGGCGGCTTACAATCTGGGGGCCTGGTACGAGGTATCGGGGCAGAAGGATCAGGCGGTAAGATACTACCGTATGGCTGCAGACCAGGGCTATGAGCCGGCATCCGGGCGGCTTCGGGAGATTTTATAGGCGATTTTCATGAATTTTTGCCCGTTTCTGTGAATGTGTGAACAGTAACGTTTTTACGGGTTATCGCCGGTTAGGGTGAGTGCATGTGAGCAGTGACAGTAGAGGAGCAGGGATGGAAAGAAAAATCAGGCTTTCGCAGTGTATGATTGTAAAAAATGAAGAGAAAAATATCCGTCGGGCCTTATCCTGGGGAAAAGATATTCTGTGGGAGCAGATTGTCGTGGATACGGGAAGCACGGACAGGACGGCTGCTCTGGCAAAGGAGATGGGAGCGAAGGTTTTTTATTTTTCCTGGATCGATGATTTTGCGGCGGCAAAAAACTTTGCCATTGATCAGGCTTCGGGGGACTGGATTGCTTTTTTGGATGCCGATGAATATTTTTCCCCGGAAGATGTGAAAAAGCTTCTTCCCATACTTGAAGAACTGGATCGGGAAGGCTTTTATGCGGCATCGTCCAGATGGGTTCAGGTGGACGGCAGCGAGGAGGAACTGTCGGAAACGACCGGAGCAGGGCTGAACTGGCAGTTTACGGTGAAAGCGGACGGAAGCCGGGGAATTTCTCTGGCAGGGACACAGATCCGCCTGTTTCGCAATATGCCCGGGCTGCGCTATCGGGGCAGGGTTCATGAAAAGCTGTATCTGAGCGAAGAAAGACTTATCGGCGCAGATAAGAGCCGGGAACTGTCCATCCTCCACACCGGCTACACACCCGAGGAACTGGAAGAAAAGAATAAGGCAGAGAGGAATATTCTGCTGGTAAAAAAGGAACTGGAGGATCACCCGGAGGACTATAAGCTGATGACTTATCTGGGGGATTCTTATTTTCAGCAGAAAAAATATAAAGAAGCGGCTGTCTGGTATCAGAAGGCGGCACGCCGTCTGCCGGAAAATGAAAAGAAGGATGAACTGATGGGGGCGCTGATTTTTAAGCACCTTCTGGTGATCTATACGGATTTTTCGGGGAAGGCACAGGCAGACGATTCGGGGAAGACGCAGGCGGATGAAGGAAGCTTCGGAAAATTTAAAGAGAAGGATTTGGTAAAAACCTATAAGGAAGCCATTCGGCGTTTCCCAAAAGAAGCGGATTTTGATTTTTTAATGGGAAGGTACTGTGCCGGGTGCTGCCGCTACCGTGAAGCTGCCGGCTATCTTCAAAAGGCGCTTGGGCAGTTAGAGCGCTATGGAAGCGACGGAATTTCTGTGCTTTTGGCCCGCAGTCTGCTGGAAGCCTGGGATCTTCTTGTGCTGTGTCATTATGAAAACGGAGATCTGGAAGCCTGCGTAAGCAGTGCAGTAACGCTGTTAAAGGCCGATCCTTGGCGAAAGGAAACCTTAACGACCATGTTAAAGGCATTTAAGGCAGATGAGGCACGCAGAAAGGAGGCGGCATCCCCGGCGCAGGTTCTGGGATTTCTGCAGAATTTCTATGATTTCGGCAGTCGGGAAACCGCTAAATTTGTACTGGAGGCGGCGCAGGAGGCAGGTTATGCTTTTTAGAGCGTCTTGGAAGAATTTTAAGAAATTTTCTTGTTTTTGAAATTTTTTTCTTCTTTTTGAAAATTTTTGTTGACATTTTGAAGAATATGTATTATACTACCATAGGTATCGAGGCGTGGCTCAGTTTGGTAGAGCGCTGCGTTCGGGACGCAGAGGCCGCGTGTTCGAATCACGTCGCCTCGATTATACCTGGCCAATTGGTCAAGAGGTTAAGACGACGCCCTCTCACGGCGTAATCCCGGGTTCGATTCCCGGATTGGTCACTGGCTGCGAAGAGCAGCCTTGTTTTTACCAAAAAGCTTCCGTAGCGCAGTCGGTAGCGCAACGCATTCGTAATGCGTGGGTCGCCGGTTCAAGTCCGGCCGGGAGCTTTTATAATAAAGGGATTTAAAAGGCAAAAAAGTGCGTAAACATCAGGGTTTGCGCACTTTTCTATTGTATGACGGGCATGCCCGTGTTCTGTGGTGAAAGTCCACATAGGCGTAGCTACCAACGAACTTTATAGCGACT
>VSOC01000055.1 GCA_009774615.1 Lachnospiraceae bacterium
GCATCCACTTCCGCTTCTGCCTGCACGACAATGCTTTCCTTAGCAGCTTCCCGACACATTGCAGGAACACACATCCCGGTTTGCTGGCTGCTGCTTACCGCTCCTTCTGCACCGGATAAAAATACAATGCCTGTTTCCTCCTTCGGTGCCGCCCTGGCCGCGGCCAGTAGTTTAATTCCTACCGGATAAAGTTCAACACGCCCATCCATATGATAACCGCTTAATTCCATGTCCCCATTTAGGTTCCATGTATTGTCTAAAAACAATTCAGGTCGGTTAAATTGAGGATAGAAAGCCATAGTAAAGGTTATTGCTGCTTCTGGTCTTACTTTTACTTTCGCAGCTCCCTGATACTCTGCAAAAAGCACCAATTCAATATGTGCCGGTTTTATCAGTGAAACCATGTTATACGTTTCTTTCACCAACGATAATTCTTGCTCCATTATCTTCACGATTAGCTGATATTTACCATATAAACATGTTACCGAATAATGTTTAGCACCAACTGCTAAAGACAGCATTTCTTTTAACGCAGGAAGTGTATATAAAAACCGCATACTATATTGTGCCAGAACAACTGCACGTCGTTCTTCTATGGATAATCCATTTGTTTTTGTTATTCCAAGTAAAGCTTCATACCCAGAAAGTGTCTGACCATCACAGGAGATGATATAAAAATTATTAATCATGTGCGCCACAGCTTTTTTTAATTCCTCCAAAGCACATCCATGGGCTTTCATTATCTCCTGAAATTCAATAATCGGACGAAAATAAGTTGGCAGTTGGTTTGTCAGAATTTCCACCACATGTTCATTTTTATCCATTATGAATCACCACCGTTCCAAGTACTGGGATCTGCTGCAGGTTGGCGGTTTCAATTAAGTGTAAATCTTCTCCCAAACCATTAATCAATACATCCGTCACATTCACAATCTGTTCTATGGATAGAATAGCAAAAATAATCCTGGAAACATACACCGTAATCGAATAATCAACTTTATATCCCTTAACCGGTGCACCCCAGGATTTACTTACTGTTTTTAAGTATTCTTCAATCTTTTCTTCAATTGCTGACTGATACAATGAAATTTCATCTTGTGTTCCGGATGCAAACTCAATGGAACAGCGAATATCAAGCTGCAGAGGAGTTGCTGTTGTTATGGTTACTTTAGCCCCTATGGGTGCCAACCCATACCCATAAGCAGAAGGTTCTGCTTCTCCTTCTTCCGGAGGGCACACTGCTCTTTGTACCTGTTCCACCAGCGCAGGCAAAGCAGGTTTAAATGCATCATCCAGGATACTGCACAAAACCGTACCTCCCCCCTGCCAAACCGGATAAACCTGAACAGCTCCAACTCCGGTAATCTCTAAAATTGCTTTGCGGTAAGACTGGATATTTCCTCCAAAAGCTGCTTTATTAAATGTATCATAAAACCGCGCCCTCAGAGAATCATCACTTTCTTCTTCCACACCTGCAATAATCAATTCACCAAGTACAGCCGAATTTAATCCGGATACAGCGGTAATCGGAAGTAAGTTCCCAACATAGTGATTTCCGATTATTCCAGGTGTACTGCAAAGCATCTTATAGCTATAACCATCTTCTGTCTGCGAAAGTAATTCTCCTGTGCTAAAAATTACAGAATCTGAGCCATTAATGGTTTTAAACCGGGCACCCGCAGGCACCATAACATTAAAAGTTCCTTTGCGGACTGCTGCTCCTGCCGGGTTTCGGGTAAGTCCTCGTTCAGCAGCTTTCCGATCGAGATATTCTCCTACGGCCTTATCGGCAGATGCATT
Organism: Lachnospiraceae bacterium; assembly: GCA_009774615.1. Taxonomy (GTDB): domain Bacteria; phylum Bacillota; class Clostridia; order Lachnospirales; family Lachnospiraceae; genus Caccovicinus. Next base: position 1,801 of record VSOC01000055.1, read on the forward strand.
ATTTTGCATCTGTGCCAAAAGCAGATACAAACCTTCCAAATACCAGGCTGCCGGCCCTACTGCCGTCTGTATCATGCTGCCCTCACGAGTATCAATATCTGAAGGAACCTGCTTGAGCATCTCCTTTTCAATCGCTTTTGCCGTATATTGTCCAAAATCAATCAAACAACCACCTCCTGACGAAACCTTCCAAACACGGTCAAAATATCAAAACTACAGATAATGGAATCTCTATGGGGTTCAGAAAAAACAAAATTTTCTACAGATAAAAACCTCTTATCGACCAAAAAAGCCTCTTCCATTCGTCTTGGCAATTCGCTGATCACATAGTCATATTCTTCACCCACTAATTCCTTTAATTCACACCCAAAATTGGAGGAATAAATCTGCCATGCAAATCGTTCATTCTGCATAATGATTTCCGCAGCCTGGCGCATTGCAGACAGACCATCATCCATTCCTTTTATTTGCTTCGTCTGCCAGTCAATAATAAAGGTATTTGTAGGTTTATCTACGTACTTCAGGGATGGATTTAAACCTGCACCTTCTGGTAATGTTGCCACACAACTGCCCCCTCTCACTTCATAGCCCTGTTTTTTCGCTTATCCGGGATAAAATAATATACTGCTGTCCGCGCTGTACCCGAAGCATTAGCACCTTGTCACCAGGTTTTAAACCTTCAGACACCATAACCGTCCCTCCCTCGCCTCCTTGCACCGGTGCAACCCTTTCTTTTACTGCATCCGTAAGCAAAATAGCGGCATCCGGCAGAGGGGGCATATTCATATCTACCTGAACAGACAGCGGATCTATGGATAAAACTGTACCTGTAGCCTTATCCGTTAGATTCATGGCCTGAATCACATTCTGCACAATCTGCTGAATAACACCAATGAGTTCAGACAATCATTTCACCTCCCAGATGATCAAAGGATTTAACTTCTATGCTCATTGTGTGATTATCTCCATCAAAATGATGTGTCACCTTCTCAGCCAAAAGCAAACGCGAAGAAACCAGTCCATCAATTCCCGCAATCTGTATAGGAACAATGGAACCGGCCCTAATGGAAGGCACTCCCACAGCTTCAATCGTCAAGATTTGAAGGACACGGTTATAATATTTCAGATAAAGTGAACACATTTCATCTACCTGGGCATCATTGAGGTTTTTATCAACCTCATCATAATACTGCAAAAGCCCCCACTTCTTTATATTGTCCGTGTCCTCATGCGTATAGGTATCGGTCCTTCCGGTTTCTTCATTCTTTTTTACCAATTTTATCCGGTTATAGGTATCTGCATCTATATTTCGGTTATAAGTATAATTTGTTGCCAGGCTGTTATCGCCCAGAACCGTGTAATGAAACAACTCCTTGGCCTCAGCCAGTGTCAGGGTTCCTGCATCATCATAAAACAGAAAAATTTTACCTGTTTGGATAATTGTCTGTGTAAGGGCATCAAAAATGATATCCAGACATCCCTCATTTCCTTTAATCAGGCACGGAAAAACATAACCTGTATCTGCAAGTTTTCCTGTCACCAGGCCAAAGTCCAATGCTATCTGCTGAATAATCTGTGAAAGGGACATGTCCTTAAATGCATAGCTGGCATTGGCTTTTAAGTAGCGAAGCTGATCATAAGCAGTATAAGTAGTTTCTCCATCCTTTGTTCTTTCAATGGCCATAACAAATCCCTTAAACATCTTTATGCCATCTACGCTGCATTCTACTGCACTTCCTTCCGGAATGGCAATCTTTCCCTCTTCCAGACAGACAAAGGTCATTTTCCCCGGGCTGTCCAGACGCTGTGTCATAATCTCTACTTTTTGAGTTATATGCGCATAATCTGTTATCTGTATAACCGATGCCCCGCCCAGCCCTTCACTGATTGTTTGTACGGTCAATTTCATTTCCATAGCCTTACCTCACAATCTAATATGGCCGAAAATCCGGTGCAGACTGTGCAAGCTGCAGCTGGCTTTCCTGCACCCATCCATAATTGCCCACCAAAACAGGATACGGATTTCCGGTCACAATCCGTTTTATCTCTGTGCTTATATTATTCGCCATGCCATGGGGTTTGCTTCCGTAACTGTCATTACAGTAAACACCATGAACAATAACACCGGCTCCAACTCTTAACACCGGCGTTTCCACAGGCCGTTGTGTTTCTGCAACGACATCCGTCACCTCTGCAGACGGAACAACTACTCCACTTCCCCAGTTCTGCTCGGGCTGTACCGGCGGGGTAATTATCGTAAGCGTAGATGGTGAATAGGACTTGTACTCCTGTAATTTCAGAGAATAATAAATATCCCCCGGCTCCCCGCCTTTATCCTTTATCTTAAAATCAGAAACAATACAGCGCATATTGGTATCAAAACTTCCAGACCGGGAAATAATCAGACGCAAAATCTGTTTTTCCCGCAATGCACGTTCAAAACACCGCACATAAAAAGCAGGGTTTTTGGCTCCACTGTTCACATAAGATTTATTCCGATCCGTGGGGAAAAAGCTTTCCCAGGACACCATTTTTAAAGAAGGTTTCCTGGGAACAACAATCTCACCCATTCCCAGAACATCATAGGTTTTATGATCTGTCGGATACTGGATTTCTATTGCCTGTGGATTTACCGGAATCTTTACCTTTTGCGCCTGAAGCCTGAAAAAAATCGAACATTTATTCCTTAATCGTGCCATTCGTTCTCCTTATCCATGGGAAATCGCTGTGTGTGCTCCCATCTGTTCAATCAACATCTTTTTCAGAACATTTGCCACATCCTCCGGATTCATATTTCCGGCACTTCCTGCAGGAAGATTCACGGTAATCACCGGAGCAAGGGTTTTTAATTCAATCTGGTTCATGTAACGCCGTTCAGCCAAATCACGGTAAAGCTTTGCATCTTCATCCGATAAACTGATTTCTCCTTCTATATTTTTAACATTTCCTACGCTTCCTACTTTTCCGATATCTGCTGTTTTTCCGCCTAAAGAAGGCATGCCTGCACCGCGCATCAGGTCACTAAATTCCGAAGAACTTCCTCCTGAAGCGTTTTCTCCGGCACTGTCTGCCCCGGCCTTCGCCGTAGCAATCCCGGCCAGGCGTTCCATCCGATCCCGGTCAGCAGTTCTGCGCATAGTATCCAAATGCTGCCTTCTTGCCTGCTCATTCTCTGCATTTGCCGCAGAAAGAGCAGACAGTTCACTTTCTCTGGCGCTCTTGGCGGCTTCATTGCTGGCGGCTGCCGATGCCGAAAAGGTTACTTTATCAATCGCACTGATTGCCACCCCTGGGATTTTATTTAACATCTCAATAAAAGAATTCAGCAGACCAATCGCACCATTAACCATACTTTCAATATGTGTAAGCACCTTAACCTTCATATCACCAATAGCATTAGCAATATTTACTCCAACCGTGGCAGTTTTCAAATGCATGGAATCCATCCAGTTCTGCACAGCAAATACCCCTGTCATCACGCCAATCTGCAGTTCATCCCAAACCGTCAATACTGCATTTTTAGCCATCAGCCAGGCAACGGTAATCCCCCCTACGGACTGAATCCAGCGATAAATCCAGGTAACAATAAGCGCTACCCCTACCGCAATCCAGGTTAATGGATTGGATAACAAAGAAACGACTAATGCGTCGTTCGCCGCTGTTGCTGCCCAATCTGCAGCTGCCATTATCCCCTTGGCTATCGCTACCGCACCGGCAGCAGCTGCAATTCCCCATAAAATCGGTGCAATATCGGACCAGTTATCCGCAGCAAAGCCCGCGGCGGCAGCAAATAAATCAAACACCGCAAAGGCAACCTGCCCAAATAAATCCATACCGTTAATCAATCCGTCGATAAACGCCTGAAGTTCTTCACTTCCTGCCAGCGCTTCCATTCTTTCTGCTGTGCCATCCAGGATATCTCCAATCACTGCACTGTTTGCCACATCATTGAACACCCCCAGAATCGGCTGCAAGCTGCTTACTGCCCTGTTCTGAAAATCTTCCCAAACCTCTGAAAATGTTTCCGGCATACTTTCAAACTTCTCGTCGGTATCCTCTGCGGCGGCAAACATTGCTGCTTTTACCAGTTCTGCGGAAATGATTCCCTCACTGGCAATATCCTTCAGATTTTTCTGAACATTTCCTGCCAAATCATCAACGCCCATCTTCATCGCTTTCGCGACACCCTTTAGTACTTCTTCATTTCCTTCAATGTATTTGGCAATATTCTGGATGATATTTGGTGCCTGTTCGAGAATACTATTATACTCTTCTCCCCGAAGAACACCTGATGCCATAGCCTGTGTAAGCTGAAGCATAGCTGCCTGGATACCGGCGCTTTCTGTTCCGGCAATACGAAACTGTTTGTTAATCTGCTCCATAAAGGCAACAACTTCTGCACTGTTTGAAAAGGCATTCCCTGCCATTAAGCCAAGCTTTGCCACCGCATCCGCCGTTGCCTGATAAGACCCTCTTGCCCTCTGTGCCGAACGGTAAATCATTTCCTGCAGACTTTCCGTGGTCTGCAGTTCGTCGTTCATCTCCGTCAGCATCAAACACAGCCTTGCCGTTGTCGAAACCATCTGATCGGACAAACCAATGATGGATTTTAAGGTATGGATAGAAAGATAAGCTGTTGCAGCATTCTTTATCATCCTGGCCAGCTTATCTGCCCCTTCTGCTCCATGCGAAATCTCACGGTTAAAGTCCTGTTGTTCCGTTCGGTTATCCCGGATATACCGTTCCGTATTTCCGATAATTCGCTGAAGCTGCCGATAGGCTTCATTTGCCGCCGAAACATCCATATCTTCTACGGCCTGAGTTAATCGATTTTGCTCTGCAACGGCCTGCGAAAGCCGCTCCCGAAGCTGTTCAATCCTGTTATTTGCTGCCTCCGTTCCCATATCCAGGGGATTAGCCTCCATCCGCTGTATTTGCTGTCTTATTGCGTCAATCCGCCCACTCATGGCACTTAAATCATTAACAGCTCCTGGAGGAAATATCCTGCTGTCTGCTGCTCTTGTAGTAATGGCATTCTGCGCAGCATTTAACTGGTTTAACATGGAGTTTGCCTCCGTGATTTCCTGCCGGAAGCGTTCAATTCCCGAATTTGTAAATATAGGAATAGCTTCTGTCTGCCAGATTACCGGAATTTCTACCGGTGGAATATGTGAAAAAGAATCCCTGAGATATCTTTCTGTATCGGAAATATTCTGGGACAGGCGAAGGTAAGCTTCATTCATGGCTCCCATATCGCTTCCCTGCATTGCCCGGTTTAATTCTTCCTGCAGTACCATAGTTTCCCTAAGCCGAAAATGCATCTGCTCCAATGCCCCATTTGCCGCATCTGTTCCAAGGTTCAGTGGATTGCTTTCAATTTGCCGGATCTCCTCCTGCATCGCTGCCAGACGGTTTTCTACCATCTGAACATCATAAGAAGCCTCAGGAGAAAGGATTTGGGTTTCATTGGCCTGCTGCGTGATCTGGTATTGCGCAGAAGTCAGCTTTTCTAAAGCATCATTTATCCGGTATACTTCCTGAAAAGTCCTCTGCATCCCAGCACTCTTGATGACCTCCGGAGCATCAAAAGCTTTCCATTCCAAGGGATTTTCTTTTGGCAGAGATTCAAAAAGTTTACGCATATGTTCTATTTCTTTGGACATGCCCGCTGCTGAACGGGCAAATTCCGAAGACATGCCCGCTGCTGAACGGGCAAATTCTTCATTAGACTGCCCTAATCTCTCCATGCGGCGTGCTGCCTGCTCTCCCATCTGTAAAAATCGAGCAAACGAGGCACTGAATTCATCAGTTAAGATTAAATTTTCCCTAATCTGCCCCATCTTACCCTCCTATCTGGGTTTCTCTCTGGAGGCCCGATCAATCATAGCCAAAATTAACAGCTTCTCATTCTCTGTCCGCTTCAAAAAATCTTCTGGAAAGATACCAAAAGAAACGAAGGCAAAATAGGCCGCCTCCGTTTCCCAGTCCCTTTCCTTCAGGAGTTTTTTGCGGCATCCAGCCTATCTTGTGCACTATTAACATCATTAATTTCCAAAATAGCATCCTGGATAATCTGCTTTTCTCCGATGGTGAACATTAATCCGGGAACATCATTCGGATCTATTGTTCCATAATAATCGCAGATTTCTGTACTTCTTAAATCTGGTTCAACCATGCAGGCTACAATCAGTTGATTTGAATATGTAGTGGAATTAAACTTTCCTGTCTTTCTGTCCGTATTTTTTCTGACCAAGGAATCATTATCCGCAGCCCGAATACTCTTAATCACGAATGGAACGACTTTCCCGTTTTCATCCGTAAAACGTTCGAGAATAACTTCCTTCTTCTTTCCTTCTGGTGTTGGTTTTAAAAATGCTGATAATTTACTCATTTATTTTCCTCCTAACTGTGCCGGTGCATTAAATGTTCTCAATGGCTCATAATCCGTGAACGTAAACGGAATTTCTTCCTGCAGATAATCCGCGGAATCATCTAACATTGCAATGGGGATTTTTGATAAGGTAACACCATAGATTGCTACCGTCTGTTTTCCGACAGTGGAACCTTTATCATCATTTGTTACCTGCAGATTAATTTCCGGGAACCGTCCATTTCTTTTATATTCGGATAAGATTTCTAAAAATTCCGGTGTACCATAATAAAGGGTCATTGTCCCGGAATACTTAATCCCCTTAACTTTCGTCTGGTCTACCAATGCTCCAACCACGGGAAAATCTGCTGTCTGAATCTCTGCATTGGATTCAAACTTTTTAATACCAAACAATTCAATATTTCTTCCGTTTTTCACCATAAATGCCGATCCGGCTTTTCCACTTACACCATCATTTGCTAATAAATATGCCATGATTCACCTCCTATTTTGCTCTTGTACCTATCGATACCGTAACCGAAGCATAGATTTTTTCTATACTGTCCACAGGCATCAATGCCACATTAAGGACAATGGAATCTACATCATCTCCGGAATTTACTGTAACATCTTCCGGCTGGAAATCACGGATTCCCCCATTGGCCTGCATCTCGTTTAAATAACCGACATTCCATCCTTTAATTAAATTTCTTCCATTCTCGTCGTTATTGATTTTTCCGAGATAATGCAGGCTAAGTTGACGATAAGCATCATTGCAATACTGATTAAGTACACGCATTACTCTGTTTTTGGAGTATTCCTTACCCTTATCCAGAGAAAACGAGGTAAGTGTATTGATATCCGTGCATACCTTTACCGTATTGAAATTATCAATAAAAACAATTTCACCACGTTTAATTGCCTGCTCTGCCTGGGCATCGGTCATTTTAGGCATTGCTTCAGCAGCTCCCGGATACTGCGCATAGGTCAGGGACTGATTATACCGGGCACCAGCCTCTGCTCCGGCCAGCCACCAAACGGCCTGTTGTGGGGTCAGCACTGTTTTGTCTTCCAGCTTTACCCCATTACTTACCGAAATCACCCATTCACTGTTGCAGGAGGCAGCATCGGCCATGACTGCCTGACACTTTTGCCCTACACGTTCAGAGATACGCTTTACAAACGAAGCAAACGCCTGCATTACCGCACGGTCTGTCCCATCATAGGCCAGAATATCAAAGGAATAAGGCTCAATTATTGTTAAAAACGCAGCATAATCGGCAAGAGCAACCGTTGGATCTTTTCCGCCTGAAAGCACCTGCCCGGCAGAATCTTCAAAAGTTCCTGTACCGGAAAACTCCACCCACAAATTAGAGGCCAGGGCACTGATTTCTGCAACCGACTGTTCGTCAGCTATCGTACCGTCGACAACCGTAGTAACATCATACACATTCTCATCATCCGGGCTTTCCTGCACAATAACCGTAATGTCATTTCCGCGGATACCTTCATAACGGGCAGTAACCGTCAATCCTCCAATGGTAGCTGAGGCTTTTTCTCCACCAGTTCCAGACGGACGATAGAGCAGAATCTTAACCGGCCCATCCGTGGCATCGCTCCCCTTCATCATTTCCCGAAGAAAGAGTGCTTTTTCATTCGTCATATCATAACCAATATAAGGCTGCAAATCTTCCCCCGGCTGAATTTCCTGCACAACCCCGGACGGTCCCCAGGAAAGCGGTTCAGCTATGGCTACCGTTCCCTTTTCTCCAACACTTACGCTTAAATTCCCCTGAGATTTTGTATTGATATACACACCCGGAAGAACCTTATTCTGACTTGTCCATGTCCCTCCTGCCATCTTATCCCTCTCCTTTCCATGCTTTATCCAGTGCCGCTTTTGCTCCGGCTATGGTGTAAGCCGGTTCTTTAAGCACAGCCCTGGCAAAATCCTGCTGATAGCCGGATAACTGCCGGCTCATCAGGAGTTTATCTGTCGGATACATTTTCTCCGGCTTTACTTCCTGTTTCTGCGCTAATGGTGTAGCGTCATTTTTCTTTGACATAAAAATTGCCCTCCATCATTTTCATAAGAACATTAACTTCTGGAAGAGTTACTCGTTGTTTGATATGAAACTGGTAATGCAGTTCTTCATCCTCGCTCTTCCACTGCCGTTCAAAGGTACGAATCCAGACACCTTCATCCGGTTCTGCTGCTTCACCCTCTTTGCTCTCTCTGCTGTTTTCTGCTATCTCGCCGCTTCCATCTTCATTCCATTTATCCGAATACGGAAACAGTTCCAACACTTCATCCAGATATTCTGCAATAGCGAGGACTTCTGCATTACCATTAACCATGTTCCTCTGCTGTACAAACACAATATCAATACCCAGATCACGTATAAATCGTCTGCCTGGCTGGCCTTCGATAGTTGAGGGCATAAAGAAAATAAAAAAACAGGGAAAATCGGTTCCCTGCTGGTTTGGGCTGAAATATACGGGATGCTGCGGGTATTTTTCCTTTAATACAGCCGCCAGGCTGTTCAGTATATTCTCTAAGGCAAAAATCATCGAAACGCCTCCTGTACCCGTTTATCCAGTTCTTTTCGGACAACGGAGCGATATTTCCCAATGGCTTTCTGTGTCATATACTTTCCTTCCACATAGGTTGTTTTCGTTCCGACTATGATTCCACCTTTATTATCAGGGTCCTCTTCGATAAGACCGGAGGTTTCGTTAATAGTCAGGCCGGGGACGAAGTGCTTAGTTACATTGTGCCCATCGTTTACATAAGATGCGTATTGCATGGAATTGGCTAAAACAGTCATAAATGTCTTACCTCCAGATAAAGCACCCCCCATAGGATTTGTAACACTGTCTGCTTCCCATTGCTGTGCCATCTGACCGCTCCTGGTATTTGTTCCCGCAATCGGTGCTCCCCCATTTGGCGGTGTGTTTTCTGTGGCTACCCGCACCGCCTCAATTGTTGCTCCCTCTGCCACTTCTTCCATAATCTTAGGAACATTCTGCCCGGCCCGGTGCAGTTCTTTCAAACGTTTTCTCATCTGGCTTCCGAAACTTGACATGCACTCACCTCCCGATAATATTGTCCTCCAAGAGTCCTACTTCCTTATGCTGCAACCCGGTAAGCACGCCGCCAACCGGGTCAAGATAAGGAACCGGATGCCCAGCAAAATACCGCTCCGGCTGGTTGGCCTGGCAGAGGTTCCCGCCCCGGACAATCAGCAATTCATCCCCTGCCCGAATATCAACCGACAAGTCACAGGCCATCTTCTCCGATGACTGCGTTCTAGCTGCTGTGCTTTTCATACTGGGGCCGTTTTTTGCCGGGCTGTAGACTCTACAGGGCACAGGAACAGGATTTACTTTTTGACGCTCCTGTGTATCCAAATTACCTTTTTTAACAGGCACTACACGGTAAATATCTACAGTATCCGTGTACCAGGTCTTAAATATCGGATTATCAAAAATCATATCGCATACATGCCTCCCATTCCAACCATCCGGGCCATCGTGCTTAGCTGACTCCCATACTGGGTAGCGTTCCAGGTTCCCCATTTCTGCGTCCCTGCATTTATTGCACTGTTATCATAACTAATTGAGGTATCCCCCATGGAAGCCGACCTGACCACACCGATTTGGTCAGCACCGCTGGCTGCCTGCGTTGCACTGTCTGAACCGGAAGAATAGGATTTAAGATAGAGAGCCGCAAAATGGGCAACATAAAGTCCCGCAGCATATCTCCACATGCTGCCCCATCGGGAAGGAAGAACACTATCATTTGCCTGCCCAATAAACTGTAACAGCATTGTTTCCGGCACAAGGCTTTCTTTTATTTCTTCTCCCTCATCCTCTGAAGGAATCGTTTTCGTAAACTGCGGAAAGTCCTGCCAGAACATCTCCGGCGTGTATTCTCCCTGCTCTCCCGGCTGCACTACATTCGCAGCAGATACCTTGGCATCCAAGAAAGACGAGGCCATAGGGCTTAATTCCCCCGGCATCCTCATTCCTGATCGCCTCCTGCCTTTTCTTCTGCCTCTGCCTTTCCTTTAGCATCCGGGCGAATATCTTTTTTTGCTGCCTTTTTTTCTGCTTTGGCCTCGGCCTGCTCTAACTGCCCGTCTTTCTTTCCCTCCGGCACGGCAATCTTCCCTCCACGGATAGCACGCTGCACCAGATTGCTCTGCGCTACATCTTCAGGGATATCACCGATAAAGTCTTTTGCAATAAAAAAAGACGATCCATCTGCCCGCCTTATCTGATAATTTCTTTTCGATACAATAAACATAAGCCCTCCTTAAATCCCATCCATATAGGTAAGTGTCTGGTCATAGAAAACCTCGACCTCGGAAACATTGCCCGCATAGGCCGTATCATAGCAGAAATTTTCGGTATTTGGACTGGTCATGGCTCTAGTAAGCGGTGCAAGTTCATCCATGGCAATATATCTTTCTTTATTGCAATACACCACCATGCGATCCACACCATCATCTCCCGCCCCCTTGCACCAGACGGTTGCCCCGATAAATAAATCCGAACCATTATGTTTTGCCACATTATTTTCCAACAGGAAGGTCAGGATTGTCTTTTCTGCCTGGTCTGTTACTTTTTTTGTGGCAATGTAATTGTACTGTTCATAAGGCATAATGATATGATTGGGAATGGCATCAAGGTCATACTCTGCCTTCTCCCAGCCTGATAAAATCGCGTCATTGACATCTGCCAGAATCTGATCAGGGGTTTTGCTCTTCCAATTTGTCTTTGGAGTTGTTTCCTCATTAGAAGATGCATCCATAACCACAACATCCGGATTATTTACCAGTCCGGTTGTGCCATACCGCAAAAATCCCACATAGGCATTTTCATCCATATGTTTATCATAGGTCATTCGCAAACCTTCGCGCAACAGGCTGTCAATGTTGCGTCCGGTCATATTCCCGCGCTGCATATCAATCCACATCACACGAGTTCCGGCGGCAATCATATGCGCTTTATAGGTTCCCTTAGAAAAGTCTGCCTGAACCATAGGGATACCATTTGCTCCGCCAGAATGAACAATGCCATCCCCTGAACCGCCGCTGATTCCATAGCCTACCTGCATTGCGGAGATAAATTCTGCCCATCCGCCGCCAACCCGAATAGGAAGGTCACGACCATAGGTAAAGCTGGTAAGCGGAGTACGAACCAGCATATCCCGTTTTTCCAGTTCTGAATTTAAAAAAGCACCTCCGGAAGCAATGCCCGCAGCATCCATGTTAAAAACCGCCGCATTTCCCCCCTGCGCTGCCGACCGTGAGGCTGTTTTTCCCAAATCAAAAGTTCCTACATTCTTAAATGCCATCTCTTCAAACCTCCTTATGCATTAAGTACTGTCAGAATACGCAGTTCCGCTACCCCATTGGCATCTGCTGCGCCTTTCCACTGCGCATTGGTTAATTCCACAGTGTTTCCTTCGTCCGATGCAGCTTCAAACCCGCCAACAACTGCATTGGGTTTTGCCGCATTTGCCTTTATCCGCACATAAACCTTGCCGCCCGGTGCCGGTGTCCCTGCCTGACAGATAACATTGACACATCCGCGTTTCATCACCGGAACTGCATCTCCCGGACGATATGTGCCTTGATTCTGGTTCATGTAGTCATATGCGGACTTTACTTCCCGCACGGCTATCCCCCAAAAGTTAGAAGCCGTAGAGGATTCCTCCCAAACCTGTGCACTTCCGTTCGCTCCCATAACTACAGGTGCCCCGAAAGAAAGTTCTGATACTCCTGCAAGCGACACTGTATCCACCACCATATCCGGCTGACGGGAGTAGCTTCCTGCATATCCATGGGGCATTTTTTTACCGATAACCTGTCCTTTCATCACTTGTTCTCCTTTCTTTTATGCGGGTTCATACTATCATAGAGCGCCTGAATAGCATCATTATCCATGCTCTTTAATCCATCTCCTGCTGCTTTCTTAGCATTATTCTGGCTGGCCTGAAGGATGGAAGCAATATCGCTTTTCCCATCCTGTACCGCCACGCAGCCAAGCAGAGCGTCTGATACGGCCTTGCGCTGTGCATCATCCTTGATTGCTGCTACCACCGGACGCATGGTCTTAAGAATTCCCAGGGCAAGTGCAGCATCCATTCCGCAATTCTTATCCGATTCCTCTGCGGGCACAACGCGGGAAGCTTCTTCATCCGTAGATGTTTCACCTGGTTCTGTTTCTTTCTTCCCCTCGCTCAACTGCTCAATAGCAGCATCCAGAGAATCTTTGTTCTCCTCTTTCTCCTTCTTTGCCGCCATCCGTGCCATAATCTTTTCCACAAGATTATCTAAAGCAGCTTCATCATCTTTAATCTCTGCGGTCGGATTTTGTTCGCCTTTTGCATCGGCAGCCTCCTCTTTCTTTACTGCTTCCCCGGCAGAGGGTTTTGCCTCCTCATCGAAAGCTTCCGCCGCATCCATGGCTAGCTGTTCGATTTCCTCCGGACTTTTATCCTTTGCCGCCTGCCCGAAGAGTTTAAAAAATAAACCGTTTTTCTTCATTGCTTTCCTTTCCGGCCTCCCGGCCTGTTCTTTACTCACTGTATCTGAATCTAAAATAGCGGCCCGTTTCCCGGCTCTTCCCCGGTCAACTACCGCTATGTGATTCCCTCTAATATTTTTCTGGCTGTAGGTGCCGTCGGCATTTTCCACATACTCACAGGTATATCCACAGGAGATTTCCCGCTTTCCGTTCTGGACAGCGTCAATTAATTCGCGGTCGTGAATGTGCAGATCCGCTAGAATGTAATCTGCCCATTCTCCGCTTCCCCGCCGGATATTCTGTGCATGGCCTTTTTCATAGACAGCCACATCATCCGGGCCAATTAAATCGGGGGGATGGTCATTCGTCGCGGGCTTTCCCTCAAACGAAGCCAGAGCCGCATCAGAAAATACTTCCTCAGGCGAACGATACACCGTGACTAACCGTTCAGAGTCTGCTCCGTCAAGCCCTATTTCCCGGCCAAGATATTCCTGCGTGCCAGTACGGGCTATAGGAACATTGCGGCATATTAAAAAGCCCTCGCCAGTTTCTAACTGGTTAGGGCTTATCGTGTAACCATAATAGGCAAGCATAGTTTACTTCCTTTCCTGTTAATTATGTTAAATTTCCATCCCACTCATCCAGTCCACCACTTAAATCGCTATATGGACAAGCCTTGCAGATTTTTCTCGCCGCGTCAATATCTTTAATTTCAGCTAATTCTTTCGTCGATGAAATTTTAAACATTCCAGTCAAACAGCACAAAGAATCATAACATAAATCTGCGCAAATTACCCTTTTGTATGCTGGACAATAATGGTCAGCTTCATAATCCAACATTTTTCAACACCTCCATAATCTTTTCTGATTCTTCGTCAAATTCATGTTTTGACCATGCCGTTTTATATATCCATTCATCACCTTGCTTTGTGATAAGACACATTCCCTGATTACCAACAAAAAGTTGTCTTTGACCTCCCCACTGAACAAACATTGCTTTAGCATTTTTCATATATCCACGCACATCATCATCCGTAATATTTCGCTCCATCATTCGACGCATAATATGATATGGATCATGTTTTCCCTCTGGGAGAATAAATGCTTGTTTTCGTACTGGTGGAATAAGTAACCCTTTTTTAATTCCAAGTTTTTTCAGTTCATTTCCTGCATCATAGAATCGTTTATTACTCGTAGGATACTGTTCCAGATATTTTTTCAGCCCTTTTGCATAGGCAAACTTCTCAGGATAATTATACTTCATCTCCTGGAATTTTGCAAAGTCTTTCGGGACTTCATTTCCTAATACTGTCCGATATTCCTTATGCTGTTTTCTGTCCCGTATAAGTTTCTGCCGAGCCTTAACCTTATCCTGATACGCTTTTATCTGCTTCTTCGTCCTCGGGTCCCGGTTTAACGGATTCTTCTCCGGATTAGAAAAGTCTTTATCCTTCTGGATTTGCTTATCTGTTTTCCCAATGGTCGTATAGCGGACCAGGCTGTGCAAACAGTTCGGATGAATGTTTAAGTATGTATTCGTCAAGTCATCCGGCCCGGCCTTATCAATCTTCCCGAAAGCCAGTGTAAGCGGCGGATAATCCGGATTCGTCCCACTCTTACTGTACACCCTTCCTTCCAGTGGTGCGCACACCGGGCAGGTGCTTCCGATTTTCACAATCTGCCATAAGTCATAATCATCAGCGGAAAGGATAGCCGCTACCTCTGCCTGCCTTGCCGTCGTCCGCACAGCCATGTTGCTGTAATCCCGCAGACTCCACTGCCTTCCTGCCTTATCGACAAAAGCAGGAATTCCTTTATTCTGCATTTCCTGAGCCATCCTAGCGCTGTTTATCATCCATCCACTGCCGGATGCCTCCTGAGATAAAACCTGCTTTAAAGCAATCTCACGAAACGGATCCGCCTCCAACCGGGCAATCGTATAAAGCTTCTGTACGCTCTTAAAGGCTCCCTCCGAAGCTTCAGTAAGTTCTCCCAAAAGATTATTGCTTAACTGCTGCACTATAGCGGTTTGAACTGTGGTAAGTGCCCTGGCATTGCGATATCCGGCGGCATCCTTCGCTGAATGATAGAAAATCGTTTCAATCATCGTCGGCACATAACTCCAGGATTCATCCACCATGGTTTGCAGGGTACGCTGTACCCTCTCTAGTGAAGCTACCTCTGCATAGTCCACAAGCCCCGCTTTGCGCTTCCGGTTAATTTCCCGGATAATCTCCCGCTCTGTCCTAAGAAACAGCATCCGCATAAAAACCGTGACATCCGCATCCTTGGGTGGTCGGATTAACTTCGGCATAAAATCACCTGCTTCACATCCGTTCCTCCTTATCCGCTTCCTCCGAAGGTTCCTCTGAAAAATCCAAACCGGCCATCGGATCCGCCATCATCCGGGAACTGGTATACGTCTTTCCCTTCCCTGCGTTTATGCTCTCATCTGATATTTTGCTGAACATACCCGTTTCATCTGCCATGGCCTGTAGTTCCTGCTGGGCCGTAGCCGAATCAATCAGGTCATTCTGATAAACCGCTAAAACAGCACTGGCCTTATGATCAGCAATTTCAGCAATCTCTTTTGCATCCGGCGTCCACATGGGCGGGAAGTCAATATCCATATCCTCCGGAATCCTTCCCCAGGCAGACAGAGCCATTACCGGCAGGAGCCGCTCAATTATCCCTCGAAGTTCTGTTTCCCGCAAGCCGTCAATGTAATCGTAGTAGTTCTGCATATCGGCTTCACCTGTTGCATTTAAGCCTGCCGGAGAACGACCAAACAGCTTGGTTACCGGAGTGCGTGCTGCCCCTGCCACATCCATCATTATTCGGTCATACACATCGGATAATCCGGTAAACGTATACTGCGTATTGTGGATAGCCTCTCCCTTGTTGATGACACGGGTTCCGAAATTGCTTTCCATGATGGATTGTGCCGCAATCAGGTTCCAGAACCGGCGCTGCATCTCTGTGTTTGCTGTTCCCAGAAGCTGATCCAGCCCATCCGATTCCAGATAGTTAATATTGGCCCTGAAGGTCAGTGCGGCAATATTTCCTGCCACATTGTCCCGGCGTACAATTTCATTGTAGATGGCCTCGATTTCTGACTCTCCCCAGTAAGTTTCTGCGACCTGCTCCATCCATGGAAGTTCCCTCCCGACAAAGCGAATTATCCGGCTGTGATGAACTCTTGCAGCCAACCTGCCAGTTTCGTCATCCCGAATCGTATAAAAGGCGGGCAAACCAAAATCCTTATCTCCCGGGTCAGAAACAAGTATCTCTTCCGGATAAATACCATTCCAACGATCCAGAATCTGCAATCCCAAAAAACTCCCTGGCATAACCGCATCCAAATCAAGAGGCTGACTTAAATCGTCCTGACCTTTAATGAGGATTACCCCGGCAGCACCCCCGTAAAGCCTCCCCCAGTACATCCCCTGAAGAAGCTTCTTTCTTACCTGTGTCTGACGTTCCAGGCTTGCCATCTGTTTCATATATTCCGGCGCAATACCGGACTTAATCTCATACCATTTCCGAATCATATCATTTGGTATCGCAGTAATGATGTTTTGGACAATCCAGTTATCCCTGTAGAGGCTGGTGAGAAGTTGGTAATTCTGCGTCATCCGGGTTATTGGGTATTCTGTAGCCTGTAATAAATCCATCGTCCCCCAGCCAATACGGGCTGCAGGATTAGAAAAAGCATCCATGGTATACACGGATGCAGGATTTCCTTTCTGCTGGTTTGTATCCGCTCTTGTTTGGCGGGATGTTTTTCTTTTGCTCATGCTGCTCCTGTCCTCCATTTCGGCAATACCGTATTGACAAAATAGCGTAAAGCATCGACTCCGTGGTCTAATTGCTTCACTGGCTTTTCCTCCCCGCGCTGCGCTGCCTTCTCATCCCATACATAGGACTGCATTTCAGCACGCAGCCCCTTACATTTACGATTTATCTTTAAACACTTCATTGCAAGCAATGTTGATACCTTTCTTATTCCATCCAGCACTTCATTATCCGCCTCCTTCACATAAAATCCTCGGTTCCTGAGTTCCAGGATGAACGAAGCCGCAGAGGGGTCAACAATAATCATGCACTGGTCTTCCGGCTCTGCTCCCATAAACTCCGCCATATCATCTGCATACTGTGCATCGGTCTTCTGTGGGTTTGCGCTTCGTCTGGCCTCTTCTGACCGACTGTCCCAGCGGTATTCCCGGTCAATCCAAATGGTTTCTCCATCATCCCATACTTCCAGAAAAACGCAGGGATTTGTTGTTCCATAATCAACCGTAATGTATTTCTGGGCAATGGACTTTAAAGCAATGGGTCGTTCTGCATCTGTGTAGTAATTCCTTCCCGTACACATAGTATAAATCAGGCCCTCTGCAGCCCTCCACAGCCCCAGAATATAGCGCTGGAAGAACACACCTGCATACATGCTTCGGTATCTGGCTTTAATCTTTTCTGACAGACTAAGATTATCTTCCATGGTAAAGTGAAGATACAATAAGCCCTTTTCCTTACATTTGTCTATCCATCCAGTCTTAAACCAGTGTGCAGGTCCTGCCGGATTGCAGTTAAACCACAGCTTACTCCCTTCTACCGAACAGCGCCCGGTTGCCTGGTTGACAAAAGATTCCGGCATCAGGGCAGCCTCATCAAAAAATGCCCCGGCTGCTGTAATTCCCTGTACCAGATCCTGTGAAGATTCATCCCGTCCGCCGAACATATAGAAATAATTCGTATGTCCTTTTCGGGTCACTTCCAGCATATTTTCTGACAAGTGGTGCTTCCAGCGATAACCCCGGCTGGTCAGCATAAGCTTTAAATTTGTAAGCACATTGCGCTTAAAAGAGCCTATGGTTTTTCCGGCCATAATAAAATTTTGTCCGTCATAGGTTTTCATAGCCCAAAAAACAAAACCCAGGGACATCGCCACCGTTTTTCCTGAACGAATGGCTCCATCAGCGATAATGCCGTTCCATTCCTTTACCGGACTGCTGTCCATCCACCAGTTCATTACCTTGCGCTGTTTTTTGGAAAATGGCTTGAACTTAAATACTGGTTGTTTCTTCATCCTCACCATCTCCATATTCGCCGTCTATTTCATCTGTACCGTTTTCCCATTCCTCACTTGCCGTTGCCTTTAATGCATCCAGGAAACCATCATCCGGTAAATCTTCTCCCTCTATAATACCAGTTGCCCTGACGGCTATTTCAAGTTTTTTGCTTTCTATCTGCAGCTGAGAATCATCGAATCCAAACTTGTGCAGGGATTCAATCGCCCTTTGTTTCCTGGCCTGTACACGGGTCAGGGCTTCTTCAATATCCTGAATCTGCCCAAGCTTCCCCCTGTACTCCTTTAAGTCCGTTTCTTTACCCTTTTCCATGCCGTACTTACGGCCTACCAGCGTCATACCCTCAATCGTTTCTCCGCTAAATAAACTTTCCACAGATTCCTTTATGGCTTCTATTCGCTTTAGCATCCGTCGCTCCCGAACAGTAAGCAGCTGTATCTCCTGAAGCAGGAGGCGCTGTTTATCCACAGGTACGGCTTCAACAAGACGTTTTTCTTCATCATTCAGACAATCAAATAGGAGAGCCTCAAACTCTCCTGTCGTAACTGCGTTCTTATTTCCAGGTGGTCCAGTACCGCCGTGACTGATAGCGTTTTGATTTCCTGGCTGTGCACCCTTATTCTTTTTTGCAACGTTGCGTTTTTTATTTGCAACGTTGCAATCCCATTGGTATCTATTCTTCCAGCTTCGTACAGTTCCCTCCGGAACCCCCAGAAGCCGCGCAATTTCAACTAATTTCTTACCAGACAGGAATAGTTTTTTGGCCTGTTCTATCCTGGAATCCGGTGCTCTTGCCACGCATCACCACCTCTCATTCGTTTCGTTTTTGATTTTATTCTGACAAAAGAAAAGCACCCGTCACTCGACAGGCGCTTTTCAAACAAGGGGGTACAATATCATGACTTGTAAAATAGCGGGAGCCGGATTTGAACCGCCATCCGCCAACCTGATACTCTAATTGTATTATAAAACGAAAAAAGCGAAAAATCCGAAAAAATGTCATTGAACTTCTACTTTTTTTAAATATGCATCCCTGATACATACCCTCGGGTAATCCTCATTCTGCGGAACTCCCATCTTTTTTGCAATCTTTTTCCAGCTTAGTCTTTCTATGTACCACATTCTGAAGACCCAGCGTGTCTGTATATCTTCAATCGCTTCTATCCATTCCTTGACTTCCTTCTGCTCCTGCCGTTTTCTATTCAGGAGGTCATGCTTGCGGCAATACTTGTCCCACTCAAAGCCGGAAACTCCCTGTGGAATTGGATATCCTGTTCGATAATCCAGAATTGTACTAATCCCCATACCTTTATCCGTTTCCTCCATCTCCCGAAGTTCTGCTTCCAAGCAGATAATCTCCGCACTTAATTTATTACGGAACCTGTCTAGCCTGTCCTTAGTCATCCTCTGCACCGGCATCCCCTCCCTTCTTCATAAACCTTTTACAATTCCTTTAGAAAACCAACACAGTTTTGACACAATTTGACGCTATCCTGTTACCATGAGCAAGGCAAACAGCCTTTTTACATAGATTCTTTTTCAATTACCTCCTTTCTTTAAGCAGCCGCAGGGCTGCTTTTTTATGACCTGCGGCTGTAAAATTTCTGACCTGCCTATCCGGATGACCATACCATCTTTATTGGTTTCGACGGCAAATACTATGGTATGCTTCTGCATCGCTTCTCCTTTCTTAAATATCAGTTTAGTTTATAAAAATTAGCTATGATTTCCAGTACCTGTTTTCTAGCCACACCTTCATCAATATACTTATATTTTCTATCTTCAAGTACCGCTAATGCTTCACCCCATCCTAATCCACCACGTTCTGCAAGCCGTTCCAGGCTCTGACCATGATTCGCCCATGCCTGTTTATTGTGCAGTTCTATTATTGCCCAAGGAATATCCACCCCAGCGTTCAAAATTGGAAACTTGCATTCAAGCATATAAATCATTCTTGCCATTGATTTTAAAGTATCTCCCCTGTCCTCATACCTCACAATGTTCTTAAATGAAACATTATGAGGATGATCTATATTCCATTGCAAAAATTCTTTTAATTTGTCCATAGTTCTCCTTCTCCAAGTCTTTTTTAATTTTAAATTACTTTTCTCCCCCACTGCTCCGCCATAGCTTTTGCAATTCCAAGAAATGTCTTTGACCTGGTCTTCTTATCTCTTTCTTTTCTTCCCTGAAACCGCCTGTAATTCCCATGTGCGTCCTTACATCCACCATTTACATATGGTTCATAATCCTGTATAATTTCAGTTGCAAATAATGGGGGTAAACCTTTCAACCACAAACATGTTCTTTTACTATACGGATGACCGAAATCATAGGGCTGAATCACTTGGTTATAAGGTGGTAATCCTACTATTTTCATAGGTGTAGGATTCTCGATGGCAATTCTTGGACAATCAGCATTATAAAACTTCATGAAAAATGCCTTTGCCTCCAACATCTTCTGATAACGTTCCTGGACTATTTCTCCTTTTACCCTCATTCTCACAGCTCCGGCCTTTGACAGATATGTACAAGGTGGATGTGCAATAATCATATCCCAATGTATTTTTAGCATTTCCAGCGCATCTACCTGCAAGTGCCATTCTGGGTGTCCGCCACTACACGGCTCAATGTCACAGGAATAAGCTTCATGTCCCAGTCGCCGGAACTCAATACAGACTCTTTGACTTTCTTCACAGGCTACAAGTACTTTCATTTTCATCACCTAAATAATACTTAATTTTTTAAGATAAAATCCATATTAATCAGCCTATATTGCGGAGAACGTTCAGCTTTCCGAATAATAATCCCTTCCTTCTCCAACTTCATCATATGGGTGAAAACTGTCGATTTGTTCCTGCATATTCCTTCGGCAATCTCATCGTAACTTGGATAAAACTGATTTTTTCCATAATATGCAATAATAAACTTAACAATATTTTCTTGTATTTTGGTCATTTACTTTTTCCCACCTGCCTTTCTTCTCTCCCCCTCCAAGCCCATACCCACTTTTGCCTGTTATCGATCCTGGAAGTTTCCCACTTTTTAATTATGTCATATTAGGTATAATACATTTTATTAAGAACCTCTACTGCCA
>VSOC01000056.1:0-9475 GCA_009774615.1 Lachnospiraceae bacterium
CAGAAAATGGACATTTTCGCTATATTTGTGTGAAGTTTTCAAGGTGCTAAATGGGCCTTATTTGACCCCAACATCATCATTATATTCGTTTAAGTAAAATAAAGCAAGTCCCAAGTACTCAAAGATAGTGTAACCTTACTTGGGGAATTGGACTGGCAGACTCTCTACAACCACTGACTCAGCAGATATCAGCAACCCATACATAAAAACACGTTTTTATTGATGGATGGCGACTTTCAGCCTCAGCACTGCTATCTATAGGATATCACGGGAATACACATTCTGCAATATTGATTTTTAAAAATTCCCCAGGTAAAGTTACACTATCGTACTCAAAATTCCCCCTCATCCTCTCTGCGGAGAATGAAATGATTTTGGAGATTTCCAGGAAGAATCCAGTTCATGGACTGCCGGGGTATAGTAATAATGAAGCCTGAACTTCCTAACCCCAGGATATCTTCTGAACTTTTGTTCGATTCTCTGGCTGATGGAGGAGCAGTCTTCCTGCTTCATCTGAAGCATCAGCAGCAGGTATTGGTTTTTACTGTAACGGGTGTAAATATCGGTTCGCCGCAGGGAAACTGCGATGGCTTCCCGAAGGTATTCCATGGTGGTATCTAAGCCGTCCCCTTCCTGAAACCAACTGTTCCCCTCCTGGATTTCTGTAAGGGAACACAAGAGAAGATAATGGGAGAGTCCATCTCTCGCCGTTCTGCGTATCTCATAGCGGTAGGCCCAGGCAAAGGTGGAGTAATTACAGTAAAATCCGCCCTGAAAATTTCCCTTTTCTTCCAGTTCCTGACGGATTTCCCATAACTGTTTGGAAGAACCGCGAATCTGCATATTAATTTTCTGCACCTGTTCCTGCACTTTGGCGGAGGGCCTCAGTCCCATCTGGTCCATCATGTTTTTTTCCAATTCCTCCGAAACCTGATAGGCTTCTTTCCAGCGCTCCATTCCCATCAGGGCCTCCATCCAGCCGATGTACCATTCTTCATAGGGATAAAGATGCGCCGCCCTCTTGGCGGCTTCGAGCATAGGTTCATAATTTTTCCCCGTTTTTAAAAGCAGCAGGTATTGGCGCATACATTGGGTGTAGAGATTTTGAAAATAGACCTGCTTCTGTGCAACCCAGGATTCCGATGTAAGTTCGGGCAGAAATTCTCCCTGATAAAATGCGCAGGCTTGCTCCAAAGCTTCCTGTGTCCGGTTTCCAAGTGCATCCTTTGCCGCCGCTTCAAATATTCTGGCGTCTACGCGGATTTCCAGATCCGGGGGCTGCCAGCAAAAAATGCCTTTTTTCTGCAGATTATCGTTCTCCTGCATCAGCCCTAATTCTACCAGATATTTTTTCAGCCGGTAAACTAACACGCGAAAGCGCCCATACCGGCTGTTTTCGTCGCCGTCCTCATTTGGATAAAGAAGTTCCATCGCTTTGTGTCTTTCGATTCCCGTCTTTCCGTAAAATAAAATGAGAAGAAATAAATTTTTCGTCTTATTGAACGCACTTCCGGGAAGTTCCAGCTTTTGATTCTCCAATTCCATATAAAAATTGCCCAGCATATGGACGAATAAATGTCTTGCCATGGACTCTCCTCTCCGCTGATATTTCATATCGTTGAACCTCACCAGTCTTTTGAACATTATACACTTTAAGTTGTTAAAATTCAACCATTAGTGTTTAATATTTCAATACAATATTTCAAAACAATGAATAAATCACGGTTTTTTTAAAATTATTTTTATTTTCAGTAATCCATTTTTGTGTAAAAGAAGGAGGTGAACTATGGACGTGGAACTTGGCAATCGTATCAAGCATTTGCGACAGCAGGCAAACCTGAAACAGTCCCAACTCGCCCAACTTATCAATGTTTCTCCGGCGCTGATTTCCGCCTACGAACTCGGTGACCGAAAGCCAAGTCTGGAGGTTTTAGTCAGCCTGGCTGCTACATTTAAAGTTTCCACCGACTATTTGCTTGGCCTTCAATACCACACACCATGCAGTCTGGAGGGATTGTCAGAACAGGATGCCAAAGCTATTCTTACGCTTGTGGAATCGCTTCGCTATAAGGCACTGTTTCGGGTTGAATCCGATGCATAACCAGCCATTCTTATCCGTAAACGGGAAAATCGGCAGGCGGTAACTTCGCCTGCCGGTTTTTTACGTTATTTTTTCGCGATTTTCAGGCAGTTGTAACGCCGGATGTAACGGAACAAATGCTAAAATTTCTTTAAACCGGAAAGAAAAGTAAAAACAGGAAGAAAAAGACAGCATCAGGGATGAAATATTTCCGGGAAGGATAAAAACTAGTTGTCAAAAAGGAGGAAACTGTATGGAAAGGAGAACAGAAAACCGGTTAAGACAAAGGAAACGGGCATTGCAGCACTGGTATCCGGCGAAGCGGCTGGCGGCATTTGTCCTGTCGTTTGCGATGATCTTTGCCAATATCGGCAACTCCGCCGCTGCGGCGATGGCAGCGGAAGGAAACGGCGGTCGTGTGGAATTTCAGATGAGCCGGGAGGACGTCTGGGCGGCGGCAAAAGAAGCCGTGCGTGCCGGGGGCGGAATTTCTGCGGAGAATTTTAATTTTACGCAGGGTGATGCAGAAGGCGTCAGGGCATTATTTGCCGGAGGACGGTTTTTTGAAATTACAAACGGTGTTAAATACGAGGCTTACCCCGATACCGAAGGAGCGGAACTGCGGGTGTTTGTCCGTATTCCAGGAGATGGAGATCCGGAAAATTACCAGCTTACCGGTGAGGAAAAACTGGTGTTTATGTATATGAACAGCGGGGAAGAAGACCTCAGAGCCAGCGTAAAGATTGTCGGGGAGGAAGGCGGAGAGATCGTGGTCAATACCGGAGAAATCCTCGTAGAGTCCTGGCAGGAGGCATTTGGCGAAAATCATAAGGAGGATGAGGAGAACTTGTCTGGCCAGACGTCCGCACCAGCGCAGGGAGGTCAGAACGGTGCAGGCAAAGAAGCAGCAGGAAGCACCGACAGCGCAGGCAGTGAAGAAACGACGGCTGGCGCAGAAAACGCAGTCGGTGAGGAAACGACGGCTGGCGAAGAAGTGATTTCCGGTGAAGAAACGACAGTCGGCGAAGAAAATGCAGCCGGTGAGGAAACGACGGTTGGTGAAGAAAACGCAGCCGGTGGGGAAACGACGGTCGGTGCAGAGAATACGGGTGGTGAAGAAACCGTGGCCGGGGAAGATGGTTCTGTTCATGATGAAGCTGGTGCTGATGAAGCAGGCAGCAAAACAGAAATAGAAATCGGAACGGGAACAGAAGCCAGAAGCGAGGAAGATGCAGACAGTATAGATTCTGGAACCCTGGACAATGCCGAAGTGAGTGGAGAAGAAACTAACAAGGCGGAGCAGGATAAAGACGATAAATCGTCTGAAACAGGAGAGGAAGCTAAGGCAGAAACCGAAGTTAAGCCGGGCAGCGAAGCGGGGGCAGAAGCATCCGCAGAAAAATCTGAGGCATCGCCAGAGAAGGCAGAAGCTGCGCCCGAACACAGCAACAAAGATGTGAAAGAGCCGGAGAGGGCGGACGGAGCGGAAGAAAAAACGAAAGAAAAGACGGAAGGAAAAACAGAAGAGAAATCAAAGGATGCAGAAAAAGCATCGGATAAGAGTGCAGATAAAGACAGTTCTTCGGATACATCGGGAAGCAATGGAAATGATGAGAATAAGGAAACAGCGAAACTGTCCAAATCCGAAAATCAGGTGCGCGTCGTAGCAGAAAGCGCAGGAGATAAGTATGGACTGGTAGCTTTAGGAGAGAATACGACGGCAAGAGTAATCGTGATGAAACTCTCGGCTACGGGATTTGCAGCAGAAGATGAGGAAGAAATTCCGGCAGATGTTCCGGAGGAAGTGAAGAAATTTTTGGAGGCGGTAGCGAAATTACCAGAAGAGATCACGAAAGAAAATGCAGAAGATGTCGGTGCATTGCTTTATGGCGAGATAGCGGATGCATTGGAAGTACTGCTGGGTACTGAATATGAAGATAGAAATGATGTTCAGAATGCAGAAGTTGTTATGGCAGAAGCTATAGAGATGTTGGAAGCGGTGTTGGGGATGGAAACAGAAGTATATGCGAAAAATATTTCTGTTTACGGTAATACATTAGCAGAAGTAAAAGCAGCATTTAAAAATCAGGGCATATTCCAAAAAACGGGTGCTTCTGTTACAAAAGATCCTACTCCCCAAAAAATCCTTCATGTAGGTGAAAAGAATTCCCAAACGTTTACTCCTGTAAGAGGAATTCAATGCAGGACTTGCGGAAATTGGTTGGGCGGCGGAATATTTGCACCGACGAAATACTGTGAACTAGAGGCTTCAGATAATAATAGTTTAACAAAAGATTTTAAATTTGGGAAAGGAAACTCAAGTGATTCTTTAGCAGGAAGTACGGAATGCCTGAAGATGGATTTTTCAGGAGCAAAACCAGGAACAAGTACGATTAATGTTAATTATTACTGCAATTTTGAATTATATTATGACCGCAGTTTGGGAGATGATGGTGGAAGTTATAAGTCCTGCTATTATTGCTATGTGTATTATAATCGAATAACGAATTTGGGATATGTTCAAAATGATGCAACATGGCATAAGTATATTGAAACTATTCCTGTTAAAATTCAAGCTGATTATCAATTAAAGTATGACCTTAATGGTGGTTCAGGTTCTGTTCCATCAACGTTAAAAACGGCTGCAGCTACCAGTATGAGTATTAATGTTACCTCTCAAAAACCAATAAGAACAGACTATACTTTTAAAGGCTGGGCAGAAAAACCTGATGCTAAGGCTAAAGATGTAATTTCTAGTGTTACCTTGAATTGGTATGAAGCTGAAGAAGATGAATATGGGAATTTACCTGGCAGTAAGAAAAATCCTGTAACGAAGATTTTGTATGCTGTATGGGAAGAAGAGGACACCTCGCCTGATTCGCCTAAAGCCACCTATACTGTTATCTATACAGACGGCGTATCTGGAGAAATAGTATTTCCTGATGAAGGCTATGAAGGTTTGCAGGAGGGTAACAATACACCTGGCTTTACGGGAACAACAAGCCGTGATGGTTATACATTTATGGGTTGGGCACCAGCAGTTAATCCAGTAGTAAGTGCAGATGATGCGAATGATAAAAATGAAATAATCTATACAGCTACCTGGCAGAAGAATGAGGAGAAGCCTACTCCAACCACTTACACTGTCATCTACACCGACGGAGTGAAGGGAGAGATAGTATTTCCCGATCAGGGCTATGAAGGCTTGAAGGTTGATGATAACACTCCTGCATTTGTAGGAGAAACAGGAGAACCGTCAAGCCCGACCCGTGACGGCTACACATTTAAGGGGTGGTCACCAGAAGTTAAAGAAAAAGTAAAAGCAGATGATGCGAATGATAAGAATGAAATAATCTACACAGCTACCTGGGAAAAGAATGGAGCGAAGCCTACGCCCAAATTAGTAGTTACCAAGGAAAACGACGGTTTTAAGTTAGATAATAAAACTGGTAAGGCTACAGTCAATTATACAGTAACCGTAACAAACGTAAGTGGTTTTTCCATTTATGGCCTGCGGATTACCGATGAACTGGATGAGCCGACATTAGAGAAAGTAAATGCAGAAGATATTGGCGAACCCAGTATAACGTACAGTTTTAAGGATTTTAAAATAGACAAGGGAGATGGAAACGGCCCTTCAGAGGCTTCACTGAAGTCAGGCAGAGCGCATGACCGTATTCACGTATTGGAGCCTTTGGATAGAAATGAAGAATTTAAAGATAACCAGAAAGTTACCTTAACCTATACCATTGAAATTGAGAACGCA
The DNA here is from genome assembly GCA_009774615.1 of Lachnospiraceae bacterium. Classification (GTDB taxonomy): domain Bacteria; phylum Bacillota; class Clostridia; order Lachnospirales; family Lachnospiraceae; genus Caccovicinus. The sequence continues at coordinate 5,847 of VSOC01000056.1, forward strand.
AATGATGACGTTGAAGTGAAAGTTACGCTGTACAATAAGGTTAAAGGTGCGTCCTGGAGCAAACTATCAGGTACTGCGCCACAGGGCAGAAAATCCCGCGCAGCGGCAATGCTTTTAGCCGATGCGGATGACCGTGATGAGCCTGATGTAGACGGCGAGGCTTCTTCAAGCACCGGCGGGGAAATCAGTGACAGCGGCAGTTCCGACACGGAAGGTACTATTCCAAGAAAATACCGTGTAAGCTATACATGGAATCTTCCTGAGGGTGCGGATGAAAAACTGCCTGAAACGGAGAAATACTTCAAAGATACTTTAGTAACCGTAGACAATGACTATACAAGCAGTACAAAAATTACGGTAGATGGCAAAACTTATACCTTCTCTGGCTGGAGCACGGAGGATGGAGAAATAAGAGATGCGGTTGAAAACGGCGAGTTTACTATGCCTGCCAGAAATGTAGTAATTAAGGGAACCTGGACACCAGATAATCCAGGCCCGGATAAGCCAGATCCAGATCCAGATAATCCAGAACCGGAAAATCCAGACCCAGATAAACCAGACCCAGATAAGCCAGAACCGGATAATCCAGGCCCAGATAATCCAACTCCAGATAACCCAAAACCGGATAATCCAACCCCGGATATTCCTAATCCTGAAACGCACAAAGTAACAGTTCACTACATCTATGCGGACGGCAGCAGGGCAGCAGACGACGCTGTACGCGATAACCTGACAGAGGGAACGACATACAGCATTACTTCACCAGGTATCAGCGGCTACACGCCTGATCAGTCCATAGTCAATGGCACGATGGGAACAGAGGATGTAGAGATAACGGTTACCTATACCCGAAACAGCAGCGGAAACAGCGGCGGAGGCGGCTCTAACGGCGGCGGAGGCGGCGGTGGTTCCCGTACCACGAATATCAGAGGCCGCGTCCTTGGAAGTACGCCGGACAGTGAACCTGATGTTCCTGTAGCGGAAGTTCCGGACGAGGATGTGCCGCTGGCGAATATCCCTGTTGATATCCCGGATGCGGATGTGCCTCTGGCAGGGATTGTACAGTGGAATATTCCGGATGATGACGTTCCTCTGGCGGCAGTACCGCGCACCGGGGATAGTTCAGGCGTGTGGCATATGATGGCTATCCTGTCCGCTTTCGGCTTGATGGCTATGTCCCTCCTGGACAAAAAGAAACGTCAGGAATAAAGAAATGTAAAGGTTAAAGCAAAGAAGCGTAAAAGTTGAAGAGAAAGTTAAAGCAAAGATAAGCTGAATCATTTACCGGCAGGCCGGAATCCGCATGGGTTCCGGTCATGTCGTTTATTCACAGAAAAACAGGCAGGAAGGAATAGCAAATCATGCAGAAAACCCGAAAATTTTTGCTCCGGCTGTGTCTTTGTGTGACCCTCGCAGCGGGGCTTTGGATGTCATTTGTCTATATGCGGGACACAAAAAGAGCGGAGAAGGACAGGCAGGAGGCGCTGAAGACAGTAGAGGGCGGCGATTCCTCTGCTAAACCCTCATCCGCCCCTTACGTTCCTCCCGGACCGGATTCCCGGACAGATTCCATGGAGGAAAGGCAAAAAGACCGCATAGGAGAAACTTCCCCCAAATCCGAAGCCTACAGGCCAAAGCAGATGACGCTTGCTGAACTCCCCGAAGAGGCGGCTGGAATTACCAATATTGATGTAAAAGCTCTTAAGGAGGTCAATGCGGATGTGCTGGGCTGGATTGAACTTCCGGGAACTAAGCTTTCCTATCCTCTTTTGCAGGGGGAGGACAATGAAGTCTATTTGGATCATAACTGGAAAAAGGAGCCTTTGGTCAGCGGATCGATTTTTCTGGAGTGCACCAATAAAGGAGATTTTTCCGGCTTCCACACCATTATCTACGGCCACCGCATGAAAGATAACAGTATGTTTGGTGTATTGAAATATTATGAAAGTCATGAGTTCTGGAAAGAACATCCCGCCATCTATATTGCCAACGGGGAGAGTGTGCGCTGCTATCGTATTTTTGCTGCCCATGAAACGGATGTAAAGGGCATGGTCTACCGTTTGGATCTGGAAAAAAGGAATTTGGAGGAGGAATTTGTCCGGTTTTGCCTGGAAAATTCGGTCCTCGACGTGGGAGAGGAGGAGAACAGCCTTCCCAAACCCGGGGCACCCATTCTGACCCTTTCCACCTGTACCGGGCGGGGACACGATACCCGCTGGGTTGTGCAGGGATATTTGTTAGAAATTTACAGTAATTCTCCGCTAGACGAAAAGCAGCGCCTGACAGAGGAAAGCGAAGCCATAAAAAGCAGCACACCTTAAAATTTTCCTTTGCAAAATGGCACTTGTAACGCCGGGTGTAACGTAAAAAATGATAAAATTTTCTTAATTTTAAATCTGAACACGGAACAAGATTTATGTAAATACAACAGAAAGGAGCTGTAAATGGATAGCGCGGAAAATAGGATACATGCAGGAAGCCACAGGTCAGCTACCTTTGTGGTCAATGTCTATTCACAGGAAAATTCAACCTGGCAGGGACGGATAATGTGGGCGGAAAATAAAGAAAGCCGCATGTTCCGCAGTGCACTCGAAATGATCAAACTCATTGACGGCGCGTTGGAAAACGAAAGCACATAAGAAATAAAAAAAGAAAAAAAGAAAAAATAAAAAAATAGGTTAAAAAGTAAAAACCAAAAAACCAAAAACCCCCATCATGTCCCGGATAAATTATCTGCGGCATGGCAGGGGGTTTTGTAATGTAAAAAAGGTCTTTTATTATATTGTCTTCATCTACAGCAGCTTCCTTAAAATCGATGAAATCATCTGCGGCCCCAAGGATCGTTCGTATTGTTCCATAATCTGATTCATCAGGCTGGAGAAATTCGGGTCCTGCATCATTTTGACGGTGAGAATATAGCTGAAAAATAAAAACAAACTCTCACAAATGCCCAAAATAGAAACAATCAGTCCGGCAATGGCATATCCGCTGAAGGGCTTTCCTTTTTTCGATGAGATGGCAAGTACCAGTCCAACCATTGCCAAAACAAAGCCAACGATAAAGCCAACCGGGAAACAGCAGCAGCTTACCAGCAGGGAGATAATGCCCAGGACAAGGGAAGTTGCAGCCATGGGATTAACCGGCGGCCTGCCCATTCCCTGCTGTCCCTGAAAGTTTGTGTTCTGCAGGTTCGGATTTGGTATATTTGGGCCCTGCATATTCTGCATATTTTGGTTTTGCATGTTGGGATTTTGGAAATTCGGGTTCTGGTTTGGATAAAAATTCCCGCCTCCTGTAGGGGGAATATTGGGAAATTGCTGGTTTTGCCATGGCATTCCCTGCTGTCCCTGCCCTTGCTGTCCTGGATAGGGCGGTTGGTTTTGATGCCCTGGATAAGTCTGTTGATTCTGCTGCCCTGGATAAGTCTGTTGATTCTGCTGTCCCGGATAAGGCTGTTGATTTTGCCAGGGGGCATTTTGCTGTCCTGGATTTGGCTGTCCCTGCCATGGAGCGTTTTGCTGCCCGGGAATTTGCTGCTCTGGGCAAGGCTGCTGATTCTGCTGCCCTGGATAAGTCTGCTGACTTTGCTGTCCTGCATAAGGCGGCTGATTCTGCCAGGGCGCGTTTGT
>VSOC01000056.1:9575-22569 GCA_009774615.1 Lachnospiraceae bacterium
TGATTCTGCTGCCCTGGATAAGTCTGCTGACTTTGCTGTCCTGCATAAGGCGGCTGATTCTGCCAGGGCGCGTTTGTTTGTCCGGGATTTTGCTGTCCCGGATAAGGTGGTTCGGGATAGAACTGTCCTGGGTACGGCTGCTGATCCTGCAAGGAAGGTATCTGCTGTTCCGGATTTGGACGTTCTGCCTGCCAGGAAGGGGTTGGTTCTTCATTTACTGTATTCTCAGGCGCAGTATTGTCGTTTTCTGCTTCCAAGTCATTATTATTGTCATTGTCAATATTGTTTTTATCATTTATATTATCGTTACTGCTATCACTATGAGAAAATTGATTATCGAATTCCATATCTTTTTGTTCACTCATTTTGTGTCCTCCATGATAAATATTTTACTGCTTGATTATTATATTTTTTCCAGTCCTCCCTGATAAGTATTGGAGAATTTCGCCATGGCAAGTATTGTACCATGAATGGAAGCTATTGTCCAGACGAATAGCATCTTCCTGCAAATAAAAGTTGCTGAAATTATAAAGATATGTTGTCTTATAATGGAATAAACCATTGCATTTTATGAATAAAACATTAAATGTAGGATATAATTTGATAAAAAACGAAAAATTATATTGCGTTTTTTGTAAAAGATGGTATTATAATGATAAATGACAGAAAGGATAGGCGACTTATGAAAATTCAAAGAATTGCATTGGATGGTTTCAGAAATTTGAGTAATATCAATATTGCATTTAGCAAGATTACTTCATTAGTTGCGTTGAATAATTTTGGTAAGTCTAATGTATTATCGGGCATTGATTTTGGCATTGATTTTATGAAGTATAATGAGGAACAGAGGAAAACTGTCATGGGTTCAGATAGTGTTATGCCGCTTGGCAAGGCTTCTCTGGATAAAGATTTTCGATATGAAATTGAAATGACTACAATGGTTGACTCTGTTAAATATCGTATTATTTACGGCTTTGCTTTTGGATGGCTGCGGACAAAAAAAGACGAAGCAGGTATTAAAAATGAATATTTAAAAGTAAAGGTTGATGAAAAAGGAAAAAAATACAACCAGCTTATTAATAGACAAGAGCAGGAAGCATTCTATAGGAGTTCAGAAACGGGAAGGTGTGCTACGCCTACCCGGATAGGTAATCTGGAATTAGTTGTCAATAAGTTAAAAGCATTTGATCATCTATACTATATAGAAATAATTAAAAGATTGAATGATTTAAAGCTGTATGTGGAAAACAGCCTTGATCCTAAAGAATTTTATATGCCAAAGTTTATTATAAGTAAGAGAAACCCAGAATATTTTATTGATTCGCGCAGTCTGCCGAGAGTGATTGCGAAATTGAAACAAATCAATCCGGGAAAATTTGAGTTGCTATTAGATGCTTATAAAAGTTTATTTCCTGATATTGAGGATGTAATTGTTAAGGAAATCCAGATTTCTAGTGAGGGAACAGTAGTTATTCCTGATGATGTGCCATTTGTTGTTTCGGATAGTGTCTATTTGCTGTTTGTTCGTGATAAAAATTTATGCAGGCTAATTGATTTTGAAGCAATGTCGGATGGTGCGAAAAGGGTATTTATGATTTTGACCAAAATTATAATGGCAAGCTTAGAGGAAAGAAATATATCTCTGATTGCCATTGAAGAACCTGAGAATTCCATTCATCCATCGTTATTTCGGACATATTTGCAGATAATTGCCGATTTACTGGATGACTGTAAGGTAATAATTACAAGTCATTCCCCATATATTATTAGCTTTATGAATTTAGACAGCATTTATGTCGGCATACATCGGGAGGATGGAATGGCCGAATTCCATGGATTTAAGAGGAGCAAAGAAAAAACACTTGAAAATGATGCGGATTCACTTGACATGGGTATGGGAGATTATATTTTCTCTATGTTGGCGGATAACGAAAGCGAAATTGAAGAATATCTGGAGTGTGATACCATTGAATAAATGCTTAGTGTTGTTTGTTGAAGGTCAAACGGAAGTTGAGTTTTATAAGGCACTCATAAAATATATAAGAGAATGTCATGCGGAAAAAAAACTTGAACATAAAGTGATTTACAGAAATATAGATGGAATAGGCGGATATAAAAAAGAAGTAAATCGGATTTTTTTAAAAGAAGTTTTGCCTAAAGTGGAAGGATATCAAGTAACGGTTGCTCTTTGCTATGATACAGATGTATTCGGTTATGTACAAAAGCCTAAAATTAATTGGAAAGAAGTGGAAAAAATCTTAAAGGAGGATGGAGCACATAAAGTGCTGCATATCAAGGCGGAAAAATCAATAGAAGATTGGTTTCTGGTTGATAAGGAAGGCATAAAACGTTTTTTAAAGCTAAGTTCGGATGTAATTCCACAAGGTTCTAGTGGATATGAGAAATTGAAATATTTGTTTAAAAAAGCATAAGATATATGCGAAAAAGGGGCGTGAGGTCAATGGACTTGTTCAGGCTTTAGATATTGGTTTGATTAGCAGAGAAGCAGCAAAAGGCTTGGATCTGTTGTATAAAGAATTGGGAGTACGGGGTGATATAAGCAAAATTTAAGGTACACAGGACCAGGGATGTGAAAAGTTAAATAAACATTGCGAAAGCCGCCAAGATGAATTATAATAAGACAATCGACCAAGTACATGAGAGGTAAACCAAGACATGGATATTATTAAAGCATTACAGGAAGAACTTCAGATTACCCGTCACCAGGTGGAGGCTGCGGTTAAGCTTATTGACGAGGGGAATACTATTCCGTTTATTGCCCGCTACCGCAAGGAGGCAACCGGTTCGCTGAATGACGAGGTGCTGAGAAATCTTGACGAGCGCCTTCGCTATCTGCGCAATCTTGAGGATAAAAAGGCCCAGGTGATTGCAACCATCCGTGAGCAGGAGAAATTAACGCCGGAGTTAGAGCAGCAGATTCTGGATGCGAAAACCCTGGTTGCGGTAGAAGATTTATATCGGCCTTACCGCCCCAAGCGCCGCACCCGTGCAACGATTGCCAGGGAAAAGGGGCTGGAGCCTCTGGCGGAAATTATTCTTGCCCAGGCTGCGGATGTGCCGGTTGAGCAGTCGGCTGCGGTTTTTGCTGACCCGGAAAAGGGTGTGGAAACGGTGATGGACGCCATCAACGGGGCGCTCGATATTATCGCCGAGGGCATTTCCGATGATGCGAAGCACCGCACCTACATCCGTGATATCACCGTGCAGGAGGGGCTGATTCAGTCTGAAGCCAAGGATGAAACCGCGCAGACGGTGTATGAGATGTACTACCATTATGAAGAGCCGGTAGCCAAGGCGGCGGGGCACCGTGTCCTGGCGTTAAACCGGGGTGAGGCGGAGAAGGTGCTTACGGTAAAGATCATTGCCCCGGAAGAAAGGATTCTCCGCTATCTGGAAAAGCAGGTGAATACGGAGGACAACCCCCATACTGCCCCGCTGTTAAAGGCAGCTTCCGAGGACAGCTACCGCCGTCTGATTGCCCCGGCGATCGAGCGGGAGATCCGCAATGAATTAACGGAAAAAGCCGAGGACGGCGCTATCCGGGTGTTTGGAAAGAATCTGGAACAGCTTCTGATGCAGCCGCCCATCACCGGGCAGGTGGTGTTAGGCTGGGACCCGGCGTTTCGGACGGGCTGTAAGCTGGCGGTGGTTGACGCCACGGGAAAGGTGCTTCATACGGTGGTGATTTATCCGACGGAGCCGCAGAATAAAGTAAAAGAAGCCAAGGAAACGCTGAAAAAGCTGATTGAAACCTATCATATTACACTGATTTCCGTGGGCAATGGCACCGCGTCCCGGGAGTCGGAGCAGGTGATTGTAGAACTTTTAAAGGAAATCCCGCAGAAGGTGCAGTACGTGATTGTCAATGAGGCCGGGGCATCGGTCTATTCGGCAAGCAAGCTGGCGACGGAGGAGTTCCCGGAGTTTGATGTGGGACAGCGAAGCGCGGCTTCCATTGCCCGCCGTCTTCAGGACCCGCTGGCGGAGCTGGTGAAAATCGAACCGAAGGCTATCGGTGTCGGTCAGTACCAGCACGATATGAACCAGAAGCATCTGGGCGAAACCTTAAGCGGGGTGGTGGAGGACTGTGTAAATAAGGTCGGCGTGGATTTAAATACAGCTTCGCCTTCGCTTTTAGAGTATGTTTCCGGGATCAGCAAGGCCCTGGCTAAGAGCATTGTCGCCTACCGCGAGGAAAACGGGGCGTTTACCAACCGCAGGCAGCTGTTAAAGGTGACAAAGCTTGGCCCCAAGGCGTTTGAGCAGTGCGCTGGCTTTCTGCGGATTAAGGACGGCGATAACCCCTTAGATTACACCGGAGTACACCCGGAAAGCTACCAGGCAGCACAAAGACTTCTGGAAAAGATGAAGATAACCCCGCAGGAACTGTTAAAGGGACCCAGCAGCTTTTTTATCCGGGATTATGCTGTGCTGGCGGAAGAGCTGGGAATTGGTGAGCCGACGCTGCGGGATATTGTGAAGGAATTATCAAGCCCGGGAAGAGATCCACGCGACGAGATGCCAAGGCCGATTCTTCGGACGGATGTGATGAATCTGGAGGATTTAAAGCCAGGGATGATTTTAAAGGGAACCGTGCGCAATGTGATTGATTTCGGTGCCTTTGTCGATATCGGCGTTCATCATGACGGCCTGGTGCACATTTCGGAGATGGCCAACCGGTATATCGAACATCCCCTGGAAGCGGTGAGCGTGGGTGATATCGTCGATGTCCGGGTATTGTCCGTTGATGTGGCGAAGGAGAGAATCGCGCTTTCGATGAAGCTGGAGGAAACGTCAAAGGAGAATCGGGCATCCCAGGCAGGAGGCGAAAGGAACTCGTCCGGTAAAAAAGGCCAGGGGCAGGATAACCGGAAGCGTCAGGGCCAGGGAAGCGGTTCGGGGCAGAAGAGTTATGGTCAGGATGACCGGAAGCGTCAGGGGCAGGATAACCGGAAGAGCCAGGGCAGAGGTTCCGAGCAGAAGAACCATGAAGGAAGCACGGCAGATAACCGCAGAAAAAGAGAGGATGGCGGCGTAAAGATCCCCAACCGCGGAATTTTTGCCGGGAAGAGAATTTGACGTTTGACACTTTGAACGATTTGATGCTTTTGCGTGTTTTTATTTATTCGGGTATTTAGGAGATAAAATAATTATGGAAAAACCAAAAACCAGCTTTGCTTATGAAACAAAGCCTACAGCCAAGGAACTGTGGAAGTTTTCCATGATTTATGCCTACAAGGGAATCCGGGCAGGCGTAAATATCATTTTGGTCGGCGGGTCGCTTTTTCTTCTGCTGACCAGATGGGAAACGCTGGAGTTGTTTCAGCGCCTTATGCTGCTGTTTATTATTTTCCTGTTTGTTCTGTGGCAGCCGGTGATGCTGTATTTAAAGTCGCTTCGCCAGGCCAAGGAACTGGAAAAACAGCCTCCTCTTTTGCTGAAGTTTACCCAGGAGGGCGTTGATGTTGCCCAGGGAGAAGAAGGGGGCCATGTGGCCTGGGAGGATATCGGAAGGATTGAAATTGTCGGCGGTATGGTGATTGTCTACGGCGATCGGGTACATGCCTCGCTGATTCCTCTGTCGGTGATTGGAAAGGATGAGGATGCATTCCGGTCACTGATTCGGGAAAAGCTTCCCAAGGTCAGGCGGAAAGGGATTTAAAGAAAGGATTATCCATGGAACAAGGACAAAAAAGGCTGATAAGCCACGGGCCGGGAGAAACGTTTGCCCTGGGGGTACAGATGGGGAAGGAAGCTGTTCCGGGGCAGATTTTCTGCCTGGAAGGGGATCTGGGCGTGGGAAAAACCGTGTTTACGCAGGGATTTGCCCGGGGGCTTGGGATAGAACAAACCGTGAACAGCCCGACGTTTACCATTTTGCAGATTTACGAGGAAGGGCGGCTTCCCCTCTATCATTTTGATGTGTACCGCATCGGGGATATCGAAGAGATGGAGGAGATTGGCTATGAGGACTGCTTTTTCGGCGAAGGTGTCAGCCTGGTGGAATGGCCGGGATTGATTGAGGAGCTGATTCCCGGACATGCCCTTTGGATAACGATAAGAAAAGATATAAGCTGGGGATTTGATTACCGGGAGATTTTGATAGGAGAAAGGGAGGAAAGGGCATGAAGATATTAGGGATTGAAAGTTCCTCTCTGGTTGCCGGTGTGGCCCTGGTTACGGACGGGGTTTTAACGGCAGAGTATACGATGAATGATAAGAAAACCCATTCCCAGACGCTTCTTCCTATGCTGGATGCTGTTGTACGGCTGTTAAATCTGGATTTAAACACCATTGACGGGATTGCGGTTTCTGCGGGGCCGGGGTCATTTACCGGGCTGAGGATAGGCTCGGCTACCGCCAAGGGGCTGGGACTGGCGCTGGACAAGCCCCTGATTTCCGTGCCGACCTTAGATGCCTTAGCCTATAATCTCTGGGGAAGTACGGCGCTTATCTGCCCGATTATGGATGCACGGCGAAATCAGGTGTATACGGGGCTTTACCATGTTTCCGAGAATCTCCAGGTGATAAAGCCTTCCTGTGCCATGGACATGCATGCGCTGGCTGGGGAGTTAAATGAACGGGGCGAGCAGGTGATTTTTCTTGGTGACGGTGTTCCCGTCTATCAGGAAGCGCTGTCAAAAGAACTTTATGTGCCGTTTTCCTTTGCCCCGGCGCAGATGAACCGGCAGAGGGCGGCAAGTGTGGCGGCCCTTGGCATACAATATTGGAAAGAAGGAAAATGGGAAACTGCCGCTTTGCATAAGCCGGAATACCTGCGCAAGCCCCAGGCGGAGCGGGAGAGAGAGGGGATTTCGCTTTGAAGATTCGGACATTGACTTTCGAGGATTTGGAGGAAGCAGCTAAGATCGAGTCTGCCTGTTTTCGGCAGAACTGGTCGAGGGCTGTGTTGGAGGAAAGCTTTTGCCGGGCCTGGAATTTGTTTTTCGGTGCAGAGGAAGGCGGGCATCTGGCGGCCTATGGATGTGCTTCGGTGATTGCCGGGGAGGGAGAGATCCTTCGCATTGCTGTTTTGGAGGGGTTCCGCCTTCGGGGAATCGGGAGAAAACTGCTGGAAGCGTTGGAAGAAGAATCCATAAAGAGGGGAGCAAAGATGCTGATGCTGGAGGTGCGCGAATCGAACCTGGCAGCCCGAAAACTTTACCTTCATGCGGGTTTTTCTGAGGAAGGGCAAAGAAAAGAGTATTACCGCGAGCCGAAAGAAGATGCCATTATTATGTGGAAGCGGAACCTGTAGAGAAAACATGAAACAATTACCACTCAAAATCGACAAATTTTGCGCTATACTTGGGGCAAGGGAAATTATCGTTACTGTTCATGCGGGTCTGTGAATGCGTGAATCGTAACTAATTATCGTTTCCTGCAGAGCACGTTTTATCCCCTGGGGAAGCATTGGATGGACGTGAAAATAGGAGAATCCGATTTTGAGAAAGGTGAGGATGTTATGAGAAAACACGGAAAGAATGGACAGCTGGAATCGGTTGTCTGCAACAAGTGCGGGAAGAAGCTGGTGGTGGAGCAGGGAATCCTGAGAGAAGGAGCCGTTATGTTTGACCATTGCTGGGACTTTTTTTCGGAAAAGGACGGGGAAGTGCATCACTTTGATTTATGCGAGGACTGTTATAACGACTGGATCAATCAGTTTCGTATTGCAGTGAACGTAGAAGAACAGAAGGAATTTTTATAGTGATGGACTTTTTTGCTGCTGTTTAGGTAAAAACTGCGCAGGGGCTGCGCCAGTGAAGGTATCGAAACAGCAACATTTGTTACTGTTCACACGTTCACAGCAACAAGCAAAAATCCATGAAAATCGCCTTCGTCGATGGGATTTTTGCTCACTTGCCCAGTTTAACATACGGTCAGCGCAGCAGGTGCGCAGACCTACGTGAACAGTAACCAACATTTTCCCTGCATCCAGAAAGCTTGCTGCCGGCGGTCTTTCTGGGTGCTGTTTTTTTGGCTATTTGTAAAGAAATGAGGGATTAAAGCTATGTTGGATGTCTGCCTGCTTGGAACAGGAGGAATGATGCCGCTGCCTTACCGGTGGCTGACGTCGATGATGACCCGGTGCGGGGGAAGTAATCTTTTGATCGATTGCGGAGAGGGCACACAGATTGCTCTGAAGGAAAAGGGATGGAGTCCCAAACCAATTGATTTTATCTGTTTTACGCATTATCATGCCGATCATATCAGCGGGCTTCCCGGCCTGCTTTTAACGATGGGAAATGCGGAGAGAACGGAACCGCTGCTTCTTGTGGGGCCGAAGGGTCTGGAAAGGGTGGTTGGGGCGCTAAGAACTATTGCCCCGGAACTGCCGTTTCCGCTGCAGTTTTTAGAACTGGATCTGCCGCGCCACAGGATGCAGCTTGGGCCTTATGTCGTTGATGCCTACCGGGTAAATCACAATGTAACCTGCTATGGTTACGCCGTTTCCATTCCCCGGGCAGGGCGGTTTGATATTGCCCGGGCAAAGGAGCATGGAATCCCGCAGGAATTCTGGAGCCGCCTGCAAAAAAAAGGAGAGCCGGTAAAAGCGGAAGATGGGCGTATATTTACCCCGGATATGGTGATGGGTCCGGCCAGAAAAGGTCTTAAAGTGGTTTACTGCACGGATACCCGCCCGGTTCCGGTGATTGCCGAATATGCAAAGGATGCAGATCTGATGATTTGCGAGGGCATGTACGGGGAAAAGGAAAAGGCGGCGAAGGCAAGGGAGTACAAGCACATGACCTTTTATGAGGCGGCAGCGCTGGCGAAAGAAGCCGGGCCGAAGGAACTTTGGCTGACCCACTACAGTCCGTCCCTTACCCGTCCCGAGGAATATATGGATGAGGTTCGCTCCATTTTCCCGGCAACGAAGGCCGCCAGGGACGGGTGGAGCATGGAACTGCAGTTTGAAGAGGACGGATGATGCACGGTTTTGCCGGATATCTGTGAGTCAATATACGATTTGATAAGGATCAGGAAATAAGGAAAGGATGAACCAATGAACAAAGACATTACAATCCTGGCAATTGAAAGTTCCTGCGATGAAACAGCGGCGGCGGTGGTAAAAAACGGAAGGACGGTTCTTTCTAATGTTATTTCGTCGCAGATTGCGCTGCACACGCTTTACGGCGGGGTGGTGCCGGAGATTGCTTCCCGCAAGCATATCGAAAAGATTAACCAGGTGATTGAACAGGCGCTTTCGGATGCGGATAAGCGGCTGGAGGAAATCACCGCCATTGCCGTAACCTACGGCCCGGGTCTGGTGGGTGCCCTTTTGGTAGGGGTGGCGGAGGCGAAAGCCATCGCCTATGCGGCGGACAAGCCCCTGGTTGGCGTTCATCATATTGAAGGCCATGTTTCGGCAAACTTTATCGAGCACCCGGATCTGGAACCGCCCTTTGTCTGCCTGATTGTTTCCGGGGGGCACACCCATCTGGTGATTGTCGAGGACTATGGGAAGTTTAAGATTCTCGGGCAGACCAGGGACGACGCCGCCGGGGAAGCCTTTGACAAGGTGGCAAGGGCGGTGGGCCTGGGCTATCCGGGCGGGCCTAAGATTGATAAGGAGGCAAAAAAGGGAAATCCCGACGCTATCGTTTTTCCACGCGGGAAGGTGGAGGGTTCTCCCTATGATTTCAGCTTCAGCGGGTTAAAATCCTGTGTGTTAAATTATATTAATCATGCCAATATGACCGGGGAAGAGATTGCTGTCCCGGATCTGGTGGCGTCATTCCAGCATTCCGTGGTGGATTCCCTGGTCAGCCGGGCGGTGATGGCGGCAAAGGAATACGGCTATCCCCGGCTGGCGATTGCCGGAGGCGTGGCGGCGAACAGTGCTTTAAGAGAAGGGATGAAAGAAGCCTGTGCCAAGGCGGGATTAAGCTTTTATTACCCCTCACCCATCTATTGCACAGACAATGCGGCGATGATAGGGGTCGCCGGGTACTATGAATTTATTAAAGGTGTGCGAAGCGGCTGGGATTTAAACGCCGTTCCCAACCTGCGCCTGGGGGAACGGTGATGCAGTTGGTCTGTACGCAGGAAACAAAGAGGATTGCCGATATCTTTTAATCCGGCCGGGTAGAGAAAGATAGCGGTGATTGGATGGAGGAAAAAAAAGAAATGAAAGAAAGAGTCGGCGCTGTTGTCCTGGCTGCGGGGAAGGGAAGGCGCATGGGGACGGAAACGGCGAAGCAGTTTCTGGAATTAAAGGGAAAACCCCTGATTTATTATGCGTTAAAGGCGTTTGAGGACAGCCGTGTGGACGAAGTGGTTTTAGTGACGGGAAAGGAGTCCGTTGCTTACTGTCAGGAGGAGATTGTCCGGGCATTTGGCTTTTGTAAGGTCAGGGCTGTGGTGGAAGGCGGAAAAGAAAGGATTGATTCGGTCTATGAAGGATTAAAGGCATTTGCCGGCAAATCCTCTATTGATTATGTTCTTATCCACGACGGCGCAAGGCCGCTGGTATCGGAGGAAATGATTGTAAGGGCAATTGAGGGGGCGATTCGTTTTCAGAGCTGTGTAGCTGCCATGCCGGTTAAGGATACGATTAAGGTCTGCGATTCGGAGCATTTTGCCAGAGAAACCCTGGATCGAAGGCTTTTGTGGCAGATGCAGACACCGCAGGCATTTGCCTTTTCTCTGATTTACCAGGCTTATCGGGAGGTGATGGGCTGGAAGGAAGGAGAAGGGCGGGAAAGGATCACCGATGATGCCATGGTGGCTGAGGCTGTGTTTGGCCCGACCGGGCAGAAGATAAAACTTATTGAAGGCGATTATCGGAATATCAAGGTGACAACACCGGAAGATTTGCTGATTGCCGAGGCGTTTTTGACAGCGCGGGGAGGGTGAGCCTTTCCGCGCTGTTTTGTCGTTATCTATGCTGTTTTTTTTAATACTTACATCCCGCAAAGTTCGTCGTCCAGCCAGGTATCGGTGGGTTTCAGTTTTACCGTAAGTACCCGGGCATTGTTCTCAGGGTATTTGCTCTGGTGAAATTTGAACACGGTTTCGCCGTCAGGCAGTTCGCACACAATTTCGATTTTTCCCAGAGGATGGCTCATCGCATAGCGCACGCCCTTTCCGAATCCGTTCTGGCGGGATTTGGCATCGTCTACGATTTTGATGCCCTCGGATAAGGGAACCTGAAAATGCCCTTTAACACCGGTAACGGGACGGCACTGGAAGATATAATAAGGAACGATGCCCAGGCGGGTTAAGCCGGAGAGCAGTTTTCCAAGGGTTTCGCCGTTATCATTGACACCGCGGATTAAAACGGTCTGGTTGCGCACCTGCACGCCCCGTTCGAGCATGGCGCAGATGGCCTTTGCCGCCTGCCTGGTCAGTTCGCGGGGATGGTTAAACTGCGTAACCAGACAGAGTGCCTTTTTCCTGGCATATTTTTCAAACATGGCTAAAAACTCTTCATCGTCATAGAGCCGCTCGGGAAGCGTTACCGGCAGGCGGGAACCAAAGCGGATAAAGTCCAGATGTACGATGGCGGTAAGTTCCTCAAGGTAACGTTTTAAAATATGGTTCGGGTTAATCAGGGCATCACCGCCGGAAACTAAGACATTAGAAATTTCCTTATGTCCGGATACATAGGCCACGGCTTCATCCACCCGTTTATTTAATTCCGCATCGGAAAGGCCGACCATGCGCTTGCGGAAACAGTGGCGGCAGTACATCGCACACTGGTTGGTGGACAAAAGAAGGGAGGTCTGTGCGTATTTGTGCTGAAGTCCTTCTAGTTTTGTATTATGTGCCTCGCCGCTGGTGTCAAAGGAACCGCCCTTATCCAGTTCTGCCAGGGAAGGGATACACATGCGCCCGATAGGATCGTCCGGATCTGACGGATCGACCAGAGAAAGATAATAGGGGGTAATCAGCATAGGATATTTTTGAATCACCTCGTCATACTGTGCCGTTTCTTCGGCGCTCCAGCCAAGAACCGGGGCAAGCTGCTCTGCGGTTCTGAATCCATTTTTTAATTCATTCTGCCAACTCATCTTGTAACCACCTTTCTACAAATTTGCTGTTTTTTATGAAGTTTTTTCGTTAAGGAATGTTTAAGCTATCAAGGAAGTCCCATGCTTTTCATTTGCAGAAAGAAAATTGTGGGGTGAGAGGGACTTGCAGATTTGATTTTTCTGAACTGTAAATGGATGTTATTTTAATCTATCTAGGGCGTGTAATGGAGGAAATGAATTTTCAAACACGATCTAGGGAAGTCCACCGTTTCTAATTATATAAGGATATAGATGAAAACGGAGGGTAAAATATCAGCCTTTTTGACAGACAAAATTGCAAAAAACTTCCATATTGATTGTACACTAATTTAAGTGGTATGTCAACTCGATAGGAGGGACAAAGTTTATTCGACAAAATAAAGAATAAGGTGAAATAGTAAAATAAAACGAAACAAAGAATAAAGAAAGGATAAAAAGAAAAATAAAAAAAATAAAAAAAGGGGTTGACAGGATTAGACAAGCGTGGTAGACTAATCAAGTCGCGCCAAGGAAGGCCAGGGAAGTAAGCAAGCCAAACTTAGCCAGATAAAAAAGAATAAAAAAAGACAAAAAAGTCCTTGACAAGCCCTCGCATATCTGATAAAATAGCAAAGCACGTTTGGAGAGATATCGAAGTGGTCATAACGAGGCGGTCTTGAAAACCGTTTGTCCATTAGGGCGCGTGGGTTCGAATCCCACTCTCTCCGTTTCGGACAAAGGAATAAAATAATGGCAAGTGAAGTCAACCATGCAGAAGTACCCAAGTGGTTGAAGGGGCTCCCCTGGAAAGGGAGTAGGTCGTTAATAGCGGCGCGAGGGTTCAAATCCCTCCTTCTGCGTTCGGTATCTTCATTGAATATCTTCATAAAGATACCAAAATGAACCTTGAAAATTAAAGACTGAACAATACACAAACCCTGAAAATTCTTAAAAAACAAGGCGCAGGTTTGGCCTTG
>VSOC01000057.1 GCA_009774615.1 Lachnospiraceae bacterium
ATTGCCATGAAAAGTTTTTTAAAGAAATATCGCTGCTATTTACCAACAAATCCGCCAAATAACAAATAATCTAACCGTTCATTATAATGAAAATAAAATTTGCCATTTACAAACAGAACAAATGATGGTACAATACAATCAAAAGGAACAACCGCCCACAAGGGGTTGACCAAGTTATAAGCAGCAAAGCCACCTGTCCACTCGTCAAAGTATTAGGGTGGTTTTGCTATGTAGACTTACTTACAAAACGTAAACACGAAGGTAAGTAATGCCAACAGGAACAGACCAAAGGTCATTAAATCCTTAAAATCAAAATGATTTTTCATCAGCATCACCTCCATTCTCTTTAGAATGAAGGCCAACACACCCTGCAACACGATTGCTCCATGGGATGATTTTACCACATCTTATTTATCCTGACAAGCAATAAATCAACATTCTATAAAGCTATACCGCTTATCAAAGCAACTAAGGAATAGCAAAAACAGATAGGATTGTCAACGGCAAGATGAACGACGCTAATGCGCCGCCGTTGACAATCCTATCCGTTTTTTCTGGGTTGGTTACCAAGGCGTGATAGCCTCTTTGTGGCTATCACGCCCTATTCCATTTTGAAAATAAAATTTCTTTTTTTCCATCAACACAGCTTCCCAATCTGCCTTTTTCTTCCCATAAGATAATGATTGGAGGTATTTTTATGGAAAGAAAAATTAAAGATTTTGGGATGAAAATTGATGGTGCAAGAAAAGATAAACGACAGAAAGAAAACAAAATTCCCCTTCCCCAAATAAAAGAAATGGCAAATTTTCTTCTCATCACCCGCGACAATATTTGGCCGGAAACTAACGGGGAAGAGCTGATTGCTGCTGGAATCCCACAGGGCGTTGCTTACTGGCGGGAACAAATCCGTAAAGCCATCCCGCCTAACCCCAAAAAAGCCGACGAACGCTCAATGATTAATTACTTTAATACGGTTTGGGAAATCCGAGAATCGGTAGAACAAATTACAGAACCGTCCGAAGTTAGCTCCTTTTTTACTTTCTTACAACATCGCTATTTTAGTTCTTCAGCCAATGATAACTATACTAAAGTCATTGAACAAGGAAAAGATGTTATTAATGCAACGCTTCTTCGGGAAGCACAGACAGAATATTGTACTTACGAAAATAGAGCAAAAAAAATGTTCTATGGGATTTCTAAGGAAAACAAAGCAGCTTTATTGAAGCAAAATCCTGAAAAAATCGCAAATACGGATAGTTGCCATTCATCATTATATAGTAACCGCAAAAAACCATTTCCTATTTCACAACTTTCTTCTTTTTCGAGAAACGGGCCTGCCTATCTTCCTGAAGGCGGTCATACCGGAGAAAGGGAATTTTCAGCTTTGGGAATCCGCGGCGTAGAGTTTGGGGCCTGGATGTCCGATGCAGATGCACAGTTCGCCTTAGATCAAAGTTATCATGCTCTGCTTGACCTTGCCCATATCCTAAAGATCCAACCAGAAGATATTTCCCTTGGAGGAACGCTTGCTTTATCCTTCGGCGCACGGGGGCATGGAAATTCTGCGGCTTTCTACGAAGCCAGGCATCAGGTTATCTGCCTGCCCAAAGGCAATGGCAACGGTTTTTTAGCCCATGCATGGGCGCATGCTCTGGATGATTTTATTGGAAAGTTTTGTGGGGTGATGCCAGTTCGCTCTGCATCATTCGCCTCATGGCACGAACGAAGTGATTTGCTTCCTGAATCGGTAAGAGAATTGCTTTCGGTCATGACCTACAAGACCATAAACATAAGCCCTGAAGAACAGATTGCTTCCTTCATAGAGGAAGAAGAACAGAATCGCCAGAACGAAGAAATTTACTTTCAAGAAGCAATTCAAGCGGTTACTCCCGAATCACTAACCAGCAAACAGCAATCTCGCTGGGATAAAGCCGTACAGAGCATCTATGATAATCGCTGTTTTGCAGATATTGGGACATATCGTATTTCAGACTATGGCAATCCAACGATTGAGGCACTTTCTCAACTGCATAAGGAATTTACTGGTCATGTTATTCCCCGACGGAAACGTTGGAAAATCAACTATCCGCTATATTTCATCTATCAGGCAGAGCGCCATTACCTTCCGCCGGTCAAAACCATTGAAAAATACCTGCCCAGGCAATACTTAACGGGGTCAATGAAAATGAATCAGCAGTTCATCAAAACTATGGATAGACCATATTATTCCATCGAACTGAGCGAACTATTTGCACGGGCCTTTGACTGTTATGTGGCAGATAAGCTACGGGAAGCTGGAATACAAAACCAGTTTTTAACGGCACACGCAAATGATTTTGTTTTTAAAAATGATGATGGAGAAACAATCTACGCTATTCCTGTAGGAGAAGAACGAAAATTAATTAACCAAAAATTTGATGTAATGATTCAGGAAATGAAGGAACTGGGAATTCTGCATCAAAGGGAAATCTCTGAATGTTTAATTCCACATAACCATAACAAACCGACCAAAAGTGAACAAAAAACTTCCCTTGCTGATATTCGGAATATTGTAGCAAAGGAACAAAAGAAGGATACTTTCAACCGCAGAGATGATGGATATTCTTATGAGCGATAGGCACGTTACGGTTTTCGTCTTTTCATCACAACTGAAAAATCCCATAAAATTTTTTTCAGACTTTCCCTGAGAGATTTTTTATGATAAAATAGAGGTAGATGCCCTTTACAACAAAGTCAAAGTTAAAATACAACATGGTTGACCAACAAAACAATTTTCTATAAAATATCATAAATGATAAGTTATATTCATGGAGGACTTGAACGTTGAAGGATAAACTGGTAGACCGAGAATATAAAAACAATGTTTTTTGTGATTTATTTTCCGAAAAAAGTAATGCGCTTTCCCTTTATAATGCACTTAACCATACCGACTATCAAAATACGGACGAACTGGAAATTGTTACGCTTTCTGATGTGATTTTTATGCAGCAGAAAAATGATGTTTCCATTATGTTCCAAAACGAACTTGCTCTATGGGAGCATCAAAGTACACTTAACTATAATATGCCTTTACGTGGTTTGGTTTATTTTGCCCATAATATTGATGGGATTCTGAAATCTCGTGGAATTACCTTGTATGGAAAGAAAATGGTAAAAATACCATCCCCAGATTATTACGTTTTTTATAATGGAAGAGATGAAACCCCTGACCGACAGGATTTAAAGCTTTCCGACTCTTTTATCACACCAAAAGAAGGGTATGAATGGACAGCACATATGCTGAATATTAATGCAGGGCATAATCAGGAGTTATTAGATCGATGTCCCGCACTCAAAGGCTATGCCTTACTGGTAAAGTACACTCGTGAATACCAGACAAAAGGTGTTGACTTGAAAGAAGCCGTTGAACAAGCGATTGACCGTTGCATCCAGGAAAACGAACTGAAAAGTTATCTTTTAAAAAAGAAAGCGGAGGTGAGTTTAATGTTGTTGACCGAATTCAACCAGGAAGCATTTGCAAGAGTAATCCGAGAAGAGGGCATCGAAGAAGGCACAACTCGTTTAAATCAGCTTAATTCTTATCTTATTGCAGAAAAACGTTTTGACGATCTTGCACGTGCAACCAAAGATAAACAATATCAGTCACAATTATACAAGGAATATGGTTTATAGTTTGCGGTATATTTTCCGCTCTCCCTAACTATGTTTTTACCGCTTGAAAAAACTTCTGCCAAATGATTCACCATTACACAAAATCATTTGGCAGAAAGAATAAGATTCTAATTTAAATCTTATTGATGATGAAGAAAATCATTCCAGAGCAAAGCGTTTTTCCAACCCTTCTACACTCCAATTTTGCTTAAACTGTCCAAGTGGATTAGAACCAAATTGTTCCCTGGCCCGCTGATCCATTTCTATCAGGCGTTTCCACAACTGAGGATGGTGTTGCCGTAGATTTCGTAAGTTGGAAATTCGCTGCAGGGGGCAGCACCAACAAGAAGCGCGGTTATATAGGTTATACAGACCTCCAAAGTCAAAGCCATGCTTATAACATATTTGCAAAGCTTGTTCTTCGGTAATTCCCCACTCTACTAATGGATACTGTTTATCTTTACATCTCCATGCTTCATCAGCAGCTATCCCTATATAATGCAATACATTTTTTTCCGCTTTTAATTGTTTAAGTTCCTTATCAATCAATTTTACTTTTAACTGTCCTGTACACCAGCGAACTTTTATTCCTGGCCAGCCGTTCCCATACGTAGGAAGCCCCATTTCCATACGTTTTGCAAGAGTTCTTGGGCGCTTTTTGGGTTCATCAAACATCAGCCATTCAAAGCCTTTAGGATGACGCAAAGTCGTGATATGTATGCCGCGTTCCCGATAAAGATAATCGTCTACTTTTTCCAGATGTTCCATGGTTTCAGGAAATTCCATTCCGGTATCTGCATTAATTACCATATCAATAGGACGTTCATGTTCAATCATTAAAATCAAAGCGGCCGTGGAATCTTTTCCGCCCGATAAATTGATAACGTGGCTTTGCTTCCTCTCATCCGTTTCCTGATAGTTTTCTCTCTTCTCATCACCATTATTTTCTCTGCATCCTGCCATATTTTTCGCCATTCCTTTCCAAGGCACAAACAAATTGTGAAAGTTTTATCAAATCCTTTCACTCTTTTCTTCACATTGCCTTTTTAATTTTTCTTTCACTATTTATTGGCAATAAACTAGGCTTAATAGAAGAGGAAAAATCAAAAATATCAAATTTTTATCCATAATGTGTTTTCTCTTAAACAAAATTTGATATTTTTTACAACAACTTCTTTATCTTTGGCTATTAAGGATTACTCAACAAAGTCCTTTCATAACTTCTCTATAATAACGCTTTGCCCGGATATGAACACGATGACGAAGCGCCGCCACTTCCTTCTGTGTCATTGGCGGATTACCTGCAGGAATAACAATCGTTTCATTAATCCCCTGCACCGTTTTAGCATTGACTTTCTTTCCGCTGTCAGCAATCACTTCACATATCTGCATTTCATACTCTGTCACATGACATACATCCATCAACCAGGTACGCAAAGAATTTGCTTCCACCTGATAAATTCCATTTTCATGTACTGCATACAGAGCATAAAACTTGCCATGCTTCTCCTCCTGAACGATAGCATCTATAGATATGGACGACTGGTTAAAATATTTTCCTGCATAATCGGGATATTTTTTTCGATTATATTGATTTATTTTACAAATATGAAATGAACCGTTTTCATCATTTTTAGCCAGTGAATAGACCTTATTTCCATGGTTTTTCAAAATAGACCTGCCATATTCTGCATTGGGACGGCATCGGCAGCAAATATACCTGCTCAAACTCTCCTTTTCTGCGTTCCAGTCGGCAAGCATTTTCATTCCCATCATCGCAATAACATCACCTAAATATTCTTCATCTGAAATCGTATGATAGGTAGAATGTGATTTTTTTGCCTTCAAAATGATTTCCCGCAGCGGTTCATTACAGGGAATATCACTGAATGAACCTTTATAGGTGTTCCAAAATATGGATGTGTATTCTTCCTTGGGATTTAATTTGACTGCTTCTGCTACTTTATCAATGTTATTGATAGTCCAGGTCAACGGATTATTAAGCTGAAACTCTTCATTTTCTCCTGTATGTTTTCTATCTTGGTTTCGTTTTGTTTTTTCTTTTGCATTACCCTTTATTTTTCTTGTTCCTGGTTCTTCTATATAGCACCTTCTGCTTGCACAACATTCCTTTTCCTTATCCTGATGACATTGTTCTTTCCCCATAAATTTTCCCTCCATAGAAAGCAGGCAGACAAACAGTGCCTGCCCATATACTAAATTTGCTGATTTGTCCAGTTGTTATTCAAGGATCAAACCTCTATTTTATGCGTTTAACCTTTTCTTACCGGGAATACTCCTCTTTCCTGCTCATATACTGCTGTCCCCCGTCTATTCGGTGACTTGCGGATTCCCTTTGTATCCGTTTTAAATCGCTTAACGTATACCGTTTGTGTTCGTGTTTATCGGTTTGTCCTTCTTGCATCTGTGTTTTCGCATTTACTGATTTTTCTGCCCTTTCTGGTTCTTTAATGGTTTCTTCCCTTTTTTCACAAATTGGAACTTGTCTTTCCGGGATTTGTTCATTAATGTGTGTGTTCTGTTCTTCATTTTCTGACGCTTCTGACAGCCCTTTATCATCCAGATTAAGCAGCGCATCCAGTTCGACCAGACGCTCCACTTTTTCTTTTAATTCCTTCTCCTTTGGAAATGGCTTTACTGCCTCTTCCTTTGCTGTTACAAACTGCTGTTGTACGCTTTTTAACCGTTCTTTTTCTTCAGAAAGCTTCTTTTCCATCCCTGAAAGAGTATTGTTTATCCGTTGAATATTTCCCATAGGATCACTTCCCATTTCCATTGGATAACGAGATTTTCTTCGCAGATTAAGAATAAATTTTTGCGAAAAACCATCAAAGTAAGCGGATAATGTAAATCCATGATAAACCCCAACATTTTCCTCCTTTTTTGATGAAGCCAAACCAGTACAAGCCGCCATTAACGCTATTCCTGCCTGCTTTTTATCTGTATAAAGCAGACCTTGGATTTCGATAGAAAAATTTTCGTTTTGTTTGCGTTTATCCAAAATCAAGGTTGCCGCAGATAGATCCTCGCTCAGTTCGGCAATTCGCTCCTTTAACGCCTTGATCTGCAATGGATAATCCCTTGCAATCTGGCCTTCTAAACGGTACTTCTGGCTATTATGGCTTGCCTTCATTAACCTCAATTTACTGACTTCCATATCTAATGTCATTTTCTCTTTGATATACGGATTTCCCGTAGCCAGGGCTTTCACCTCAGCGTAAGAAAGCGCTGTATCATCGACATCTTCACATGAGCGAACAGGAGATTTACTGGTCATAATCTGACTGATGAATTTCTGTTTATTTTCAAGGATCTGCCACAAATATGCATCAAAAGTATTTTCTGTTACATAGCGAAAAATCTTTACTTTTTTATTTTGATTTCCCTGCCGTAATATTCTCCCTTCCTGCTGCGATAAGTCCGCCGGACGCCATGGTGCATCTAAGTGATATAGAGCAATTAGCCGATCCTGAAGATTTGTTCCTGCACCGAGTTTTGCCGTAGATCCTAATAAAATCCGCACTTTTCCCAAACGCACTTTAGAGAATAATTCTTCTTTTTTTACCTCCGTTGTCGCTTCATGGATAAACATAATTTCTTCTCTTGGCACGCCTTTTTTCACTAACTTTTCCCGAAGATCATCATAAATATTAAAACTCCCATCATTCTTCGGTGTTGAGGTATCGCAGAAAATAATTTGTGTTGATTTTTGTTCCATCGTTTCTTTCCAAATGGCAAATACATCCCGCACACAATGATTGACTTTACTCTCTTTCGCATCAGGTAACATCGCATTAATTAACCGCTGGTCTAACGCACATTTTTTACCATCATTCGTTATCGCCAGCATGTTATCCATTGAGGGATCAACACCCCCGGAGCGGACACGTTCTGCCCGTTCTGCAAATGTGCTTACCAGTTCTTTTTGTTCCTCGCTGGGCTTTAATACCACGTTAATATATTCTGCTTCCGGCACAGGCAGTTTTAGCATATCCGCCGTCTGTATATTGGCACATTCCTTGAATACAGACATTAATTCTGGCAGATTAAAAAAACGGGCAAAACGAGTTTTCGCACGGTATCCCGTTCCTTCAGGAGAAAGTTCTATCCCTGTTACCGTTTCTCCAAACGTTGAGGCCCAGGAATCAAAATGCCCCAGGCCCATCCGTTGAAGGGTGTCATATTGTAAGTAGCGCATAATACTATAAAGCTCCACTACACTGTTCGAAACCGGTGTTCCCGTGGCAAACGTAATTCCCTTACCGCCAGTCAATTCATCTAAATATTGGCACTTCATGAATAGATCAGAACATTTCTGTGCATCTATCTGTGCAATACCTGCTACATTGCGCATTTTGGTGAAAAAATAGGCATTTTTATAAAAATGTGACTCGTCAACAAAGAGATGATCCACGCCTAATTGCTCGAAGGTTACGACATTATCTTTTCTCTCCTGATTGTTTAATTTCTCTAGTTTTGCTTCTAAAGATTTTCGGGTTTTCTCCATCTGTTTAACGGTATAGCGCGTTCCTTCTTCCAATTTAGCCAGAGAAATCGCCTCCATAATTTCACTAATCTGGCGTTTAATATACATCGTCTGCCGCTCTGCCGAAAGAGGGATCTTCTCAAACTGACTATGACCGATAATTATGCCGTCATATTCCCCCGTCGCAATCCGGGAACAGAATTTTTTCCGGTTTGCCGGTTCAAAATCTTTCTTTGTTGCTGCAAGAATATTGGCCCCTGGATATAGACGTAAGAAGTCACTTGCCCACTGTTCAATCAAATGATTGGGTACAACATAAAGGTTCTTCTGCGACAATCCCAGCCGCTTACTTTCCATCCCTGCGGCAATCATCTGGAATGTTTTCCCGCTTCCCACACAATGGGCAAGCAGCGTATTTTTACCATAAAGAACATGGGCAATCGCATTTTTCTGATGAGGCATTAATGTAATTTCTGGATTCATCCCAGCAAATTGAATATGCTGCCCATCGTATTCACGAGGACGGATACTGTTAAAAATAGTATTATACGTTTGGCATAAATCCTCTCTCCGCTCTAAATCGTTAAAAATCCATTCCTTAAATGCTTCTTTAATCATCTCCTGCTTCTGCCCGGCTAACATAGTTTCTTTTTTATTCAATACGCGCTTTTCTTTTCCATCTTCCGTTATCTTGTCATAAATTTTCGTATCCCGTAGATTTAAAGCATCCTCTAACAAGCGATAGGCATTGGCTCGGCTTGTCCCATACGTCGATGTTACCAGGCTGTTTCCAGGGCTGTCCTCCCTTTTTCCAGAGATATTCCACTGGCCGTTTACTTCGGCATAACGCACCTTAATCACATTCTCCAGAAGGTAATCCGGCGTCTGAAAAGTTTCGGCCATAAACTGCTGGATGTACTCCGGTTTTACCCAGGTTGCCCCAAGACGGACTTCAATTTCCGATGCTTCAAGATCCTTTGGCTGTACTTTTTCCAGATATTCTACATTAAGGGAAAACGCAGGTTTATCCTTTATAAATTCCCTGGCTATGGCAAGTTTTTCCCGGACATTCCCGGAAAGGTATTCATCTGAATTTTCCCATCGATTCGTCAATGGGTTTTGAAAAATCACACCGGATAATTCCTGAATCACCTCGCCTTCTGCCTTTCCAGTTAATCCGGCCATAAATGGAATATCCACCTTTGCCCGCTCTCCAAGAGAAACCGCAAGGGCTTCACTGGCCGTATCTACATGACTTACTGGTTTTGCCCTTCGGATTGTTCGTTTTGTAAAAATATCGGCTTTCCGTTCAAGTCTTCCATCCTCATCCAGATATTCCAGGGATGCTAACAAACAATAACTGCTGTCTTCCGAAAATGCCCTGCGATTGGCGCTGCTGCTGATTAAGCCGTAGCGGGCAGTAAATAGGTCGTAACTTCGATTAAGTTTCTGTTGCAAAGCTACTACTCGTGTATCACTTTCCTCTTCATCCTCCATCTGACACCGAATTAATTCTTGTGCAATTTCCCGAAGTTCTACCATTCCCAGCACCCGCTCTTTTGTCACGGCTGAAAACTCCATCCGCCTCATTCGGGAGTTTTCTCGATAATACACTTCTCCTTCTATCCTGGCAAAGCTAAAATTTTTCACCGAAGGATCAGCCAGGATAGTATCCTGTCTTTTTCCTGTTTTTCCGCTTACTAATTCATCCTCTTCCCAGTCAGCCAGTTCCATCAATTCTGCTTCTTCTATCTTTCCGTGGATATGCGAAGCAGCCTCCTTTAACTGTTCAGCAAGAGTAATTCCTTCTTTTGGCTTTACGGTTACTTCCTGCTTTCCGTACTGCGTATTTTCCGTTGTAAACTCCCCTAAAACCATTTCCGGGTGTTGAACAAAATAAGCATTTACCGAGTAACCCTCTGCGGTAAAACCGAGATTCACCCACTCTGGTTGAACTAACTCGGCACGGTCACGCTTCTGGAAAAACAGAATATCGGCAACCACCGAAGTATTGGCGTTTCGCTGAAAGGCGTTGTTTGGCAAACGGATTGCCCCCAGCAAATCGGCGCGACCAGCAAGGTACTGTCGCACGGATGCGTTCTGCTTATCCATTGTTCCGCTGGACGTAACCACGGCAACAACACCGCCGGGACGTACTAAATCCAAAGATTTGGCAACAAAATAATCATGAATCATAAAGTTAAAGCGGTCATATTTGCGGTCAGACACCTTATAATTGCCAAATGGAACATTTCCAATAACAAAATCAAAGAAACTGTCTGGATAATCGGTTGTTTCAAATCCTTGGATGGCAATGGCATTTTTTGGATAAAGCTGCCTTGCAATTCTCCCGCTGATACTGTCCAGTTCCACCCCATACATCCTGACACCTTTCATCGTTTCAGGAATCAGACCCATAAAATTTCCAATCCCGCAAGAAGGCTCCAATCCATTGCCAGAAGTCAGGCCCATGTTCCCAAGGATTTCATACATGGCCTTAATTATTGTTGGTGAGGTATAAAAAGCATTTAATGTAGACGCTCTGGCCTCCTTGTATTCCTCTGGGGTAAGGGCTTCTTTTAATTCATGGTATTCTGCCGACCAGCTTTCATTGTTTTCTTCAAATGCATAGGGAAGCCCGCCCCAGCCGACATAATGAGATAACTGTTCCTGTTCTTCAAATGTGGCAAGGCGGTTTTCGGATTCTAATATTTTTAACAGAGAAATCGCCTCCATATTTGCACGAAATTTCTGCTTAGGCCCGCCTGCCCCTAAGTCATCATTCATAATACGGAAGTTGATCTTTTCCGCCGCTTCTGCGTTTAAATCAGTCGCTATCTCTGACTCTTTGACTGATAAATTTGCCATGGAATTTATGATTGAAATGCCGGTTTTGCCGCCTGCATTTTGATTACTTTTTTGTCTTTCCCTTCCTGCATTTTTCGTCTGTTGTACCTGTGCAGACTGCCATACCTCTACAGACTCCTGCCCGCCAGCGGACATATCCATAAAGTCAGCCAGAGAAAACTGTCGTTCTTTATCTTGTGTAGTTTCTAAATCACTATGCCTTTTCCTCTCAGGAAAAATCGTATATTTCCCCTCAATATACTGCTCAAAATTGCTTATAAACTGCTTCATTTGAGCATAACCAGAAAAGTCAATAGACAAAACCTCCATTGCTTTCTGCATCCCATACACCAATGACGAAGCCATTTCCTGGTTCTTCAGCAGTTCGGTAATCTCAGCCACGCTGCCAGCCTGAACAGAGATATCCGTATAGGCAAATGCATCTTTTACTTCCTGCGGTATACGGCGGTAAAAATACAAAAAATCTCTTGCCATCTGTTCCCGTTCATATCCCGGCATCCGCTCCAATGCTTTTTCCGATAAATAACGGCCTTCATCCATCAACTCATCAATCCGCTTTGCTACTGCAGTCCAGGGGATTAATCTTTCCGCACTTGGCTCTCCATAATTCCCATAGAGCAAACGCAGACCCTTCCGGTCATAACTGACGTGAAAATCATCTATTCCTGGAACAGCATGACGGGCTCCCCCTATTCCATAACTGTTCCGAACAAAATCCACCTTTTCTTTTTCTGTATGCTCCTGAAGGAAATATGCATAAATCCGCAAATGCTGATTCTCAAACGCCACACCATGAACCAGAAACGCATCGATTTCATCCTGGGTAATCAAAGAACAGATTTCTTCTTCCTGAACTTTCTCCCGAACCGAGTAAGGCGTGGACGTTGCCTCCGTATGCAAAACGGACATTCGTTTTTCAATCGTCTGTCTTTGTTCCTCTGTACCAGGTAAATTTGGCAACAACAAAGCGGAGGCCAATTTCTCCTCCGCTTCGTCCAAATCTTGTTTAATTGTCAACTCTTGATTATCAGCTTCTTCCCCTGATGATATTTCTTCCAACGACACTTCTTCTAACAACACCCCATCAAATCGCTTATCCCTTAATGGTGAATCAACTCGGTCAATATCATTTCCTCCGCCATCACGATCAGCCCGTTCATATGCGCTGCCCAGGCTGTTGAATCTGCTTTCTTGTCCGGCGCCGGATACCTCTCTAACAATCCTTCCACCAATGTTTCTAACCGCCTTTTGGCTGTTTGATCGATTTCCATCAGATGCTGGTTCAGCTTCCCTGTTAGAAGCATGCTCTGATATAACCCTCTCCGATGTTCTTTCAGAAATGTTTCCCGCATCATTCCGTACTTCCCGATTTTTGTCTTCTCCTCGCTGATGGTCAAATCCGGAAACAGGTAATCTCCTTTCTGGTGATAAGTCAACTTCATTTTCTTCTTCTCCTTTCTCAATCGGCTTTTGTTTTTCTCTGTTTACTTCTTTAACCCTTGCCGGATAATACTTCTCTTTGTCATTTCCTGCCTGTTCTGCCGTCCCCTTTTCTTTTTGCTTAACCTTCTTTTTGGCTTCCTCCTGATGAAGCTTCTGCATTTCTTTTCGGATACCGATAAGCACCGGTTCTGCAAGTTTATTTGTGGCATCTCCCAAAAATGATAACCGTGATAGTTCTCCAAACTCTGTAATTCCTGCAAATGCACCTGCTTCCAGATACTCCATCGGTTCCAATCCGCAGCGCCGAACCAGCACATAAAAAAGGCTGTTTGCAAGCAATTCCTTAAACGTTGTCCTAAATTCTTCTCCTGTTTTCTGTTCTTTCCCTCGAATAACTTCTTCCAGCCCTTCCATCGCTTCTCCAAGTTCTTCCTTCGCCAAGCCGAAAGCAATCTCTTGCAAAATCGCCGGAAGATTTTCGGTTCCTTCTCCCTCCAGCCAATAACTTTCCGCCAGATAACTTCGCACCGCTTCTCTCTGTTCTTCCCTTATCTGCCACAGAAACGGCGTCCTCCCTCCCCGCACTAACCGGGTGTCGGAAATATCAAACACATACCGAAGTTTCTTTCTCCTGCCCCTGTCGTCAATCAAAGCAATCCCTTTCGCTCCTCGCTTTATCCAACGGCACATCTTCCCATTCCATAATTCCATCGACGCACAAGCTTCCGCATCCGGGCGCTGGGCATGAATCAGCAAGCTGTCAGAAAACGGATACCGATACAATCTCGCCGTTGTGTCCAAATACTTCGTCCACTCCTGCGGAGAACGGCTTACTTTTTCGGCAGTTTCTTTGGCCAATGCTCGGACATCATTAAGTTTCGCCATCTCCATCCTCCTTTATTTTTCGTTGCTATCACATTCTTTACACACAAGACACAACAGCTTTACTCCATACATGCTAACTTTACGACATCGTGTCGCAAAGTTCCCTAAAATCATAATCACACCTCACCCCTCTTATTTTTTTAATTCATTTTATCCGCTCCTGTGTTGGTCATGGTGAACTTCCGACCGATAGAAATTTTCCATGGTCATTGTGGCATTATAAAGCGTTGTCAGAAGGTATGCACGAATATTTTCTACTTTGCTGGTATTTCTTTTCAGGCAAAGCATCACATACTCCATATGCGAATAATGCAGTTTCATAAATCTGCTTTTTACCACAGACACCGACCTTTCCACACCGCCAATCCGTAACACACTACTATCCGGGAGCATCATAACATCACTCATCAATTCCACCAGCTCGTCCACTTCTTTCTGCTCGTAATACGGATTATCTAAAAAGCTCTCATAAGAAATATTTTTTCGAATAATTGCCCTGTATTGTTCCATCTTATCCATTTCATCTGTCGTTTTCGGCGGATGGATAGATTGAGGATCGATGGGATTTGGATTGATAAGCTCAGTTTCATTACCATCAGTATTATTAAATTCAGTATTATTAGATTTTGAAAATCGAAATTCTTGATTTATGATTTTCACTATTCCTGAATTGTGATTTTCACCATTCTTGATTTGTGATTTTGAAAAATCTTGATTTGTGATTTTCATTATTCTTGAATTGTGATTTTCACTATTCTGGTTTTGTGATTCTGCACCTTGTTTACCTGCAACCACTTGTATTTTAGAACTGCAATCTTCTTTATTGGGCCTGTATAAGGTTAAAATTTCTAAATCAGGAATGCTTACATCCCCTAACTTATCATCTTCACCATTACTGAATGATGATTTTGGAAATTCTTGATTTGTGATTTTCACTATTCTTGAATTGTGATTTTCACCATTCTGCAACACAGTAAAATCCTCTTTCTGTTCTTCAGTTTTTTGTATATTTACATATGTATCTTCTATTTCCTCTGATTCTTGTATGTACTCTGGCATATCTTCTCCATTATCATCCGTTAAATTCATATGAATTATCCTATTTTCATCCACTTGCCCCACGATTTTTTTCTCGGTCATAAAATTTTTAACATATATTACATTTGGCTTGCCAAGCCCTAACCGCTTCTTTTCAATCAAGCCAATACCTTCCTTTACATCCAGTTCCTTGATCAATCTAACTGCTTTTTGTGTTCCGCAATTCATCAATTCCGCAATCTCTTCCACAGTAAAAATAATATATACTTTTCCCTCTTTATCATTCCAATGATTCTTTACACTAAGGCTCATACGATCCAGCATAAGACCATACAGAACCTTTGCCTCACAAGTAAGCGTTTTAAAATACTCTTCTGTAAATAAAATTTTCGGTACACGATAAAAACTATATTGCTCTGCTTCCATCCCCTGAAAATAATCAAACTGAATTTTATTCATTTGTTCCCCTGCTCCCATTCTGCCTCCACTCTTCCAGCAATGCATAAATAACCTTCTCTACTTGCTCCTTGGTATAGGTATCTGGAAAATATTCACGTATTCTTTTATCTGGAATTGATATATTTACTTTGCTGCTTTCTTTCTTAACCAAAATGGAATACACCTGTTCAAGCGTCAATTCCCCTTTTTCACTAAAATGTTTTAACTGCTCTGCCTGTACCTTGCCCGGAAATAATCCGCTGTTTTCTGCTGCTTCTGCAACCCATTCCTGTTCGTCCGGCTTCAAATAAGACAATCGTTCCCCAATAACCATCGGAAGCTTATTATTGTCTACAGCATCCAATAATTTCGGTATCAAATCAGCTAAACGTATATACCTCTGCACAGTTCTTCCGCTTTCTCCGGCAGCTTCTCCAACTTCATCTGCTGTATGTTTCTCTCCCCGGCTTCCCTGATGTTTTATTGCCTCATATTTCATTTTGTATGCTTTTGCTTTTTCGCTGGGTAAAATATCTTCTCTCTGAATATTACTGTCAGTCATAATAATCGTTGCTTCATCATCATCTAATTCACGGATAATCACCGGCATTTCTTCCCTTTCCGCCAATTCACACGCCCGCCACCTCCGATGTCCGGCAATCATCTCATAACCGCCCTCTGGATGAGAACGTACAATCCCAGGAACCAACACACCATTCTTTTTCACACTCTCTGCCATTTCCCGCATCTTTTCATCATCAATAACCCGAAAAGGATGGTTTTTAAATGTATGAAACAGACGCACGGGGACACATACTATACTATCCCCTGTCACGGTTTCCTGAAGACCTAGCAACGAATCAAACGACGCCAGTTTGATTTTCTGGGCACTCTTACTTTTCATCATGCAATACCTCCTCTGTCAGTGAAAGATAACCTTCGGCAACAATCCCCTTGGGATCATAACGGTAAATACTCTTCCCCTCTGCTGTAGTTTCTGCCGCACGGATAGACAATGGAATACAATTTTTAAAAATCCGTACTTGATCCCCATAAGTTTCCCGAATCTGCATCGAGATGTCCCTAGCAAAATTTGTTCTGCGATCTACCTTTGTCAGCAGAATCCCTAGTATATTTAATCTAGGATTCAGCTTTTTGCGTACTTTACCAATCGTCTTCACCAACTGCTGCAGCCCCTTAACCGGAAGATAAGCCGCTTCCACAGGAATCAAAACACTATCTGCCGCCACTAACGCATTAATTGTAAGCATCCCCAATGAAGGCATTGTATCAATCAAAATATACTCATACTGCTTTTTCACTTTGTCTAGGTACTGATGCAACACCATTTCCCGACTCATTACATGAATTAAATCTGTTTCCACACCAGCCAGTTCGATATTGGCGGGTATAAAATCCACCCCTTCCTCATGGTGAAGAATCCCTTCGCCTGGTTCTATTTCTTCATCATTAATTACTTTTTCCATAAGATTAGCCAGTGTTATTTCCAGTTCATCAGGCTCGTCGATTCCCAAACTGGCTGCCAAATTTCCTTGTGCATCTGTTTCAACCAAAAGCACTTTCTTTCCCGCTCTTGCCAATCCAATTCCTAAATTTATACAGGTTGCTGTTTTTCCAACACCCCCTTTTTGGCTTGATATTGTTATCACTCTGCACATATTCTTACCTCCCGTTTATCTTAACCGAATACCTATACCACCGAAAATCATTCTTAGCTTAAACAATATTCTGGATACCGTATTTTGATTGCTTCCCAAAAATATCGGGCATAACTGCTGCAAAATAGATTTTCTACGCTGTAACACTGAGATTCTTTTAACTGTTTGTCCATATCCTCAATTTCATAGATTCCTGGCATACCATTACAGTAAAGATTAAACGCCATGCGGATAATCTTCGTACTTCCGCTGGTCTGCCATCCTTCCTGCAGACACTCTGGATTAACAAGCCCTGTTTTAAAATCATAAATATCATTCACATGTTCTCTCGTATCTCTATCAATTCCAAGGCAATACACTAACGCTTTATGGTACACATCTTGATACCGGCATTTTGTCATATGATCTATGTAAAATTTTTTATGCTTTGGACTTCTAAAAATAATTGTATTTGCACTTGTTTTCTCTAAGTTTTCCATTTCTTTTAACAACGTAACCTTTCCTCCTAAATTATTGATTTTCTACACTAATCACTACTAAGCATAAAAAGGACTAAATTAGTTCCAGGGAAAATTCCCATGATTCACTAATTTAGTCCTACCTAAATATACAATATGAAATTGTTGCCCCTTCCCTCCTTTACACCACACCATCGTATTCTTTAAATGCCTTTAAATACATTGAGTGTTACCAATGATAAATTTTCCGTTTTTTCTTTTGAATTGACATTATTCG
Source organism: Lachnospiraceae bacterium (assembly GCA_009774615.1). GTDB lineage: Bacteria > Bacillota > Clostridia > Lachnospirales > Lachnospiraceae > Caccovicinus. Next base: position 17,245 of record VSOC01000057.1, read on the forward strand.
CGCGAAAAAACTCTAATTTGTACTTTAAAAATAGTACTTTTTATTAGGACTAAATCGGTGGAAATCCTTGATTTTTCAATGATTTCATCAATTTATCACTATTATAATTCAAAACCCGGCAGGCGTTGCTGCAGAACCCAGTCCTAAACAATTGGCAATCATATTCACCGCCATATACCTGACTGCCGGATGTTCACTGTCCAGATAAGGAAATAAAAACCGCATCACCGGGCGCATCTTCTCACTCATCCAGTCCACCAGCCCGGAATTTTGCGCTATCTCCAGTATCCCGCTCCAAAAAGCCATCACCCCCAGCATCGTTATCCCCAGGGAAACTGCTTCTCCTGCCCCGTCCAGCGCTCCCATCGTTACCTCGTCCAGCCTGCCGCCAACTGCCGCCCACAATACCCCAAGTAAAATCATTCCCGACCACAGATAATTCATCATAAAAAATAAACCTCACCTTCCTCGCTTTATGCTATTCTATACGAGAAAGGCAAGATTTATTTCATTCTTTGACTGTACTGACCTGTTCTATTTCAATCTACACTATTTCAATCAATTCTGTTCCTAACACTTCTATTCCATCACAACCATCGTATAATATTCCAGATAAGGCAGTGTAAATGTCACTGTCCCGTATTCTGCCGTAAATGCAATTTCCTCAGAAATTCCGTCTTGGTAATCCGGGGAAGCGACCCAGATCTTTGTCGGTTCTTTGGTTACTTTGTGGCTCACCGTTACCTGCTGTTTTACATTTGGTGCCGTCTGTGCAAGCCCTTTATCGACCCAGCTGTCATGGGCGGCACCGTCAAAGTTTAACAGATGAAGCACCTCCCGGTCCGACTCCCCCTCCTGGTGTTTTACCTTGGTAAAGGAAGTTACATTTCCCGGCTTAAAATCCGCCCCGGTGCGCTGTCCGCAGATATAGGTTTCATCCTCCACCTGCGAAAGACCGGTTCCCCGCAGAAGATTTTCATAGGCTACCATAAAGTCATACTCTCTGCGGACATCCTCTTCCAGACGGCTGGTAATCTGCATGGAATTGCCCGGATAGTATTCGCTGGAAAGCATCCCTGTATCTCCTAATTCCAGGTGGCTCGCCCCGGCAGACATTAAAACAGCATTGACATAGTTAATGGACGGCGTATTGAAGTTTTCCGACTTTGGTGCGTCATAGTTCATATAGGCAGCAATAACCGTACCTTTTTCTCCTTTGCTTTTTTGGTAAATTTCATCCACTTTTTCTTTAAGCGCCGCAAAATCCGGTGTGTCGGAGGGCCATACCTCCATGTAGACAATATCGTAATCCACGGCTTTTAACTGCGGCTCCATTCCATAGGCAGATACCGGGTTAAAGATAACTTTTTTCCCAAGTTCCTGCACAAGGCGGTTCAGCATGGGAACATAAGCGTTATCTAACTGGATTTCATTGCCCTCATAGTCAAACCGTTCCCCTCTGGGGCCTAAGGAATCCACCTGAATCCCGTCATAGGGGTATACCGAAAATAAATCCTGATGCACCTGAATATAATAGTCCTGCCACAAACGGTTTGCCGGGTTCATCAGCCAGAATTTTTCGGTTTCCCAGCCAATACCGGAAATATCGTGGACATCCTGATCCTGATGCCTGCGGTCACAGTACATCCCCCATTCCGGGCTGACCCCTGCCTGCTCATAATTATCGTAGGTGCCGAAAATCAGGTTATAGAAAAATGACTTCATGTTTAATTCGTGTCCAATCCGAATCGTATCCAGCACTGTCTGTTTTTTTGCCAGCGATTTATTTAATGTATTCCAGCTTTCTGCGGGAGCTTCCACCGTCCCTGCCAGAGGTTTTTCCTGGGTGTCAAAGACATCATAGTAAAACAGACCGTTGATATGGTGAGCTTTAAGCCTCTCCAGCGACTCTGCAACCTCCCCGACGGATGAATCCATCTTGGTCACATAGCCGTACCTTGGAAACATATTCCAGTCTGAGGACACATCTACCCCAGTCATCGTATAATCCGCCAGTTTTCCATCCAGATAGCAATAAACCTCCAGCGCATAGCCGGTAAAATCCCTCTCCGGCGCAGACAGGGCAAAGGAAAGTTCGGTTGCTTGCGGACTTACGGGAAGTTCCTGTTCCCAGACCACCTGATTTAGATAGCACAGACACAGCCTGACCTGACCTGCTGTCTTATCACCATCCGAAAACCGAATACTTCCCTGAATGGTTTCCCCCGGATAATACATGCTTCGGTTCGTTACCACTTCCCGGATAATCTTTCCCGGATTTACCGCTTCTGTTAGATTTATCTCTCTTTCCATCACCTGAGCAGACATTTTTTCTTCTCCCTGCACAGCTCCCACCGGGTTTCCCGGTGCGGCGGCTCCCGCAAGAAGAACTGCCGCAAGAAGAACTGCTGCCTTTCTTTTTTTCTTCATTTAACTTCCCCCTACTCTATCGGTTCCAGTACCAGGGCACTGACCCATCCGTAGAAATCACCTTCCTGCCCAATGATCGTTACCACATCCGACGGCTTCAGATACAGAAGTTGAGCAAGCTTATCCGAAGACATCCCATTATCACCATAATCGGAAGGCTTTCTGAAAATATTTCCCACAGGCTGCCCGTTGACCAGAACGGCAAACTCCTCCCTGGTTCCATTGGAAATCACCGCAAGCCTGTACTGTCCTTCCACAAAAGAGGGATTATCCATTAACGGAATCTGCAGGCTTTCCCCAGGCTGTAAATCGGCAGCAGGCAGATACAGACTGGCTGTTCCGTAAGCCCAGGCCGGGTAGCGGAAATCCTCCTTCTTTTGCTCCTGCGGACGGGAGATTTCCGATGGCATTAAGATGATCTGATCCACCCATCCATAAGGCCCGGATTCATCGCCCGGAGCAAAAATGCTGATAACATCCTCCGGCGATAAGCTTATCGGGCGCTGCAGTACATCCATCGTCATGGCATCCATAGAAAAATTGCTTTCATTTCTCGTAATCGATCCCATGCGCTCCCCGTTCTTTTTTACCACCATCGCCGTCCGGTTTCCGTTGCTTATGACAGCAAGGTAATAGGTTCCCTCTCTAAACTCTGCATTGGTATTTAACGGAATCACAATCTCTTCTTTCGGCTGCAAATCAGCCGCAGGATTATCTTCTTGTCTGGTATAGAAGTCTTCTCCCTCCCAGGTGTAATTCTTCCTGGAATCACTGCTTTCTGACGCCGTCTGGACAGTCTGGGCTATCTGGGAGGCCACAGGGCTTAAGGACACATAATCCACCCAGCCGTACTTCCCGCCGCTCTGTCCTTCAATCGCCAGCACATCCCCCGGCTTTAGTGCCACGGTCACGCCCAGGTGATCTTCCGTCATCGCATTCATTCCATAACTGGTTTCCTTGCGGGTAATACTTCCCACTGTCCAGCCATTCACCTTAACACGGAAAATCTCACGGTTTCCGCAGGAACGCACCATAATGCGGTAAACGCCTTCGCTGAACTGGCGGTGATCCGAAACCGGAATTAGAATCTGTTCTCCCGGCTGTAAATCGGCGGCAGGATTATCTATTTGTGCTTTATAATACGCCTCGCCCTGATAAATCAGCTTATCTCCGTCAATCATGGTTTTTGGCTGTTTAACGGTTTTAACATTTCCGACCTCACCGACTAAAACCCTCCCTCCTGTCCGTCTAAGGAAATCTTCTCCGGCAATTTTTCTCCGGCTGTTAAGGACGATTTTATCCACCCAGTTTCCATAATTATCGGATTCCTGCTCTGTAAACTGCACGCTGAGAATATCCCCCGGCTTTAAATGAACAAGGCTTTCGCCGATTTCTCTGGTCATGTGCCGCATCTCATAGCCGGAACCATCACGGCTCCCTGACAATACCTGAATATCATTGACATATACCACCCAGTTTCTCATGGTTCCTGTCGTGTACAGGGTAAAATGGTAATCATCTTCCGCAAAGCCATCGGCGGCAAGAATCGGAAACTCAACCTTCTTTAAGGGATTATTTACATTCGCAACCTGTCCGTCAGCTTCCAGTTCATCGGGATAGACATCCTCGGCTTCCAGTGTAATCTTTGTCTTTGCCGCAGGAAGCGCCGAAGGGTTTTTATCCGTTTCCTTCAGTTCCACAAAATCCACCCATCCGTAAGGACCGGCATCGGCAAGTCCGGGCGCATAAATGGTAATTACATCTTCCAGTGTAAGAGAAAGAACCTGTGAAAATTCTGCCTTATTCATCTCTTCCCAATCCGATATTTCCCGGGAAATCATCCCTGCGGGAACATCATTGACCATAAGCATAAACTTTGTCCGGTTACCGCTGGAAGTGATGGAAAGAAGATAATTTCCATCTGCAAATGCCGGAATATCCTTTACCGGAATAATTATTTTATCGCCCGGCTGCAAATCGGCATACTGTCCGTTATTGCCTGTCACCCGATCATAATAATCTGCTGCCTGGTATCGAAGTTCATTTTCCGGCAGCTGGTTAATCAGACCGTAAACTCCCGTTTCCTTTAACGAAAACTCCGCATAAGTCCCGTCCTGGATAAGCTTAAACGGCATCCTTACCTTTCTTCCCTCCTCCTTAATCTGGTACAGGGACATATCCTTTTCTGTATAGGCTCCCCTGATGTTTCGCGCTGTCCTTAACGACGATCCTCCTGCGGTACTGACAAAATCTTCTGGAACGGGAATAGCTGTCTTTATCGTACCGGAAGGCTGAATTTCATTTCCTTCCAGTTGGAGGGAAAAGGAATAAAAACACATGGCAGGAGCATTTTCCTCCGTAAATCCAAAAAGTTCCCGGATGCTTTCCTTCACTTCTTCATCCGCTGCCGCGGCCGAAAACTCCGCGCCCGCAGGAACGACACCCTCCTCTGCTTCCACAAGAACACCTTCCATTTCTTCAGCAAAGGACTGAACTGGTGTAAGACAAATATAATCCACCCATCCATAATGGTCATCAGCCTTTAAGGTAAGTGTTCCTTTCCTGCTCAGTTTCAGCGGTTCTGCCGATGTGCAGATCTTATAATCGCCCCAGTCGCTTCCTTCCCACACAACCGAAGTTAATTCTTTTCCGTTAAATAAAATCTTATAATTCTGCCCGCCGCAGACACGCATTAGGAAATTATACTTTCCGCTTTCAAACGCCTCGTCGTCCGGCAGGGAAATCGTAATCTCTTCACCAGGCTGCAGATCGGCTGCTCTGCCTCCATCCGTCCACTTGTAACCATTTCATTCTCTGCTTCTAACTGGTACTCGCCATCTGGGCCCGGGCCTGGCGGCGTTGACG
>VSOC01000058.1 GCA_009774615.1 Lachnospiraceae bacterium
TACTAGTTATCCAATAACCTATCTTTTTTTACAAAATTATGATATGATAGCAAGGAAAAAGGCAGTTTACCTTCTTTGACCGCAAAAAGAGGGTGCAGTTTAACGTGAACGGAGAAAAAGCAGTAATGGGAATGACAGAAACAGAAAAGTATTTGGCGGAGTTTTATGTGAACTTATTTTTCGGAAGTGCCAATAAGCGCTATCGTGCGATGACCTTTGTTGAGATGCAGAAGCGCTGTAAGAAGCTGAATCAGGAAATGTTGAAGGATATTGGGAAATCAAATGAACTAAATGACGTCCATGCCATGTTTTCCAAAGTCTGTGCCTACCTGATGAGGAAGGAAACGACAGCGCCGAAGGATCAGCGCCAGGAAGTGAAAAACCAGATAAAGAAGATGAAAGAGTTTTGCGGATATCTTGCCGCAAAAGACCTGTCTTATCTGCCGGAATTAGAGCAGGGGGAACTGGAGCGTGTTCTTCGGATGCAGGGAATCCGCCGTTATCTTCTGGCAAATTCCCTGGAACGCTCGTATGAACTTTTTTACATCCCCAAGGCGATTCAGAAGGGAATTCGGGAATCCATCAAAAAAAGACCGGAGGAGGAGTACCCAGAGGCGCGTTTGATGAAGCGCAAATTTATCCTGCATGTAGGCCCCACGAACAGCGGGAAGACGCACGATGCTTTAGAGCGCTTAAAGCAGTGTAGCCACGGCGCGTATTTTGGGCCGCTCCGCCTTTTGGCGCTTGAGGTGTATGATAAGTGCAATATGGAGGGGCTGCCCTGTTCGATGGTGACGGGGGAGGAAACGATCCAGGTGCCTGGTGCCCTGTGCCAGTCCTGTACGGTGGAAATGTTAAATGATCACGAATATTTTGATATCGTGGTTGTGGACGAGTGCCAGATGGTCGGCGATCCTTACCGGGGGCATAACTGGACGCGGGCGATTCTGGGGCTTCGGGCGGAGGAGATTCACCTTTGTATGGCACCGGAGGCGGAGTCGGTGATTACGCAGATGATTAAGCGCTGCGGCGATTCTTATAGGGTTATCCGCCATAAGCGAAATACCCGTCTGACCGTGGAAAGAAAGCCGTTTACCCTGCCAAATGACTTAAAAAAGGGCGACGCGCTGATTGTCTTTTCCAAAAAATCCGTTCTGGCACTGGCGGCCCATTTAGAGGGACAGGGGATACACTGCAGCGTCATTTACGGAAGCCTTCCTCCGGCAACCCGGCGGGAACAGGTTCGACGTTTTCTGGCAAAGGAAACCCAGGTAGTGGTGAGTACGGACGCTATCGGCATGGGCTTAAACCTTCCCATCCGACGGATTGTCTTTGTGGAAACCCAGAAGTTTGACGGGGTGAGCAAGAGGAATTTAGAGCCGGGAGAGATTAAGCAGATTGCCGGAAGAGCCGGGAGATTCGGGATTTATGAGGAAGGTTTTGTAGCTGCCGTGGAGGATATCGAACTGATTGAGGACGGTTTGGGGAGGATGCCGGTTCCTCTGTTAAAAGCCTATATCGGCTTTCCGGAACAGCTTCTTTCGCTTCCGGCGGATATTGACAGCTTAATTAAGATCTGGGCCGATATGGATGCGCCTGCAATTTACCAAAAGATGGAGGTGGACGAGCTTCTCTCCCTGTATCAAAGTTTTTTGTCCGTCCATGGCGGACATATGGAGGAGTTTTCTAAACCGGAAATCTATAAGCTCATTACCTGCGCCGTGGATATTAATAATAAGCTGGTGATGGATTTGTGGAAGGATTACTGCCTGGAATACCGAGATGCGGATGAACTCGAATTTCCCTACAGTCCGGGCGATGATTTGTACGATCTGGAAAGCTATTATAAGATGCTGGACTTATATTTTCAGTTTTCCCGCAAGGTCGGTCTTCCGATACAGTTGGAAAACCTGACCGAAGAACGCCGCCAGACGGAAGAGGAAATCAGCCGGATATTAAAGATGGAATGTTCCAGCTATTCCCGCAAATGCAGCATCTGCAACCGCGAACTTCCCTGGAATTACGGCTTTTCGGTCTGCGAGCGGTGTTTTGAGCGGGGGAAAACGAATGCACACAGCAGATATGGACGGAGCGGGGGAGGTTTTGGGCGGCATCGCAGAAAAGCGGCAGGGACTGTGAATGTTTGAACAGTAACGTTTTGTATCATTATCAAACAGAGGGTAAGTTTTTTTCTTGCAGAATTGAGGGAATTATGCTAAACTTTTTCCGATAAATCAATTATGGATAAATGCATTTGTGTAAACCATTATGTATCCACTTGCTAAACAGAAAATGCATCTGTGGTTAAGGATGGTTAGAGAAAAGAGGAGAAAAACATTATGAACATCGTTTATCAGAGTACCCGAGGCGGGCAAAGCGGCATTACGGCTTCTCAGGCGATTCTCCAGGGCCTGGCAGAGGACGGGGGATTATTTATGCCGAATGAAATCCCAAAGCTTGATGTGGAACCGGAAAAACTTTCTTCCATGACCTATCAGGAAACAGCCTATGAGGTGATGAAGCTGTTTCTTACGGATTACACGGAGGAAGAACTGAAAACCTGCATTGCCAGAGCCTATGACAGCAAGTTTGACACGGAGGAGATTGCACCGCTGGCAAAGGTCGGCGACGCTTATTATCTGGAACTTTTTCACGGCAGTACCATTGCTTTTAAAGATATGGCGCTTTCCATCCTGCCGCATCTGATGACCACGGCAGCAAAGAAAAACCATGTCGATAAAGAGATTGTAATCTTAACGGCGACTTCCGGCGACACCGGGAAGGCAGCGATGGCGGGCTTTGCCGATGTTCCGGGGACAAGGATTATTGTCTTTTATCCCAAGGACGGGGTGAGCCGGATTCAGGAGCTGCAGATGCGGACGCAAAAGGGGGATAACACCTGCGTTGTGGCAATCCACGGGAATTTCGATGACGCCCAGACCGGAGTGAAAAAGCTGTTTAATGACCGGGAATTTAAAGAAGAGCTTGCCGCAAAGGGCTTCCAGTTTTCTTCGGCAAATTCCATCAATATCGGCCGTCTGGTTCCCCAGGTGGTTTACTATGTCTATGCCTATGCAAAGCTTTTGGCAAATGAAGAGATTTCCGCAGGAGAAACCATCAATGTGGTTGTTCCCACCGGAAACTTTGGAAATATTCTTGCTGCCTATTTTGCCAAGAGGATGGGGCTTCCGATTGGAAAGTTAATCTGTGCATCAAATGACAATAAAGTGTTATACGACTTTTTCCGCACAGGCACTTATGATCGGAACCGCGAATTTATGCTGACCTCTTCGCCCTCGATGGATATTTTAATCTCCAGCAACTTAGAGCGCCTGATTTATTTAAGTACGGGCTGTGACGCTGAGGCGAATAAGGCTCTGATGGCGGAGCTTTCCCGGAAGGGCAGCTATACGGTTACGCCAAAGATGCGTGAGGCTATGGCGGATTTCTGGGGGAATTTTGCTTCCCAGGAGGAAAATGCAGCAGAAATTAAGCGCGTATTTACCGATATGGGCTATCTGATGGATACCCACACCGGCGTGGCTTCCGCGGTTTATCAGAAATATGTCAAAGAAACCGGGGATAAGGCAAAAACCGTGATTGCTTCTACGGCAAGTCCCTATAAGTTTTCCCACAGCGTTATGGAAGCCATTGCAGGACCACAGGAAGGAAAGGAAGAATTTGCCCTGATTGACGAGATGAGCGCAGTTTCCAGAACCGATGTGCCTAAAGCAGTAGAGGAAATCCGCACGGCACCTATCCGCCATAACCGGGAATGTGATGTCGAGGGGATGAAAGCGGAGGTTGCGGATATCCTGGGATAATTTTTGGCTGCTTTATGTGTAACGATTGCTCCGCACGCTGTGTTCCCGCAGTCCGGTAAGATTTTCGTCAATTTTACCAAAGAAGAACCGCAAAAAACCTCTTTCCATTTTGAATAAAATAGGCTATAATGAAGGACAGGGACATTATTTACTGAAATAATGAATAAATTTTTTTAAACAGGAGGAATTGACATGTTAGTTTCCGCAAAAGAAATGCTTCAGAAGGCAAGAGATGGGAAGTATGCCGTAGGTCAGTTTAATATTAACAACCTGGAGTGGACCAAGGCTGTTCTTCTGACGGCAGAAGAACTGAAATCTCCGGTTATCTTAGGTGTATCCGAGGGTGCAGGAAAGTATATGACCGGTTTTGGAACGGTTGCTGCTATGGTTAAGGCGATGATCAGCGAGCTGAATATTACGGTTCCGGTAGCGCTTCACCTGGATCACGGCACCTATGACGGCTGCTACAAGTGCATCAAGGCTGGTTTTTCCTCCATTATGTTTGACGGCTCTCATTATCCGATTGCTGAGAATGTAGAAAAGACCACGGAGCTGGTTCATGTGGCACATCAGTTAGGACTTTCTATTGAGGCAGAGGTTGGCTCTATCGGCGGCGAGGAAGACGGTGTTGTAGGTCTTGGCGAGTGTGCAGATCCTAACGAGTGCAAGCAGATTGCTGATCTTGGCGTAGATATGCTGGCAGCAGGAATCGGAAATATTCATGGAAAATATCCGGAGAACTGGCCTGGTTTAAGCTTTGAAACTCTGGCAGCGGTTAATGAAAAGGTTGGCGATATGCCGTTAGTTCTTCACGGCGGAACCGGTATTCCGGAAGATATGATTAAGAAGGCCATCAGCCTTGGCGTAGCTAAGATTAATGTTAATACCGAGTGCCAGCTTTCCTTTGCAGCAGCAACCCGTGCGTATGTTGAGGCAGGAAAAGATCAGCAGGGCAAGGGATTTGACCCGAGAAAGCTTCTGGCTCCTGGTACCGAAGCGATCAAGGCAACCGTAAAAGAGAAGATGGAACTGTTTGGTTCCGTTGGCAAGGCATGAAAAGCCGTGAGTGTTTGTGGCTGAAAAATAGTTAAAAAGTGGGAAAAGGCGTTTCCTTAGGATGGGAGCGCCTTTTTCGTTCTTTAGTTGTTCTTTTTTGTTGATAAATGTTACTGTTCACATAGGTCTGCGCACTTGCTGCGCTGACCGTAGGTTAAACCGGGCCAGTGAGCAAAAATCCCATCGACGAAGGCGATTTTCATGGATTTTTGCCTGTTGCTGTGAACGTGTGAACAGTAACTGATAAATTGTTTTCGTGAAACGAACAGGATAAAATACTTTACATTTCCCCCTAAAACGAGTAGAATAGGTTGAAACTTCCATCAAAAAGAGAGGATAAATCATTCATGAGCGAAAAGGTAAATGTGGCCGAGATCTTCGGCGCGAATGTGTTTAATGATGCGGTGATGCGGGAACGTCTGCCGAAAAGTGTTTATAAGAAGCTGAGAAAAACCATCGTAGAGGGAACGGAACTGGAGCCGGGGATTGCGGATTCCGTTGCCCAGGCGATGAAGGAATGGGCGATTGAGCGGGGGGCGACCCATTACACCCATTGGTTTCAGCCGCTCACCGGAGTTACCGCAGAAAAGCATGATTCCTTTATCTCGGCACCGGATTCTACGGGGAAAATTATGCTGGAATTTTCCGGAAAAGAATTAATCAAGGGGGAATCCGATGCCTCATCCTTTCCTTCCGGGGGGCTGAGGGCTACTTTTGAAGCCAGGGGCTATACTACATGGGACTGCACTTCGCCGGCGTTTTTAAAGGAAGATGCCGCCGGAGTTACCTTATGTATTCCGACCGCATTCTGCTCTTATACCGGGGAGGCTCTGGATAAAAAGACGCCGCTGCTTCGCTCGATGCAGGCGTTAGATCAGCAGGCAATGAGGATTCTCCGTCTGTTCGGCAATACGACATCAAAAAAGGTCATCCCTTCCGTGGGCGCGGAACAGGAATATTTCCTGGTGGATCGGGAGAAGTACCGCCAGCGGAAGGATTTAATCTATACGGGAAGAACCTTGTTCGGTGCGATGCCTCCCAAGGGTCAGGAGATGGGAGATCATTACTTTGGCACCATCCGTGAGCGCGTGGGCGCATTTATGCGGGAGGTCAATCAGGAATTGTGGAAGCTTGGCGTATCGGCAAAGACCCAGCACAATGAAGCCGCGCCTGCTCAGCATGAACTGGCACCGATCTATGCCGAGGCCAATTTAGCCGTCGATCACAACCAGATGGTGATGGAAACCTTAAAAAAGGTTGCCGAGCGCCGGGGACTGACCTGCCTTCTCCATGAAAAGCCCTTTGCCGGAGTGAACGGTTCCGGAAAGCACAACAACTGGTCGATTATTACCGATGACGGAATTAACATGCTCAACCCCGGGGAAACCCCCCATGAAAATATTCAGTTCCTTTTGGTGCTGGCCTGTATCTTAAAGGCGGTGGACATCCACGCCGATCTCCTGCGCCAGTCCGCTGCCGACGTGGGCAATGACCACCGCCTGGGAGCGAATGAGGCACCGCCGGCGATTATTTCGATTTTCCTGGGCGAACAGCTGGAGGATGTTATCGACCAGCTCTGCAGTACAGGAGAAGCTACCCATTCTATCCAGGGCGGAAAGCTGCTGACCGGCGTGGCGACACTGCCGGATTTGGATAAGGATGCCACGGACAGAAACCGCACCTCGCCTTTTGCCTTTACCGGGAATAAGTTTGAGTTTCGTATGGTCGGTTCTACCGATTCCATCTCCTCGCCCAATGTGGTGCTGAATACCATTGTGGCGGAAGCTTTTAAGGAGGCCGCAGATGTTTTAGAAGCGTCAGAGAACTTTGAACAGGCTGTCCATGATTTAATTAAGCAGATGCTTGCCGATCACCGGAAGATTATTTTTAACGGCAACGGTTATTCGGACGCATGGGTAAAGGAAGCGAAAAAGCGGGGCCTTCCCAATATCCGCGCCATGGTAGATTCCATCCCTGCGCTGACGACGGAAAAGGCGGTAAAGCTTTTTGAGGAATTTAATGTATTTACCCGCGCCGAACTGGAATCCCGCGCCGAAATCGAATACGAAACCTATGCCAAGATTATTAATATCGAAGCGAGGACGATGATTGATATGGCAAGCAAGCAGTTTATTCCGGCCGTGATCCAGTATGTGACAAAGCTTGCAAAATCCCTGACCGCCGTGCTTGCCGCCTGCCCGGAAGCGGATGTGAGTGTACAGAGGGAGATGATTACGGAAGCTTCGGATCTTCTCCGTGCGACGAAGGAGGCGCTGGCCAGGCTGATTGAACTGGATGATTTGGCCTGTACGATGGAACAGGGACGTGAACAGGCGCTCTTTTATCACCGCCAGGTTGTCCCCTCCATGGAAGCCCTGCGTGCCCCGGTGGATCGCCTGGAGATGATTGTCGATAAAGAACTATGGCCGATGCCAAGCTATGGGGATTTGATTTTTGAAGTGTAAACGGTTTTTGCGATGATTTTTAGCCTGTTAAAGAAGTTTTTCGCTTTATCAGGTATTCCGAATTTTCTTGATACGTAATGAAAAAGGGACACTTTTTAATAGAGTGTCCCTTAAGATGTTTTAGAATATGGTTTACAGCCAGTAAGCCATATAGAAATGATTCTGTTTTTTATTTTACATAAGCAACAGCTTCAATCTCTACCAGTGCGTCCTTGGGCAGGCGTGCTACTTCTACAGCAGCTCTTGCCGGGTAATCGCCTTCGAAGAATTCGCCGTAAACAGCGTTCATATCCGCGAACATGTTCATATCTTTTAAGAAAACACCCGTGCGGAGAATCTGGCTCATCTCGATACCTTCGCTGGCCAGGATGTTCTTAATGTTGGTTAAGGACTGGCGGGTCTGGGATTTAATATCATCTCCTGCAAAGTTTCCGGTTGCCGGATCGATGGGAAGCTGACCGGATACAAATACTACGTTTCCGGCCTGTACAGCCTGAGAATACGGTCCGATAGCGCCTGGTGCATTAGTGGTTGCAAAAATTTTCTTCATGATTTGTCCCTCCTGATACTTTTTAATGTATAATGGTTTTTGCTGAACACAGTATAATTATGTGATGCATGATGCATCTATTATAGCTTATCTCCATGGAAAAAGCAATATGATTTTTATGGTGTGTTTTTACGTATTTTTACGTGAATTTTTACTGTACTAAAGCTGCCCGGGCAATCCCCTCTTCAACTGCCGTTTCTGCCACCGCCTTGGCTACGACATCCGCCACAGCTTTATTCAGCGCTGAAGGGATAATATTCTCCGCCGATAATTCATCCTCGGGAATCATTCCGGCAATGGCGTAGGCTGCCCGCTCTTTCATTAACTCGGTAATTCCCTTTGCCCGCACGGATAATGCCCCTTTAAAGATTCCGGGGAATACCAGTACATTGTTAATCTGGTTAGGATAGTCCGAACGCCCGGTTCCCACGACGGCAGCACCGCCGGCCTTTGCCTCATCCGGCATAATCTCCGGCACAGGGTTAGCCATGGCAAAGACAATTCCCTGGTTCATGGCGGCAACCATCTCCTTTGTCACCAGATTCGGCCGCGATACACCCACGAAGGCATCGGCACCTTTCAGGGCATCGGCAAGCAGCCCGTGTTCTTTATTTTTATTACTGATGTGCGAAATTTCCTCCTGTCCGGCATTTAATCCTTTATCGCCCTCACAGATAATTCCATGAATATCACACATAATCACATTGCCAAAGCCCATGCGGATAAGGAGCTTTCCGATGGCAATGCCGGCAGCGCCTGCTCCGTTAATTACAATCTTTATCTCACCCATTTTCTTTTTGGTAACTTTTACCGCATTGAGCAGGGCAGCGGCAACGACGATGGCAGTCCCGTGCTGGTCGTCGTGGAAAACGGGAATATCACAGACCTCCTTTAACCGCCGCTCAATCGCAAAGCATCTGGGCGCGGCGATGTCCTCCAGGTTAATTCCCCCAAAGCTTTTGGAAATCAGGGCAATGGTATTAACGATTGTATCCGTATCCTTCGAATCAATACAGAGCGGAAATGCGTCTACATCGGCAAATTCCTTAAACAGTACACATTTTCCTTCCATCACCGGCATTCCGGCAGCCGGCCCGATATCGCCAAGACCCAGGACAGCCGTTCCGTCCGTGATTACGGCGACCAGGTTGGAGCGGCGGGTAAGCAGAAAGGATTTTTCCTCATCGGCGGCTATCTGCCGGCAGGGTTCAGCCACGCCCGGGGTATAGAGTAAGGATAAATCTTCGCGGGTTTCGACGGATTTTCGGGAAACGACTTCGATTTTCCCTTTCATTTCATAGTGAAGCTTTAACGCTTTTTCATTTACATCCATGGTGTTTCTCCTTTGCAAAACGGTCTTGATAGTTTATTTTATCACAGAAAGGGCAGGGGGACAATGGCTATTTAACGTCCGGCCAGCATCAGTTCATCCATATCCGAAACAATGCGGGCAATATCGCGCTCGACAACTTCATAGACCAGGACATCCGGAAGCTCCTCCTTTGTCAGGTATTCCGGCGAAAAATCCTGCCATGGATAGTAAGTTACCTGCTGAAAATAGCGGGAGAATTTATCCATCATCACTAAAGTAAAGGAGTCATGGAAAAGAGCGATGTGACGCTTGTCCGGGGCATTTTCGGCGTGGGTGCGGGTGATGGGGGCGGGAGAGAAAGGCATTTCCGGAATAACGCTGACCTCTTCATAGTAGCCATTGACGGTACAGGAATAATCTTCAAGAAATCTGTCCGGCATATGAAACAGCAGGGCAATATCACCGGGGCCGCGGTAGTCATAGCAGACATCGAGATCCTCCAGTGCCGTCGGATTTCCGCCAAGGGTTTCAATTAACATTTGTCCGGCAACAAAGGCTCCCGCCTCGTTCCAGTGGGTATCCGATTTAAAGTACCACAGCTTGTCCCGGTTTTCAAGATAATAGGACTTAGGAGCAACAATCGGCACGTCCGTCAGTTCGCGAAGCCCCTCGGCAAGCTGATCATAGCGGGTAATATCCGAAAGCCTTGTATAGCAGGAGGGCATGTATTCGCCGTAAATCCGTTCTTTATTGGGTGCTAAGAGGATGACAAACTCAACACCGAGTTCTTCAAAATGCCGGTTGGCTTCCAGAACCTTAGAGGCAATGGTGATCAGGTCCGTTTCCGAGAGAAGGTTCTGCCCACGGTAATCCTCAACACTTGCACCGCCGTTGAAAAAATACCAGTTTTCCCTGCCGCGGATAACGGTAGGATTGTCCACCGACCGGAAAAGAACCAGATTTATTCCGGCATTAAGGCTTAAAAACTGGCTGCGGAAGGCTGCATGGTCATTGATATAGTCTTCGATCTGCCGGGGATAGCTCTCTAAATCTTCGTAAAAGCTGTCGGCAGTTATCCGGGGAAATTCGGCCAGAACGCGGTTTTCGGTGTTGGTATTTGCCATCCATGGAGAAACAAGGAGCCAAAGCAGGTTCGGGACAAGGAGCATTGCCCAGAAGCAGCCGACCATGCAGCCGCATATTCTTATTTTATTCTTTATCTTCTTTTTCATCGTTATTTTTCCTTTCTGGCAGATGCCTAAAACCGGAAATAGATAAATGGGTTATAGGTGTTGCTGACCAAGAGAATCGTGGAATAAAAGACAATCCCTGCCATAATCACCACATCCCAGATATCCGTGCTTTCCTGCCGGTATAACCGCTTTTTTAAAGAAGGAATGGCTTGCTGCAAAGGACCGCAGAGAAGGATTCCTACCGCCATCCAGAAGAACAGGCGTCCGTCGGCGTACATCAGGATGGGATAAAGGCCCTTTTTCAGGGTCAGCATATTGCACAGCCAGGCTTTTGCAGGGTGCAGATGCTCGGCGCGGAAGAGCATCCAGCCAAAGAACACAACCAGCAGGGTGTAGAGGTGGTTCATCCATTTTCGCGGGTTATTTTTCAGCCATTTTCCAAGGAAAAGCCGTTCGGCTATTAAAAAGACCGCATAATACATGCCCCAGAGAACGAAGGTAACGCTGGCTCCGTGCCACAGCCCGGTTGCGGCAAAGACGATAAAAAGGTTGAGGCAGGTGCGTTTTAAGCCTCTGCGGTTTCCGCCCAGGGGAATGTAGAGGTATTCCTTAAACCAGGTGGAAAGGGAAATATGCCATCTGCGCCAGAATTCCGATACGGAAGAGGAGAGATAGGGGTAGTTAAAGTTTTCCATAAAGTCGAAGCCGAAGAGTTTCCCTAATCCAATCGCCATATCCGAATAGCCGGAAAAGTCAAAATAAATCTGCAGGCTGTAGAGCAGAACGGCAAACCAGGTGATGGCAGTTCCCAGGTTTTCACCGGGCAGCGCCAGAATCCGGTCAGCAGCCTGGGCAAAGGTATTGGCAAGAATAACTTTTTTTCCCAGACCATAGGAAAAACGCTTGATTCCGTAAGCCTGCATCAAAAGATTGACCTGGCGGTCGGCAATCTGTGCTTCAATATCGTGGTATTTGACGATGGGACCAGCAATAAGCTGGGGAAAAAAGGAGATATAGAGTGCAAGGTAAAAGGGATTTTTCTGTACGGAAATATCACCGCGGTACACGTCGATAACATAGGACAGAGCCTGGAAGGTGTAGAAGGAAATCCCGATAGGCAGGCTGATTTCCCGAAAGGAAACCGCCTCGTGGCCGAGAAGGAAATTAAAGAGCTTTGCTGCAAAGTTAAAGTATTTAAAGTAACCTAAAAGCCCCAGGTTTACCACAAGGCAAAGAAGGAGAACCAGGCTTTTCTGCTTTTTTACAGGACAGGCGGAAAGAATTATCCCGAAGATATAGTTCAGGGATATGGATAAGAGCATTAAAACGATGTATTTTGGCTCTCCCCAGGCATAAAAAAATAAACTGGCCGTGAGCAGAACCATGTTTTTTGCCGGCTTCCACGGAAACAGGAGGTAAAGCAAAGCTGTAATGGGAAGAAAATACCAGATAAAGACCAGTGAACTAAAAAGCATAGCTGCAAATTCCTTTCTTTAAAGCTTTAGAAGAGTAAAAACGCTTAAAAAAGCCGTGTAAAACGAGATAAGATCGGTTTAAATATAACATTAAATTGAACAATAGTCAATTCAGTGTTTTGCAGTAAAGCAAACGGCAGGTGCCCAGGCAATATTTTCTGTAAAAAATGTTGATTTGGGGATTGACATTTTTCGCCAAATATAGTAGTATATGACTACGAATATTCGTAATAAGGAATACTGTTCTTATATAAGAACAAAAATGCGCAAACGACAAAAGATAAAGAGCAAAGCAAGGAACAAAAGACAGAGAACAAAAGACAAAAAACAAAGGGACAAAAGACAAAAGGGTAAAGGGACAAAAGACAAAAGGATAAAAAACAAAAGACGGCCGTACATACAAAAGATGAAAAAAGTAAGATACAAAAGATAAGTTTAAAAAGTTCTGAAAAAACGTATAGGAGAAACGCAAAAGAAAAAAACAAAAGAAAGGATACAAAAAACAATACACAATAAGAAAAAGCCTTTTAGGAGGGGTTAGGTTATGATTATGGATTTTTTGAAGAAGATGCCGGCGGGTATGATGATCGTCCCTATGTTTTTATCGGCGATTGTCAATACCTTTTTTGCAGAGGCGCTGCAAATCGGGTCGTTCACTACGGCGGTATTTACCAGTGCAGGCTCGGCGGCGATTTTAGGGGTTCAGCTGGTGTGTCTGGGGACGCAGCTGCATTTTAAATCGATGGGAAGGGTAATTAAGCGGGGAGGAATCCTCCTGCTATCCAAGTTTATTATCGGGGCATTGATTGGAATTGTTATCGGAAAGATATTTGGACCGGCAGGTTTTGTCGGCATTACAACATTGGCAATTATCAGTTCGGTAACCAACAACAACGGAAGTCTTTACATGTCACTGATGGCAAGCTTCGGCGACGAAACGGATGTTGCAGCGATGAGTGTTTTAACGATTAATGACGGGCCGTTTTTAACACTTGTTGCTCTGGGCGCGTCAGGACTGGCAGATATTCCGCTGATGTCACTGGTTGCCGTGATTGTTCCTCTTTTATTCGGAATGATACTGGGAAATATAGATATTAAAGTGAAAGAATTTTTTGAACCGGGTATTGGTCTTTTAATTCCGTTTGTGGGAATTACCCTGGGCGGGAGCATTAATTTGTTAAATATTATAAAGGGTGGTGTTTCCGGCATAGTTCTGGGATTGATTGCTGTATTTATCGGCGGACCTTTTATCGTGCTCTGCGATCGTTTGATTGGAAAACGTCCGGGCTATGCAGGATGGGCTGTGGCGTCTGCTGCGGGAAACTCTATCGCTACGCCGGCAGCCGTTGCCCTGGTTGATCCAAGTTGGGCACCTTTTGTCGGGGATGCGACCACGCAGATAGCCGCAGCCGTTGTTGTCACGGCTATCCTGGTTCCGATTATCACCGGATGGTGGGCGAAGAAGTACGGCTGTCCACAGATTCCTCTGGAAGCAGCAAAGTAATGGTTACTGGATTTGTTCATTTTGTTCCAAAAGCTTTTCTAATTTGGGTTTTGCCCTGAGCAGCAGCGTTTCAATTTGTTCCTTTTTTTCCGATGTAAAACGAAAGGTGGGAACACTGACGCTGACCGAAGCAGCCACCTGCTGGTTTCTGACCAGAGGGACGGCGATACAGGAAATATCCGGATGGGTTTCTCCCTGTTCAAGGGCAATGGAGGTTTCACGGACACTTAAAAGCTGTCGGTAAAGTTCTTCAAGATTTTTTACGGTATTTTCGGTAAAGGGAAGCAGAGGTTCAGGGTAAAGCTCCCTGAGTTCGTCCATGCTCAGGCGGCTTAACAGTGCTTTTCCCAGACTGGTGCAGTAGGCAGGAAGCCGTTTGCCGATGTCGGAGGCAAGGCGCACAGGCTCCGGGGAATCAACCTTTGCCAGATAGAGGACGAGGTCGTGCTCTAGGATACCGAACTGGCAGATTTCTGAACACTGCTGCACGATGGTTTTCATTTCATCCTTGATGCGTTCAAAAACATTGTGTCTGTTCATGTAGGAAATCCCAACCAGATAGGAATTTAAGCCAATCGTGTACTTTTGGGCTGCTTCATTGTAAAAAATAAAGTTTTGGTCAGCCATTGTATGGACAATGGGGAAGAGGCTGCTTTTAGGAGCATGTAAGCGCTGGGAAAGTTCAGCCAGGGTCAGCCCTTCCTTTTCCGAGGAAAGCGTACTGAGAATGGAAAGAACCCGTGCAGTCGAGCGGTGTTCATCTTTGGTCATAGAAAATCTCCTTTTGTTTTGGTTTTTATCGCTATCATATGTGAATTTGTATCATCTGTCAAGTGGAGGTCGAAGTAAATGAGAAATGCAATGATTATTAACGAAAAAGATAATGTAATTGTAGCCATCGAGCCGATTACCGCAGGAAGTGAGGCCGTGTATAGGTTAAACGGCGAGTACCATAAGCTGCCTGCCGCGGACAATATTCCCATGTATCACAAGCTGGCAAGGACAGATATTGCCCAGGGAGCCCAGGTGATTAAATACGGAGAATACATCGGAGAAGCAGGCTGTGCAATCGCAGCAGGAAGCCATGTGCACACCCATAATGTACGGAGCGTCCGGGAGAGAGTGACCGATTAAAGAAAAGTAATCATAAAAAACCAAAAAATAAAAAAGATAAAATGTAAAGAGATAAAATGTAAAGAGATAAAAAGATACAGGAAAGGAAAAATCATGAAATTTTGGGGTTATCGTCGTCCGGATGGAAAGGTCGGCATTCGGAATCACGTTTTAATTTTACCGGCAAGTGTGTGTGCATCGGATACAACAAGGATCATTGCCTCGCAGGTGAGCGGTGCAATTACCTTTAATAATCAAAACGGCTGTTCGCAGGTTCCGCCGGATATGAAGCTGACGATGGATATTTTAGCCGGCTATGCCGCAAATCCCAATATCTACGGAATCGTGGCAGTATCCTTAGGCTGCGAGGGCTGCCAGATGGATCTGGTGGTGGATGCCATCCGTCAGAGAACGAACAAGCCGTTAAAAACCCTGATTATCCAGCAGGAGGGCGGAACCATTAAGACGGTGGAAAAGGGTGTCCGCTATGCCCAGGAAATGGTGCAGGAGGCAGCGCTTCTTCGGAGGGAGGAGTTCCCGGTTTCCGAATTAATTCTTGGCACCAACTGCGGCGGAAGCGATCCTTCATCCGGGCTTGGCTCCAATCCGTTAGTTGGCTCGCTGAGTGACCGTCTGGTCGGCATGGGGGCAACCTCCGTACTCTGCGAAACCACCGAATTTTTGGGTGCTGAACATATTCTTGCCCGCCGTGCAGTGAATAAGCAGGTTCATGATAAGATTTATGATATTGTCTACCGCTATGAAGAATCCCTGAAAATGATTGGGCAGGAAATCCGCAGCGGAAATCCTTCTCCGGGCAATATTGCCGGCGGTTTAACGACCCTTGAGGAGAAGTCCCTGGGCTGCATCCATAAGGGCGGCGAAAGCCCCATCAATGCCGTCTATGAGTATGCCGAGCCGATGAAAACCGGTCATGGTCTAGTTATTATGGACACGCCAAGCAACGATGCCGCTTCTGTAGCCGGGTTAATTGCCGGCGGATGCCAGCTGGTTGTCTTTACCACCGGACTGGGAACGCCTACGGGAAATGCCGTTGCCCCGGTGATGAAGATTACTGCAAATAAAAACACCTACCAGACCATGAGAGATAACCTGGATTTCGATGCCAGCCATGTGATTTACGGGCCGGAAACCCTTGCAGAAATTACGGAGGACTTCCTGCACGATGTTATTGAAATCTGCAATGGAAAGCTGGTTAAGGCAGAAGCTCTCGGCTATATTGAAACCGCCATTTCCAGGGCGTGCAATTATATGTAAAGGATAGTTTTATTTTCTATCACATGAATAAGGAGAAATGAAAATGAGTGCAGAATACATATGCCCCGTGCTTACTGCCTTTCATAAAGACGGGAGTGTGGATATGGAGGCAATGAAAGCTTTATTCGATCATTTGATTGAGGGCGGCTTAGACGGCATTGCCATTATGGGAAGTTCAGGGGAGTTTTACAGCATGACGCTTGCGGATGCCAAGGCATTTGCAAAAGCCTCTTTAGCCTATTTAAAGGGACGTATTCCGGTCTATGTCGGTACGGGGCGGCTGACCTTGGAGGAAACGGTTGATTTGTCGTCTTTTGCCTTAGGCTGCGGTGCAGACGGCGTTATGGTTGTGGGTCCATATTATATAGGAACAGACAGCGAGGGGATTTTTTCCTACTACGATCAGGTGGCAGAAAAGCTGCCCGGTGACATCCTTCTTTATAATTATCCTGACCGCACGGGATTTGACATTACTTCGGATATTGTACTGCGTTTGCTGGAAAGGCACAGCAATATCGTCGGCTATAAGGATACCATGGCAGCGCCTTCCCATACCCGGGAGCTGATACGCAGCGTTAAATCTGTATATCCCGAGTTTAGGGTTTATTCCGGTTATGACGATAATTTCACCCATGTGCTGTTAAGCGGCGGCAATGGCTGTATCGCTGCGCTTTCCAACCTGAAACCAGGGCTGTGCGCGCAGTGGAGAGATGCCTGGAACCGTGAGGATTTGGGAAAGGTGGCAGAAATTCAGCGTATAATTGACGGGCTGATGGATTTTTATACGATTTCCACACCGTTTATGCCTGCCATGAAATATGCCCTTCAAAAAATCGGCTTTCCGATCTTGGCTGACTGTAAGCTTCCTGCTCTTCCTGCCAGTCTGATACAGCGAAAGAAGGTGGAACAGCTTCTTGAAGGAATCCTATAAAAAATAAGTTAAACGGGGTATATGTCTGGCGTATACCCTGTTTTTTAATTGTTAAATGGAATAATATGGAAAAAATTAAATAAGCAAAGCAAACCATGGAAATTTTTTTTAAAATCAAAGAAAATTCCTTGACAGATTCAAAAAGGATGGATATAATCATAACGGTGTGCAAAAATATACCATTATTTTTGTGTCCGAAAGCTGAAACACAGCAACCAGCAGTCAATATCACAGGAGGTGAAAGGAATGCCAACATTCAACCAGTTAGTGAGAAAGGGAAGACAGACCAGCGTAAAGAAATCTACCGCTCCGGCTCTGCAGAGAGGCTTTAATTCTTTACAGAAAAGAGCAACCAACACTTCTTCCCCGCAGAAAAGAGGGGTTTGTACCGCAGTAAAGACAGCTACCCCGAAAAAGCCGAATTCCGCGCTTCGTAAGATTGCCAGAGTTCGTCTTTCTAATGGAATCGAAGTTACCAGCTACATTCCAGGTGAGGGCCACAATTTACAGGAGCACAGTGTTGTACTGATCCGCGGCGGCAGAGTAAAAGACCTTCCCGGTACGAGATACCACATCGTCAGAGGTGTATTGGATACCGCAGGCGTAGCCAACAGAAAGCAGGCCCGCTCCAAATACGGTGCCAAAAGACCGAAAGATAAGAAATAAGTAAAACATTGCAGTAATGATTGCAGGATAATGCCGGAAATGATATTGAACCTGTAGGTTGCAGGAGATAGAGAATACCATCACCGAGAAGGTGATTCCGCGCATGAACATGTGCCGTTTTGGGCGGCTGCATGAGTACCTAAGATCTAATGCATACGGAAATGTTTTCCGTACCATAATTAAGGAGGGAAGTAACGTGCCACGTAAAGGACATACGCAGAAAAGAGATGTATTGGCAGACCCGATTTACAATAATAAGGTCGTTACCAAGCTGATCAATAACATCATGCTGGACGGCAAAAGAGGTGTTGCCCAGAAAATCGTATACGGTGCATTCAGCCGTGTAGCAGATAAGACCGGCAAGGATGCCGTAGAAGTATTTGAAGAAGCAATGAACAATATTATGCCGGTGCTGGAAGTTAAGGCAAAACGTATCGGCGGCGCTACCTATCAGGTGCCGATCGAGGTTAAGGCGGAGAGAAGACAGGCTTTAGCACTTCGCTGGCTGACACTCTACTCCCGCAAGAGAGGCGAGAAGACCCAGGAAGAAAGACTGGCAAATGAAATTATGGACGCAGCAAACAACACTGGCGCATCCGTAAAGAAAAAAGAAGATATGCACAAGATGGCAGAGGCAAACAAAGCATTTTCTCATTACCGTTTCTAATTTTGTTGTTTACCTGTTGCCTGTATTGGCAGATTACAGCGCTTCCTATGCCTGAAGAACTGTGGGGAAAACACAAAAACACGTAATATTAAGGAGGAAAAAGCCTTGGCTGGACGAGAATATCCGTTGGAAAGAACCAGGAATATCGGAATTATGGCTCATATTGATGCCGGTAAGACCACATTGACCGAGCGTATTCTGTATTACACTGGTGTAAATTATAAGATTGGTGATACGCATGAGGGTACTGCAACCATGGACTGGATGGCCCAGGAGCAGGAAAGAGGTATTACCATTACTTCTGCAGCGACGACCTGCCATTGGACGCTGCAGGAACATTGTAAGGCAAAACCCGGAGCCTTGGAGCACCGGATTAACATTATCGACACTCCAGGACACGTTGACTTTACGGTAGAGGTAGAGCGTTCTCTTCGTGTACTGGACGGCGCAGTCGGCGTATTCTGTGCAAAGGGCGGCGTTGAACCCCAGTCAGAAAACGTATGGCGCCAGGCAGATACCTATAATGTACCGCGTATGGCATTTATTAATAAGATGGACATTTTAGGCGCTGATTTCTACGGCGCAGTTGAGCAGATCCACACCCGTCTGGGCAAGAACACGATCTGCCTGCAGCTGCCGATTGGAAAAGAGGACGAGTTTAAGGGAATTATCGACCTGTTTGAGATGAAAGCCTACATCTATAATGATGAAAAGGGCGAGGATATTTCGATTGTCGATATTCCGGAAGATATGGCAGATGATGCCGAGCTTTACCGCACAGAGCTGGTGGAGAAGATCTGCGAGCTGGATGACGATTTGATGATGCAGTATTTAGACGGCGAGGAGCCGTCGGTTGACACATTAAAGGCTACTCTTAGAAAAGCCACCTGTGACTGCAAGGCAATTCCGGTGTGCTGCGGTACGGCTTACCGCAACAAGGGTGTACAGAAGCTTCTGGATGCCATCCTGGAGTTTATGCCTGCACCGACTGACATCCCGTCCATTAAGGGCGTGGATATGGACGGCAATGAAATTGAAAGACATTCTTCCGACGAGGAGCCTTTCTCTGCACTTGCCTTTAAGATTATGACTGACCCATTCGTTGGAAAGCTTGCTTTCTTCCGCGTTTATTCCGGTACGATGAACTCCGGTTCCTATGTGCTGAATGCGACGAAGGGAAAGAAAGAGCGTGTGGGACGTATCCTGCAGATGCATGCCAATAAGCGTGCAGAGCTGGACAAGGTATATTCCGGCGATATTGCCGCTGCCGTAGGCTTTAAGCTGACGACGACCGGTGATACCATCTGTGACGAGCAGCACCCGGTTATTCTTGAATCCATGGAATTCCCGGAGCCGGTTATCGATATTGCCATCGAGCCAAAGACCAAGGCTGGTCAGGACAAGATGGGTATTGCCCTGGCAAAGCTTGCCGAGGAAGATCCGACCTTCCGTGTTCACACCGATCACGAAACCGGTCAGACCATTATCTCCGGTATGGGCGAGCTGCATCTGGAAATCATTGTAGACCGTCTGCTGCGTGAATTTAACGTAGAGGCAAATGTAGGCGCTCCGCAGGTTGCCTATAAGGAATCCTTTACGAAGGAAGTATCCGTGGACAGCAAGTATGCAAGACAGTCCGGCGGACGCGGACAGTACGGTCACTGTAAGGTTACCTTTACCCCGATGGATCCGAACGGCGAAAAGACCTTCGAGTTTGAATCTACCGTTGTGGGCGGTGCGATTCCCAAGGAATACATCCCGGCCGTCGGCGCGGGTATCGAAGAAGCAGCCAAGTCCGGTATCCTGGGCGGTTTCCCGGTACTGGGTGTTCATGCAAATGTATTTGACGGTTCCTACCATGAGGTTGACTCCTCGGAAATGGCATTCCACATCGCCGGTTCCATGGCATTTAAGGATGCGATGCAGAAGGGCGGAGCCGTACTGTTAGAGCCGATTATGAAGGTTGAAGTAACCATGCCCGAGGAATATATGGGCGACGTTATCGGCGATATTAACTCCAGAAGAGGCCGTATCGAGGGTATGGAGGATATTGGCGGCGGAAAGATGGTTAAAGGCTATGTTCCGTTAGCAGAGATGTTCGGTTATTCCACCGATCTTCGTTCCAAGACCCAGGGCCGCGGAAACTACTCCATGTTCTTTGAGAAATACGAGCAGGTTCCCAAGAATATCCAGGAGAAGATTATTTCCGAGCATAAAGGGAAATAAAGGCTGCTGTGTCTGTGAACAGTAACAAGTAAAAAGAGTTACCCGAAAACGGCGGGGCGGTTTCGGGGCGGCGATATCCTGACTTAAGGAAAAGAGGGTGCGGCAGCTTAAACCGCAAGAAAACCCGCCAGATTCTATAAGAATGGGCTTGAAAAATCCATCTAAATCAAATATAATGGAAACTAGCCTGATAAATGATTAAGCCTTTAAGGCGCAAATTAAGGAGGACGTAATAAAATGGCAAAAGCTAAGTTTGAAAGATCGAAGCCACATTGTAACATTGGTACCATCGGCCACGTAGACCATGGTAAAACCACCTTAACCGCTGCAATTACCAAGACCTTACATGAGAGATATGGTACTGGTGAGGCTGTAGCATTCGAGAACATCGATAAGGCTCCGGAAGAGAGAGAGCGTGGAATCACCATCTCTACCGCACACGTTGAGTATGAAACTCCTAACCGTCACTATGCACACGTTGACTGCCCAGGACATGCTGACTACGTTAAGAACATGATCACCGGTGCTGCTCAGATGGACGGCGCTATCCTGGTTGTAGCTGCTACCGACGGTGTTATGGCGCAGACCCGTGAGCACATCCTGTTATCCCGTCAGGTAGGCGTACCTTATATCGTAGTATTTATGAACAAGTGCGATATGGTAGACGATCCTGAACTGTTAGAGTTAGTAGATATGGAAATCCGCGAACTGTTAAACGAGTATGAGTTCCCGGGCGATGACACCCCGATTATTCAGGGTTCCGCATTAAAGGCTCTTGAAGATCCGTCCGGCGAGTGGGGCGACAAGATCCTTGAACTGATGGAGCAGGTTGACTCCTATGTTCCAGATCCGGTTCGTGACGTAGATAAGCCATTCCTGATGCCAGTAGAGGACGTATTCTCCATTACCGGCCGTGGTACGGTTGCTACCGGTAGAGTAGAGCGTGGTACTCTGCATCTGTCCGATGAAGTAGAAATCGTTGGTATTTCCGAAGAAACCCGTAAGGTTGTTGTTACCGGTATCGAAATGTTCCGTAAGCTGTTAGACGAGGCTCGTGCTGGTGATAACATCGGTGCTCTGCTTCGTGGTGTTCAGAGAACCGAAATCGAAAGAGGACAGTGTCTGTGCAAGCCAGGTTCCGTAAAGTGCCATAACAAGTTTACCGCTCAGGTATACGTTCTGACCAAGGATGAAGGCGGCCGTCATACTCCTTTCTTCAACAACTATCGTCCGCAGTTCTACTTCAGAACAACCGACGTAACCGGTGTATGCGATCTGCCGGAAGGCACCGAGATGTGTATGCCTGGCGATAACGTAGAGATGACCGTAGAACTGATTCACCCAGTAGCTATGGAGCAGGGTCTGCGTTTCGCTATCCGTGAAGGCGGAAGAACCGTAGGTTCCGGCAGTGTTGTTTCTATTCTTGAGTAATCATTAAAAAAGTTAGTAAATTAAGGGCTTCTAAGGGTATTCCTTGGGAGCCTTTTTTGAACCTGGTATCATATAATAATATGTAGAGAAAATAAGAACAAATGTTCGGAAAAAATGATTGACAAAATAATTAGAATCGTATATAATTTAGTAAGGCAGTTGAAAGTAAAAAATTATGTATTACAATTACAATGCGATTATTAAAGAAAAGGAGGAAATCTTATGGAAAATACATTAAATGTTGCAAAATATTTATATGAAACTTTTTTAGAACGCTTTAAACAGCCAATGGATGAAATGAAAATGCATAAATTAATGTATTTTGTGCAGAGAGAATCCCTAATGTTTAATAAAAGCGTTTTATTTGATGAGCCTTTTTTAGGGTGGAAATATGGACCTGTCTTAGCTTCTGTTCGAAATGAATATTTAAAAGGTGGCATGTTTTCATCAGTAAATGGAACGGTATCCGAGGAAACAAAGCAACTTGTAAATAATGTACTAGATAGGTATGGTGAAGTATCATCTTGGAAATTAAGTAGTCTATCACACAATGAGTTTTCTTGGAAGTGTGCCAGAAAAGGATTAGGTGCATCTGAAAATGGAAATGTTAAACTGACAGTTAATGCGATGAAAGTAGATGCTGTCCGAGAATTGGCTGAAAGAAAAAAATAGGCAGTTTTCTTGAAATGGGGTGATGGGGATCGTTTCTAGTAATAAGAGAAGTTTTTTTCAAAATTTTTATTCAGAAATCTTAACCTCTAAACAAATTAATCAACAGCTCATTAAAGATTTTGCTGCAACTAGTGAAGGAAAAGGTTTA
>VSOC01000059.1 GCA_009774615.1 Lachnospiraceae bacterium
ATGATTAAGAAAACTATGGTAGTTCAAGGGGGTATTATTAAGGATATAGAAAATACTGGTGATTATGAGTTCAAAATACGTGTGGATATTGATGATTTGGAAAATGAACAAATATGTAGTGAAATAAAAGAACAATTAGAACATTTGGTAAGATATAATAGTCTCTACAATTAGAAAAAACCGGGACGCGGCAGCTATCATATAGCCACCGCACCCCGGATTCTCATTGGTGCAGATATTGGAATGTTACGCAATAGAACGGCATTTTCGGGGATAAAGGTATAAATCCCTGTCCCCGGCAAAAGTGCGCCCGCAAAGCCGCATATAGCAAGGCTCTTTTCGCCCCTACTGCGTAACATGAGGGCATAAAAAAAGCGGCGTTCCTGTTCTCCCGTGTTGGGATAGAGAAACGCCGCGTATGCGTCGTATTCAGTTTTCATTTATTCTTTCTCAATGCTGTGTGCTGGTGGCTGGGCTGGCAGGGTTGGGGGCGGCATATCAAGGCTCTTTCCCTCAAAAGTAGTAAATTGGTAGTAAATTCAGCTTGAAATCCTGCTTGTATGCCCGTAAATCAAGGCTTTTTTGAGATAATCAACCATTTTTCTCATAATATTTTGCATCAAAAAAACCGCAGCCATGTTAAAGACTGCAGTTTTTTACTACCATTTATCCGTTGTCCATATAAATGGGGTTATTGATTTTTGTTCGATGGCGGGAGGTTACGGTTCACGATAAGAACCGAAAACACCTTACCCAATGCCCGTCACAGAGTTTCACTAAAGGCGGATTTTCTCTCCCGCAAATTTCCATGTTTTCAGGACATCGGTCAATATAGGGACAATGCCTTGCTTCCACGGAGATTTCAACAGCATCGGCATTTCGATTATCTGCCCTCCTGAAATGCCTGACCCTTCCCGACTGCTCATCGAACCCTCTTCCTTTGCCGGACTGCACCAGGCGTTTGGTATAGGGATGGCAAAGCTGGTCAAAAAATTTCATTTCTTCGATTTCTTCCACAATCCATCCCCCATACATTACGCTCAGGCTGTCCGAGAGATAATATACCGCTTCCAGATCATGCGACACAAATACCTGGGTAAGCCGGTTTTCCTTTCCCAGTTTTTCCAAAAGCCTCATGATCTGCGCCTGTACTGACACATCCAGACTGCTTAACGGTTCGTCCAAAAGAAGCACCTTAGGTTCTGCCGCCAAAGCCCTGGCAATACAGATACGCTGAAGCTGCCCGCCGCTGAACTGCCCGGGATATTTGTCCAGATCCTTTTCGGACAGCCCCACCTTCGTCAAAAGTTCTGCCGCCTGTGTCCTTCTCTCCTTTTTTGACAACTTCCCTTCCCCTCTCCTGCCGCCGAAATTTTTTAACGGTTCACTAAGAACTGCTTCAATAGAAAGATAAGGATTCACCGCATTCAGACTGTTTTGAAAAACCAACTGAATCTCATTTCTCCTGGTTTTCATCTGTGCAAATACGGACGCATTTTCATACATCACAGACCCGCAGTCCGGCTTTTCCAAACCAGACAGCATCCGCAGCAGCGTGCTCTTCCCACAGCCGCTCTCTCCCACGATTCCCCGACACTCCCCCTCCTTAATCCGCAAGGTCAAATCCTGAACTGCAAATATTCTTTTCTTTGCCTTTCCTGCCTTCTCTGCCTTCCCTGCTTTCTCGGCCTTTTCTGCTTTTCCTGCTTTCCCAGCCTTTTCTTCTTTCTCTGCCTTCCCTGCTGTCCGATAACTCTTGCTAATCTCTTCCGCCTGAAGAATAATATCATGAAAACGTTCCGACATTATGTTCTTTCTCCTTTGCCTGCCAAAAAACACCGCACTCTATGAACCTTTCCCGTATTCTCTTTTCCCCAGTTACAAAGAGGAGGGCAATCCTTATGACAAGTTTCCCGGGTGTACCCGCAGCGCGGGGCAAACGGACAGCCCAAAATCCAGTCACGGATTCCCGGCGGACAGCCTTCCATTGCCTGAATCTGTGTTTTGCTGTAAGACGGTCTTGAAGCTAAAAGTCCGCGGGTATAAGGATGCAGCGGTGCTGTTAATACTTCTTCTGCCGGTCCCTGCTCCACTACATAGCCTGCATACATTACGCAAATATCTTCCGCCATGCTCTGTATTACCTTCAAATCATGAGAAACTAGTAGAATACTGATTCCGTATTCCTGTTTTAATTCGCCTAAAAGTTCCAATATTTCCCATTGTGTGGTAATATCAAGAGCTGTGGTAGGTTCATCGGCAATAAGCAGCTTTGGCTTCCCTAAAAGGGCTAGGGAAATCATTACCCGCTGCAGCATACCTCCGCTTAATGCAAATGCATAGCTGTCCAATACACGTTTTGGATCACGAATTCCTGTCCTGCAAAGAAGAGATAATGCCTCTTCAGTGATTTTTCTGCGGCTTAAGCCAAGCACCCCTGCCATTTCCCGAAAATGTCCGGAAAGCTTCATCCTGGGGTCAAAAGCAGAAAACGGATTCTGTACAACCATTCCCGCATCCCGAACCGAAAACCCCGGATTCCAGCAGACACGCCCTTCTACTTCCCATTTATCTTTTTCCAGAAGATCAAGAAGAGCATGACACAAAAGCGTCTTACCGCAGCCGCTTTCCCCGATAATCCCCAATGTCCTTCCCCGAAACAAAGAAAAAGAAACACCGTGTACAGCACAAAAACGTTTTTCCCGCTCTTTTAAGCTGATCTTTATTTTGTCCAGACATACGATTTCTTCGGAATCCTGTTCTTTTGCTGTCTGTTCTTTTGCTGCCTGTGCTTTTGCTGCCTGTGCTTTTGCTGTCTGTTCTTTTCTCTTTTGCTGCTGTAAATCCTGCTCTTTTCCTCTCAATTTTCTATCTTCTACCCTTCCGCTCTGCCTTATCCTATTTTCGCACCTGCTCAGAAATTTCCTGTATCCTGTCGCCCAAAATATTCGCTGCAATAACCACCATCAAAATACAAAGCCCGGGCCAAAACAGCATGGACGGATTAGTGCTGATAAACGATCGTCCATCCTGAATCATCATTCCCCACTCCGGACTGGGCGGGGCGGCACCAAAACCAAGAAACGAATATCCAGCCAGCGCCGTAAGGGCCGTACCAAACTGCAGCGTGGTAATCGCTAAGATTGGCATACGAATTGCAGGAAAAATCAGATGAGATAGAATGCCCGCCATACGACTCCCCGCCATTACCGACGCCAAAACGGCCTCTTTTTTCCTCTCTGCCCTGGTCAGATTCCGGGCAACCTTTGTATACCAGACCCATCGGGTCGCCATCATCCCTAGGCAAAGAGAAAGAAGCCCTGTCCCTAAAATACCCACGAATACTAGAACAATCACCATGCCTGGAAATGCCCGCACAGCATCACAAACACCCATGAATATTCTGTCAAACCTTCCTCCCAGATAGCCGGAAATCATGCCTAAAATTGTTCCAGACACCGAGGAAATAATTGTAATTCCCGCCGCACTTCCTAACGATAATCTGGCACCGTACAGAAGGCGTGACAGAATACAACGCCCCATGTAATCTGCTCCTAAAGGAAATTTCCATGATATTTTCGCAAACCGGGCAGTGTAATGAATTTCATTCGGATCATTAGGAGCAATCCACGGCGCAAACAGAGCGGCACATGTAAAAATAAGGAGGAAAACCAGACAAAACCGGCAGATTTTATCCTCTAATATCCTATGAATCATCACTTTTTTCCCTTCTTTTCTCTATCATCTCCTGCGTTTGCCTTTCTCTTTTCCTAAAACCTTTTATGTTTCTTCCTCCGTAAAAATCCTCGGATTCAACATGGCACAGAGGATATCCACTCCAAGATTCAGCATAATATATACTGCGGCAATCACCAGGATATAGCCCTGAATCACCGGATAATCTCTGCCTGCCACCGCACGGACAATCACCCTTCCCATCCCCGGCCAGGCAAATACATTTTCCACAATTACCGCTCCGGAAAGCATACTTCCAAGGCTTAAACCAAGCGAAGTAAGAACAGGATTTAAAGCATTGGGAAGGATGTGCCTCCACAAAATCGTTCTCCTCTTTAAGCCCCTTGCCCTGGCATAAAGAACGTAAGTTCCGCCTGAATGTTCCACAATCCCGCCGCGAAGCATTTTTGTATACATGGCAAGATAGGAACAGGCCAGGGTTATTGAAGGAAGAAGGATGTTCTTTAAGGTTCCTGCGCCCTGTACCGGAAGCAGCTTTAAGCGAAGGGAAAAGAACTCCACCAGCAGAAATCCCAGCCAAAAAGAAGGAATCGAACTGCCAAGAAAGGTCATTGCCCGGATGAACTGATCCATAAAACTTCCCGGACGCCTCCCTGCCATAATGCCAAGGGGAAGGGAAAAAACAATAATCCAGACTACGGCAGAACCAGTCAATACCGCCGTATAGTAAAACCCAAGCATCAGTTCGTCAATCACTGGTCTTTTGGTCATGTAGGATAGCCCAAAATCCAGGCTAAGTGCCTGTTTAAGCCAGATTCCATACTGTACCACCACCGGCTTATCCAGCCCCAAATCTTTTTGCACCTTATGCAATGCTGCTTCGGTTATCGGGGCATTCATGGCATTCAGATACGCGGTCGCTGCATCTCCGGGAATCAGCCGCACCAGCGCAAAAGCCGCCGCGGAAACCAGAAATAAAAGCGGCAGCATCCCCAGCAGTTTCCTTTGCAGATAATTTTTCATTCGCTCTGTTTCCTCACTATTTTCCCACGGTATTCTCTACCAGCACAACATCCTCACGACTTCCTCTTCACACTGCCCACCGGCATAACAGCTTCACTGCTTCCTCTTCACACTGCCCACTGGCATTACATCCTTTCCTCCTTCCAGATCAAGCCCCTCAAGGCTGCTGTTATATACCGCTAATGTTGAGGATACGGTCAGAGGAATGTACACCGCCTGTTCAAAGAAGGAATCCATAATATAAGCAAAATCTTCCCTTAATTTCTCTTCATCGGTTTCCCTTAATGCATGATTCATCACCTGATCCAGTTCTTCTTTATTCTCCATTCCCTTCTGCACGGTGCTGAACTTATCGCCGTTCGTCCGCATGGCCGCAAGTGTGGCAAAGGGTTCGTAAGAGCCTCCCCAGGAACTGTAGAGAATCATGCCAAAGTCACCCTCCTTCCACTTTTTGCGGAATATCTGCGAATCTTCTTCACAAATATTTAGCTTTACACCGACGTTTTTATACTGTTCCTGGAGAACCAGGCCAATCGTTTTTCCGTTTTTAAATACCGTGTCATAGAGCATATCAACTTCCAGTTCGGCCCCATTCTTTGTCCGGTAATCCCTTCCCTCTTCCAGTTTCCAGCCTGCCTCCTCCAAAAGCCAAACTGCTTTTTCCGGCTGGTAATTATAACGGCCCGCGCCGGTCTGCGCAAGGCTGATGCTGTCCGCAAAATAAGAGGATGCAGGCTTTTGCAGACCGCCGTAGACCATCTCGGAAATTACGGTATTATCCGTTGCCCAGGAAAGCGCCTGGCGCACGGAAACATCGCCGAGAATCTCTCCTGCCGTATTTAAACTAAGGCTTGTCACCTGTGTCCCTTCAGCCATATCGACAGAAAAACCCAGACCTTCCAGTTCGCGGTAAACATCTGCGGAAAGCCCGTCATTGACATCAATGTACATATCAATTTCCCCGGCTTTTAAGGCATTGACAACCGTTTCTATCTCCGGAATAACCTCGACCCTTACATAAGAAAATGCTGGCTTTTCTCCCCAATAATAGGGATTGCGGGCAAATAATGTATACTGATCCTGCACATACTCTTCCACCGTCCACATCCCGGTTCCAATGGGTTTTTTCACGCCATCCTGGTAAATATTTCCAGATTCAGGAAATGCCGCTTCACCTGCAATCACCAGCGGGCGGTTAAAGCTTAAATCGGACAGCAGGGAGTTGCAGGGATGGGCAAGATGCATTACCAGAGTAGTTTTATCTGGTACATCCATGCTTTCGATTTCTTCCAGACATTGAAGGAAGGTATAGCCGTCCTTATTGTCAATAACGTCCTGGATATTTTTCCTGACCAAATCTGCCGTTAAATCCGATCCGTCACTGAACTTCACCCCTTCCCGCAGATGAAAGCTATACTGCTTCCCATCCCCGGAAATCTCCCAGCTTTCTGCCAGTTCCGGTACAATCTCCCCATTTACCAGCGCGGTCAGACCGTCATACACCCAGTCCTGAGCATACATCGGGGAAGCCATGATGTGAGGGTTCATATCCCCTAAATCCTTGGGGTAGGCTAAAACCAGCACATCCTCCTGCGCGGCTTCCTGACCGCCTGCTTCTGCATGTACTTCTGACTGCCCTGCTGCTTCCTGCCCATTTGCTGCTTGCTGTTCGTCTTCTGGTACGTTTGCTGCTTCCTGCCCATACGCCGATAAACTCGCTTCTACCTGCCTGTCTACAGCTGCATCCGTCTTCGTCTGTCCTGCGCCGCACCCGGATACCAGCAGAGCTGCCGCTGCAAGAAGAGCCGCTGTCATTTTCATTTTCCTTTTCTTCATTCCCATTTCTCCTTTTCAGAATTATTGGGGTAGATTTTATCCGTCCTGAAAGCGGCATAAAGAAAGAGCAAAGCTGCATCTTCATCAATTTTCCTCTTTACATTGAGTAGGAAAGATTCATCTTCCCCTACTCGCCGTGCGGCCCGCATACTGCGTCAGCAGCAAACTTCCATATGCGGGCCTGTGCATAAAAAAATGCCCTATTCAGGGCGGATGGCAACATAAAAAGAAGAATTTTAGTTACTCTAAACGTGTGAAAAGTAACGAATTTTATAGAAAATTCCTCCGCACAGCATCGGCTTACCCTGGAGCCCTGCCGTTTTCCCTATCAGGCAGTTCTCCTGGCTCATGCTTCTTCGATTCCTCAGCCTTCTCACCCGCGCTAAACAGGCAATGGCTTATTCACTTAGAGGTTTCTCCACAATTACAGTGACCGGTTCGCTCAGGATTTGCACCTGATTCCCTTTTCACCCTCTGCCGCAGTTTCCGAACAGAGGCGACCTGACAGGATTATGTTTCGTCAACTATAACAAAGCATTATCGATTTGTCAATAAATTGCCGGTATTCTGCTTTTCTTTTCTCTGCTTCAGTCGATATATACCATAAGAATACAGCGAATAACCTGTACTGCCCTGCATAAATTCCGGTGAATGTGCACCCTTATTTATGCAATGCAGGATCATCTGGAAAAGAGCGTGAAAAAGTGTCTTAAAAAAAGAATGGGGGCTATTTTATGAAAGTCAGCGGACAAACGACCACAGCAAAAACAAGCAGCAGCTATTACACTTCCTCCCGAAGTGCAAAAAGCACAGAGCAAACGAAAAAAAACGCAGAGAGCAGCAAATCGGATAAAACAAACCGCAAAGAAGAAGCAGCCGATAAATCTTTGGAAAAGAAAACCTACTGGGAAGACAAGATGGAAAAAGATAAAGAGATTCTTGCCTCTTTCAAAGAGCGCACAGAAGCCGCCAAAGAGGCAAAGAAAAACAGCAACTCCAAGTTTCTGAAAAGTTCCTCTTCCGGTGAATCCGTAGGTTCTTATGCCGCCCTTTTAGCCAAAGCTGAAACGAAGATGGAGGTTATGGAAGTTTCTTCCAAGGTTACACGGACGCTTGCAGAGTTAAAAATGGCATCCGTAGGAAGAGAAGGCGAAGAGGCAAAAAAGCTTGCCAAACAGATCCGGCGGCTGGAAAAACTGACGAAGCAAATCCAGAAAAAACTGAAAAATCTCTCCAAGGAAGAACAGCTTGAACTGCGCAAAGAACGTGCCATTAAGAAGATGGAGATGGAAAAAGCCCAGGAACTTCACAAAGAACTGGAAAAACGGCGCACCAAACGCCGCAGGGAAGACCGCAAATATGCACAGAAGGAAATTGCTGAAGATATGAAAAACGAAACGGCAAATCTCCTTGCTTCTACAGGTGCTTCCGATCCGGTCACATCTTCTTCTCTTGACGCAGCACTTGGCGATATGGGCGGCATCGATTTATCGATGTCAGGCTTTGATGGCGGGATGGATATCCTTGTATAAAAAGCTTCTATCCTTTTACAGATTCAAAAGACTTCAAAAGACAGGACTTGATAATGATTTTCCATCCTAAAGCCCTGTCTTTTTTTAACCCTCTGCCGATTATCTGTTCCTGTTCGCAGGTGCACAGACCGATGGGAACAGTAACGATTATCCTTCTACGGAAATCACCTTGTAATCCTGAGCTTCCACAGTTTTTTTCAGAACTTCATCGGCTACATCTCCATTTAAGGTAACGACAGCCGTTCCTGCCTCATGGCTTACTTCCGCCTGAACTACACCCTCAAGTGCTTCTAAGCACTTCTTTACTCTGGCCTCACAGTGCCCGCACATCATACCTTCAATTTTCATGGTTTTTGTCATCGCTTTTTCCTCCTGATGATTTATTGGTTCTTGATTTATTTGATCATAAACATGCTGATCACTTCTTTTCTTTTTGGAATGTCCGTCCCTTGACGTATCATAAAGCTTAAAGAAATTCAGCCGCAGGGCATTGGTTACTACACAGAAACTCGAAAGGCTCATCGCTGCCGCCCCAAACATCGGATTAAGCTTCCATCCGAAAATCGGATACCACAGCCCTGCCGCCAGCGGTATCCCCACGGCATTATAGAAAAAGGCCCAGAATAAATTTTCATGAATATTTTTTAACGTAGCCCGGCTTAAACGGATGGCTGCCGGTACATCTTTTAACTGGTTCTTCATCAATACCACATCCGCGGCATCAATGGCAATATCCGTCCCTGCGCCGATGGCAATTCCCATATCGGCTCTGGTCAGTGCCGGGGCATCGTTAATCCCGTCCCCTACCATAACTACCTTTCCTTTTTCTTTCAGAGAGCGGATCACGCTTTCCTTTCCTTCCGGAAGTACTCCGGCAATCACTTCATCCACGCCCGCCTGCCTGCCGATAGCCCTGGCTGTACGCTCATTATCTCCGGTCAGCATAACCACGCGGATACCCATGTTCTGCAGTTCACGGACAGCCTGGGGACTGTCTTCTTTTATCACGTCTGCCACGGCGATAATCCCCAGCGCGTCGTCCCCGCGGGCAAAAAGCAAAGGGGTCTTTCCTTCTTCGGCCAGCTTCTCCGCCCGGGAAAGCATGGCCTTCGGCACTTTTGCGGCACCGGCAATAAACTTCATGCTCCCGCCCTGCAAAACATCCCCGTCAAGCACTGCCGAAAGCCCGTTGCCCGGAAGTGCCCGAAACTCCGTAACCTCCTGTGCAGCAATGGATTCCTCCCTGGCTCTTTCCATCACCGCCCTTGCCAGAGGATGTTCACTCTTTGCCTCTAAGGAACAGGCAAGCTGTAAAAGTTCTTCTTCACGCATCCCTTCTGCCGCAAAAATATCCGTAACCTTTGGCTCGCCGCTGGTAATCGTCCCTGTCTTATCCAGGGCGACAATATCCATCTTTCCGGTTTCTTCCAGGGAAACCGCTGTCTTAAACATAATTCCATGCTTTGCACCCATGCCGTTGCCCACCATAATTGCCACTGGAGTAGCAAGACCTAATGCACACGGACAGCTAATCACCAGGACAGAAATTCCCCGGGCGAGCGCAAACCCTACCGTTTCCCCGGCCAAAAGCCAGACAGCCATGGTAATAACCGAAATCAAAATCACTGCCGGAACAAAAACTCCGGACACCCGATCGGCAACCTTGGCAATCGGCGCTTTGGTCGCCGCTGCATCGCTGACCATCTGAATAATCTGCGAAAGCGTGGTATCCTCTCCTACCCGGGTCGCCTGACAGCGGATAAACCCGGACTGGTTCACGGTAGCCGCCGATACCGAATCGCCCACAGTTTTATCTACAGGGATGCTCTCTCCTGTTAATGCCGACTCATTGACCGCACTGCTTCCCTCCACGACAACACCGTCCACCGGAATATTCTCCCCGGGACGCACCACAAAAATATCCCCCGCAAGTACCTGTTCAATCGGAACTTCCTGCTCGATACCTTCCTTAACCACAACGGCCGTTTTGGGTGCAAGTTTCATCAGGCTCTTTAAGGCATCGGTCGTCTTTCCTTTAGAACGGGCCTCCAGCATCTTCCCCACAGTAATTAAGGTAAGAATCATTGCCGCCGACTCAAAATAAAACTCATGCATCCAGCCCATCACAGCCGCCATATCCCCCCTGTCCATCGCAAGCGTCATGGCGCACAGGGCAAAATAGCTGTAGACAAAGGAAGCACCTGCGCCCAGGGCAACCAGTGTATCCATGTTGGGTGCACCGTGCCTGAGGCTCTTAAAGCCGCTGATAAAAAACTGCTTATTTAAAATCATAATGATAACGGTCAGCGTCGACTGGATTATTCCCATCAAAACGTGATTGCCTTCCATAAATGCAGGAAGAGGCCAGTTCCACATCATCGCCCCCATAGAAAAATACATCAGAACCACAAGGAATCCCACCGACCAGATAAGCCTCTGCCTAAGCACCGGAGTTACGGTATCCTTTAATAAATCCTCATCCGGCCCGGCAGCCGTTTCTTTTTTATCCCCTTTTTTCGCCGCCTCATAGCCTGCCTGCTCCACGGCAGCGATAATACTTGCTGCGGAAGCCGTCCCTTCCACGCCCATGGAATTCGTCAGCAGACTGACCGAGCAGGAAGTTACCCCTTCCACCTTAGAAACGGCCTTTTCCACCCGGGCACTGCAGGCCGCACAGGTCATCCCTGTTACATTGTATTGATCCATAATCCGTCACGCCCCTTTCTTTAATCCTAAAAGCAATATCATTTCATCAATTTTTGCAGAACAGCCACCAATTCATCCATTGTTTCTTCCTTCCCCTCCCGAATATCCCGCGCAACACAGGTGCGGATATGGTTGGCAAGAAGAACTTTATTAAAACTATTCAGGGCAGCGTTCGCCGCAGCTACCTGAACCAAAATCTCCGGGCAATAGACATCCCGCTCAACCATCCCGCGGATTCCCCGGATCTGGCCTTCTATCCGGTTTAAGCGGTTAATTAAATCCCGGTATTCTTTTTCCGGTCTTTCTTTCGTCTTATGACAGCATCCATGCAATACCTGTGCTTCTCCCATTATCTATCTCCTTTTTTTCTTTCTTTATTCAGTATATACCCCCATAGGGTATTTTGCAAGCACTTTTTTTATATTTAAAAAACAAAATTTCCCCAAAAGCAAAAAACCACACAACAATCATCACATGAAAGAAGTGTGGTTTCTCGATTATTTTATTCGATTATTTCTTCAATACATCCTGTCTTCTGCATAAGCCTCCCTTTCCAGCGAAGCTGATATTTCCTGTATGACGATGAATGTATCTCCTGTGTCTTGCATTTCTTGGCAACAATACGATATAATTTACGGTACGCTGCAAGTTCTTTCTCCAGAATACGTTCGGTTGCTTCTAATTGTTCTGCAGCTTTTACTAAATCTGAACCTTTTAATTCAATCAAATACGCTGTTTGTGATTCTTCATTCATAAGCAGATAATCACATCGACTTCCTGTTTTTATCACTACTCCATCAATCTGATATTGTGTCACATAAGCTTTCCTGGGATTAAGCCCCTTGTGATACTGCGGATTTTTCTTATCTTTTGATACTATCTGTACAGCATTTTTACTGCACAAAGACGGAAAATCTTTTAATGGCATTATACGTTTGCACCATCCTCATTTGTTATCTGCAAATCCAACAACCGTTCAAAATCATCGTTAATGACTTTTGAAATTTCATCGATTTTTTCATTCTGTATCATATGGATTTCTTCATCCATACAGTTTTCAATCGTTCCATTTTTCACAAACCAGGACGCAAAACAATGAAAATCGATCCATAAGGATTTATGAATTATTTCCGATGCTTTCTTTTGATACTGCTTTGGAATTGTACAGGCATATAATAAATTATTTAATGTTCCCAGGACATACGGGCTGTGTGTGGTCAGAAT
Organism: Lachnospiraceae bacterium; assembly: GCA_009774615.1. GTDB lineage: Bacteria > Bacillota > Clostridia > Lachnospirales > Lachnospiraceae > Caccovicinus. The sequence goes on from VSOC01000059.1 coordinate 12,018, forward strand.
TATCGAATGTCCGCAGCGATTAACCAGCGCAATCAGTTCGGTAATATATTTTTGTGACTCAGGAAATAAATGGGCTTCTGGTTCCTCAATAATAAACAAAACCTGTTTCTGCTGCAAAAGATAATAATATAATAAATTTAATATCCAAACACATTCCTGCTGACCGGAAGAAGCATAATTAAGCTTTACATATTTCCCATCAGCAAGAATTATCTGTTCTTCACCCTTACTGCAGCGATAGTCCCCACGCAGCACTGCTTTTATCAGATTTACTGCCTGCCTAACAGATTCAGAAGGAAGATCATATTTTTCAGGAAAGACCGGAGTTAATCCATAAAGACCATCAGAAAATTCTCCTTTAAGACGCAGTGTACGTTCAATATAATCTCTTGTACAGCTGTCTAATGAACGCCTTTGACTGTCATCCATTGTTGCATAGATATAGTTAAACTGCTGGGACAATAAAGTTATCATACTGCGCCCTGCCGGAATATAGACAACTATACAGGAATCATCAAACAACTGATACAATTCTGCGTACATCTGTTTTTTTTCCTTCTCCGGCACACCTAATGGAGTGATGGAAAAGCAATCATTTTTTTTCTGAAGAAAATTGCTTAATTCATCACTAAAAATAATTTGACATTCATTGGGAACAGGGACTTCCATGTCCGGGGACAAAATAAATTTCACAAAACAGGTTTTAGTAAAATAATATTCCAGATAGGTTCCATGTTCTCTTCCCTTGACCAAGCCAAAGGTATTCATATATTTTTTTACCAGATATCTTTTTAGCCCATCTTCCAGATCCTTTACTGTTTCAGGGTAATCACTGTCTTCTAAGCCAACTATCCAGTTTTTATTTAGTGTCTGTCTCACGGCTAATTCTATAATATCTTCTTTGATTGTCCGGAAGTAATAAACAGCTTTTGCAATTGTACTTTTTCCGGATGCCTGAAAACCTGTTAAAGTCATAAAAGAAGAACATTCCAGTTCACAATGTTTTATTGGCCCAAGTTGATGAATAATCAGCCTATGCATTATCCCATCTCCTCTCCGCCAAAAACGCCCTCCCAAAATCCTTATCCTTCGTAATCTGCGCTTTTAATTCCTCCAGCCCGCTCATCTTTCTCTCCGGGCGGATAAAGTGTAAAAGCCCTACTTCGATTTCCTGTCCATATAAATCTCCGTCATAATCAAACACAAAGGTTTCCACCCCTGTCGGGCGGTAATCTTCGCCGTCTTTTCCCTTAATCGTGGGTTTCTTTCCGATATTGGTCACACCGCCGTAAAGCTTCCTGTCAATAAGCACCTGAGCCACATAGACGCCAAAGGGCGGCAGGTGTTTTTCGGGCGGCGGAAGAAGGTTTGCCGTGGGAAATCCCAAAAGCGGCTCACCGATATGGTTTCCGTGAACGACGGTTCCATGAATATAATAGGGTTCGCCTAAGAGTTCATTGGCTTTTTCGATATCGCCCTTATCCAACTCCTCGCGGATGTAGGTGCTGCTGATTTCCCTGTCTTCGTCTTTTTCCTTTTCAATAACCACAAGATGATAGCCGTAAACCGGCGAAAGCTTTTCCAAAAGCTTTGCATTTCCCGAACGTTTATAGCCAAAACCGCAGTCCGTCCCTACAACAATTGCCCTTGCCTGCATCCGTCCAACCAAAATCTCACGGACAAATTCCTCGGCGCTCATCTGGGAAACCTCTCTGGTAAAAGGATATTCCACCAGAACATCCATACCCATTTTCTGCAGATTGTTCTTCCGCTCAAGATTCGTCGTAATTACGGTATGGCGTTTTCCTTCGACCAAATCACCGGGGGCTATGCTGAAGGTAAAGACTGCTGTTTTATAGCCGCAGGTTTTTTTTATGTCCAGCATAGCGCTTAAAAGTTTCTGATGCCCTCTGTGCCTGCCGTCAAATTTCCCTATCGTAACTACCGTAGGTTCCTCCAGATAAAAGTCCGGGCAGTTTTCTATATAATTCATCCTATTTCACTCCCTGTCCTGTTTCCCTTTATTATTTCTGGCCTGCTCTATAAAGAAGCGCAAAAACCCCTACGTCGGAAACATCTTTTTCGGCTTCCAAAAACGGCGTCTTTCCTCGTATTCATACAGCCCTAAAAACTTCCTGTCCGCAGAATACACCCGCACCAGCCCTGTCTTTGGAAGCGCTTCTGGTGCTAAAGGCTCAGCCTGTCCGTCTTCCCGCAAAATAAAGGCAAAATCTTCGGCAGCAACAGGATTTCCATTGATCAGCTTTTTATTCCCTGCTTCATTGGCGATCGCCCTTGGCCCGTCAAACATCGCTTCTATCGGAAGGATGATTTCCTCCACCCGGTTCTCGTCGCGCAGGGTTTCAATCTGGGAAAGGGTTAAGCTGTCTTGGATAAGAAACCGCTCCACCCTGGTTCGGGTAAGCTTTTCCATACAGCCCCCGCAGCCAAGTGCCTTTCCCAAATCATAGCACAGGGTACGGATATAGGTTCCTTTAGAACAGGTTACGGTCATGCCCACCCGGGGAAGTTTTATCCAGTTCATCGTCAGTTCATCAATCTGGATATCCCTGGCCGGACGTTCCACTTCTTTTCCCGCCCGTGCCAGCTCGTAAAGTTTTTTGCCTTCCACTTTAAGCGCCGAATACATCGGAGGCACCTGCTTTTGGGGACCGATAAAGGAGGCGGCCGTCCGGCGGACTTCTTCTTCGCTTACGTTCACCGGACAGCGGGCCAAAACTTCTCCGGTCGTATCCTGTGTATCCGTTTCCTGCCCCAGAAGAAGCACGGCCTCATAGGTTTTCTTCTTCTCGGTCAGCATATCGGCAATTCGGGTGCCCTGCCCCAGGCACACCGGCAGAACGCCGCAGGCTGCCGGGTCAAGCGTTCCGGTATGACCGATTTTTTTCTGTTTTAAAATTCCCCGAAGCTTTGCCACCACATCGTGGGAGGTAAAGCCCGGTTCCTTATACACATTGATTACTCCGTGGTACATGCATTCTTCTCCCATTCCTTAAGCTGCTTTTCGATATGTAGGGAAAGATTATTGACCACATCGTAAATGCTCCCCGACATCGTACAGCCTGCAGCGCGGACGTGGCCGCCGCCGCCAAAGAAAGCGGCAATCTTTGCCACATCCAGCTTTTGTTTTGAACGGAGGCTGACCTTATAGCGCTGGGCTTCGGTTTCATAGAGGAAAATCGCACACTCCACCCCGTCGGTCAGCCGAAGCTGTTCCACAATCCCATCCAAATCCTTGCTCGTCACACCGTAAAACTTCATATCCTTTAACCGGACGACACTGAATACGCAGGCACCGTCCAGAAAAGTAATGCTCTCCAAAAGGGCACGTCCTAAAATCTGGTTCTGAACATAGGTTTTCCGGTAAAAACTCTCGTCAATAATCCGGTTAAATTCTATCCCGGTTTCCATCAGCTTTGCTGCAATCCGCATCGTTTTGGGGGAAGTGCAGGAATACTTAAATACTCCGGTATCATGGATAATTCCTGTATAAAGACATTCTGCAATTTCCCTGGTAATACGGCTCTCTTCAAAAAGACCGTAAAGCACTTCGCTGGTGGAACTGGCATCCGGTTCAACCACATTTTCCCCGGCATAGCCGGTGTTGGTCACATGGTGATCGATACAGAGGCTGTCCTTGGCCATGGCCAGCAATTCCCCTCCCTCGCCCAGGCGATCCTCACTGCTGCAGTCTAAACATATGCAGAGATCCAGAACTTTCCCGCAGACAAATTCTGTGCGGATCTGATCAAAATTTTGCAGATAGGAAAACTTTTGGGGCGGCTCTTCTAAGCACAGGGTAAGCTCCAGGTGAGGGTAAACCTCCTTCAGATAATTATAAAGACCAAGACAGCTTCCGATGCAGTCCCCATCGGGATGCACATGACCAAGAATCAGAACCGTTTTTACTCCAGCCAGCTTCGTATCCAGTATTGACATGAACGCCTCTCTCCTTTCACTCGCAATTACCTATTTTAAGTCTTTTGTTACCTCATCAATTAAATGGGACATATTCACTCCATAAGCTATGGACTGATCCAAAATAAATGTAATTTCCGGAGTATTGCGCAGGTTCACCCGCCGGGCAAGTTCCCGGCGAATATAGCCTACACCGCTTTTTAGACCTGCAAGGGTGTTTCCCGCGGCTTCATCGTCGCCCAGAACACTGATAAATGCCTTGCAGTACTTTAAATCGGGGGTAACTTCCGTCCTCACGACGGTGGTCATCGGATGAATCCGGGGATCTTTAATTTCTCTGCGGATAATCTCGCTTAATTCCCTCTGCACCTCCATGTTAATTCTTGTATTCTTAATGCTGTTTTTTCTCATACTACGCTCCTATCGAGGAACCTCCACCATAGCATAAGCTTCAATCATATCATCTTCCTGAAGATCATTGAACTTCTCAAAGACAAGACCGCATTCATAGTTTGCCTTAACTTCCTTGACATCGTCCTTAAAACGCTTTAAGGAAGCTAACGGGCCGTCGAAAATCTGTACGCCGTCGCGGGTAATTCTTGCGCTGCATCCGCGGGTGAGCTGTCCGTCCAGGACATACGAACCGGCAATGGTTCCCACACCTGAAGCCTTAAAGGTCTGGCGGACAACTGCGTGACCGATAATTTTTTCCTCAAAAATCGGATCAAGCATACCACGCATAGCCGCTTCCACATCCTCAATCGCCTGGTAAATTACCTTGTACAGGCGCACATCCACCTTCTCCTGCTCTGCCATGGACTTTGCCATAACATCCGGGCGCACATTAAAGCCGATAATAATCGCATTAGAAGCGGAAGCTAAGGTAACGTCGGACTCATTGATCGCGCCTACGCCGCCGTGAATCACCTTAACCATAACCTCTTCGTTTGACAGCTTCACCAAACTCTGCTTTACAGCCTCCACAGAACCCTGTACATCCGCCTTGATAATAATCGGCAGTTCCTTGATATTTCCTGCCTTAATCTGGCTGAACAAGGCATCCAGGGAAAGTTTGGCCTTGGTATCGTCAATCAGACGGTTCTTTTCCTCGGCAATGAATGTTTCTGCAAATGCTCTCGATTCCTTCTCATTCTCTGTTTCTACAAATATCTCGCCTGCGTTGGGCACATCGTTTAAGCCCAGAATCTCTACCGGGGTTGACGGCCCGGCTTCTTTTACGCGGCGTCCTTTATCGTCCATCATGGCGCGGACCTTGCCGTAGCAGGCACCTACCGCCACATTATCTCCTACGTGAAGTGTTCCTTTCTGTACCAGAATCGTGGCAACCGGACCTTTACCCTTATCCAGTTCTGCCTCAATAACCAGACCTCTTGCCTTCCGGTCGGGATTTGCCTTCAGTTCCTTTACCTCTGCTGTCAGAAGGATCATCTCCAGAAGATCTTTAATACCTTCCTGGGTGTGTGCCGAAACCGGAACAAAGATGGTGCTTCCACCCCAGTCTTCCGGAACCAGTTCATATTCGCTCATCTCCTGCTTTACCCGATCTACATTGGCACTTGGCTTATCAATCTTATTCACGGCAACGATAATCTCCACACCCGCAGCTTTGGCATGATTGATTGCTTCCACGGTCTGGGGCATCACGCCGTCATCCGCGGCAACCACCAAAATAGCAATGTCCGTAGACTGGGCACCGCGCATACGCATAGCGGTAAACGCCTCATGTCCCGGGGTATCTAAGAAGGTAATCTTCTGGTTATTGATTTCAACCACATAGGCACCGATGTGCTGGGTAATGCCGCCGGCTTCTTTCGCGGTGACGTTCGTCTTTCGGATAGCGTCAAGAAGAGAGGTTTTTCCGTGGTCAACATGACCCATAACGCAGACTACCGGCGGTCTGGTTACCATATCGTCCTCATTCTCCTCGGCTTCCTTTAAGAGTTCGGCAATCACATCGATCTTTTCTTCCTTTTCGCAGAGGATATCAAATTCCATAGCAATTTCTTCTGCCTGATCGTAATCCACTTCCTGGTTCACCGTAACCATCTGGCCCTTTTCTTTAAAGAGCTTGCCGACAATCACAGATGGCTGAACCTTCATCTTCTCTGCCAGTTCCTTAATGGTAATTGCATCGGGAAGGGTAATAACCTTTACAGCTTCTTCTTTTTCCTTTGCAGGCTTTTGCGGCATAATAAAGGCACCCTTTGCAGGCTTTCCGCCCTTTAAGCGGCCCTCTTCTTCCTCATGCTTTCTTTTATCATATTTATCATTTTTATAGGCATTCTTATTCTGACGGCCGCTGGTTGGTTTGGTCTGGATCGGCGAATCAAAGGCTGACTTGGAGCCCTGACTGCGGCGATCGCCGGAACGTCCTCCCTGGTGATCTCTTCCCTGGCCATCACGGTTTCCGAAACCTCCGCTTCTCTGACCGTCGCGGTTCCCATAACCGCCTCTTTGACCGTCACGATTTCCTTAGCCGCCGCTGCACAGGCCATCACTTCCCTGACCGTCACGGCTGCCGAACCCGCCGCTTCTCTGGCCATCTCTTCCCTGACCGTCACGGCTTCCATAGCCGCCGCTTCTCTGACCGTCACGACCGCTGGAACCTCCGCTTCTCTGACCATCTCTTCCCTGACCGTCACGGTTTCCATAGCCACGGCTTCCCTGACCATCCCTTGTCTGGCCGTCACGATTTGTGCTGCCTGTGCCCCGCTGACCGTCACGGCTTCCCTGACCATCTCTTGGCTGGCTGTTCTTTGCCTGGCCGTCACGGTTTGCCGCCGAGGAAGTACTTTTTTGTGTTTCTCTTGGCTGTGCTTCCCGTCCAGCTGCGGGTGCCTGTGCTTCCTTTGCCGGTTCCTTTACGGTTTCTGCTGCTTTTTCCTGTACCTGCGCTTTTACCTCCGGCTGTAGTTTTACGGATGACTGGGCAGGTGCTGCCTTCTCCTGCGCGGAAGATTCCGAAACCGTTACCTTCTGCGCCAGGGCTGAAGCTGCCTGAACCTTCTGTCCCGGTACCGCAGTTTCCGGAGTCTTCTGCGGTGTTTTTTCTGCTGCTCTCTGTGCCTCCTTTGCCTTCTGGGCTGCATCCTTTGCTGCCAGGGCTTTTTCCGCTGCTTTTAAAACACCCAGTTTTTCCGGGGCTTTCTGCGGTGCTGTCTTTTCGGTTTTCTGTCCCAGGGCCACTTTATTATCTGCACTCTTGGACTTCTGTCCGGCGGGACGGCTTTTAATCTGCTGTGAATTCTGCGGACGATAGACGGCAATAACCTTCTTTTTCGGTGCCTTGCCCTCTCCGGCAGTTTTTCCGCTTTCAAGAGCCTTTCCGCTCTCCGGCTGCCCTGCCTTATTCTGTCCCTTCATCATGTCCTTATCCGCTTTTCCCTGCTCTTTTCCTAAATCATTTATGTTCATACCTTGCTACCTCCGTTCATAGTCATTCGTTTCCCGATTGCCTCTGCAAAGCCCCGATCTTCCACCGCCAGGGACGCTCGAAGTTCCTTACCAGTAAAACGGCCAAGTTCAGCCCTGCTGCCCAGAAAACAGATGTTTACGTGATAATTTCCGCACATATCCTGGAACCTTTTTTTCGTGTTCTCCGATGCCTCCTCCGCCACGATAACCAGACAGGCCCTGCCTTTTTTTATGGACTGCTCCGTAGAAAATTCACCGCTTTTCACCTTGCCGGCCTTTGTCGCCAATCCAATCAGATTCAATACCTGCTGTTTAGAATCCAAGTTCTTTCATCTCCTTTTCCAGTCCTTCATACACCTCTTTTGGAACCGCCATCTTAAAAGACCGATCCAACCCTTTGGACTTTACTGCCTTTTTCAGACATTCTCCGGAGGGACAAAGGTAAGCTCCCCGTCCGTTTTTCCGCCCGGTGGCATCAATCAGAATATCCCCCTCGGCAGTTTTAAGTACACGGATCATTTCCTTTTTGCTTTTCATTTCCCCGCAGCCTATGCACTGCCTTAAAGGTATTTTTTTTGCACCCACGTTTTCATCACTCCTGTTTTCTTGATTTCAGACACGCTTTGCGTTACCGTTCACCGAAGCTTACGATAACTGCTCCTCTTCCTGGTAGCCTTCCTCTTTGGCAGTATCCGCAGAATCTTCATCCGTGAAATCCTTATCCGTAAAATCCTTATCTGTGAAATCATCATCTGTAAAATCTTCGTCTGTAAAATCTTCGTCTTCTGCGGACTCTTCCCCGGCAAACGCATCTCCGGTTAAATCACCCGCCTCGGAATAGTTTTCCTCATCCAGAGAATCTTCCACTTCCTGGATTTCACCCTCTTCCTGGAAGTCCTCATCCTCCTGATAGTGATAATCTACCATATCTTCCTGATATTCAATGCCCAGTTCTTCAAACAGCCCCTGTTCCTTCGCCTGGGTTTCACTCTTAATATCAATCTTATAGCCGGTAAGACGTGCAGCAAGGCGGGCATTCTGTCCTTCTTTTCCGATAGCTAAAGAAAGCTGATAATCCGGCACAATCACAAGCGCCTCCCGCTCTTCCTCATCGGCAACCACGCAGATAACCTTGGCCGGACTTAATGCATTTTCAATTAAGTAAGCGGCATTATCATCCCAGTTAATAATATCAATTTTTTCGCCGCGAAGTTCACTGACTACTGCATTTACCCTGGCTCCGTTAATGCCCACGCAGGCACCTACAGGGTCTACATTAATATCATTCGACCAGACGGCAATCTTCGTTCGGGAACCGGCCTCCCTGGCAATCGCCTTAATCTCCACCGTACCGTCCTTTACCTCGGCAACCTCCGATTCAAACAGGCGTTTAACCAGATCCGGATGGGTGCGGGATACGGAAACTCTCGGCCCTTTGGATGTATCCTTAACCTCTAAGATATAAACTTTCACATGCTCGTTCTGCCGGAGCACTTCTCCCTTAACCTGTTCGCTTTCATTTAAAATCGCATCCAGTTTTCCTAAATTAATGCTGATATTTCTTCCCAGATTCTTCTGTACGATTCCGGTCATAATATCTTTTTCTTTGCTGTAGTAATCGTTATAAAGAACCTTACGTTCCTCCTCGCGGATTTTCTGCAGAATTACGTTTTTCGCATTCTGTGTGGCAATCCGTCCGAATTCTTTCGACGGAACAGCAATGGGGACAATATCGCCGGGAAGATAACGGGGGTTTTTCAGCTTTGCCTCTTCGACGCAAATCTGGGTTAAAGGATCTTCCACCGTTTCCACAACTTCTTTTTCCGCATACACTGCAAAATCACAGGTATCCGGGTTAATATTTACCTTAATATTATCCGCCTTGCCGAAATGATTTTTGCAGGCGGTCAGCAGCGAGTTTTCTATCGCTTCCAAAAGTACTGCCTTGCTGATGTTTTTCTCCTTCTCAATCATTTCCAACGCCAATAAAAGTTCCTTGTTCATGGTTTCCTCCATTCAGTGCATGTTTCACAGTATATCCTACCCTTGGGGTACTAATGATTTCTGCGCACGCTTCACTAAAAATCCAGGGCTAAACGAATCAGTGCGATGTCTGCCCGCAAAAGGGATAAATCCGATCCGTCTTCCATCTGTAAAAGAACAGACTCTTTATCATATGCTTTTAAAATACCGGTATACTCCTTACTTTTATTCAATGCCTTGTACAGCCGGATTTCCACATCCTTACCGATGCTTCGGGCAAAATCCTTATCCTTCTTTAAAGGTCTTCCCAACCCCGGCGAACTTACTTCCAGAATATAGCTGTCCTGGATAAAGTCCTCCTTGTCCAGCCAGTCGCTTACCTTACGGCTGATCAGTTCACAGTCATCTAAAGAAATTCCGCCCTCTTTATCGATATAGGCACGCAGATACCAGGTATCGCCTTCCTTTACATATTCCACATCGACCAATTCAAATCCATGCTCCTGCATCAGCGGCAGAAGAAACTTTTCGGTCCTCGATTCATAACTTTCTTTTTTTGTCATCCGTTATCACCGTCCTTCCTTTCCTCCCATCATTTTGATATACTGTTCACATATTCAATGTAACAAGCCGCAGACTTCTGCAAACAGTAACCTTCGATGTTCAAACACATAAAAGCAAGAGTGGACGTCTGCCCACTCTTTATCCTTTACTTTATCATGTTATCGTAACCAGTGTAGCACCTTTTTCCATAAAATGCAAG
>VSOC01000006.1:0-27894 GCA_009774615.1 Lachnospiraceae bacterium
TAACGTGCGCGAGAGGATTCGAACCCCCGACACCTTGGTCCGTAGCCAAGTGCTCTATCCAGCTGAGCTACGCACACGTACAAACTGGTTTGCTTAACAGCGATAGTAAGTATAACGGATATTTGTGGAAATGTCAATAGAATTTTTAAAAATTTTCAAATTTTTTTTCCGTTATCCATGCTTCCAGTCTTTTCGCATCTTCCCGTTCGTTTTCACCTTCGACCAATAGTTCCAGCTTTTCACCAGCCTTTGCCGAAAGTGAAAGTACGTGGAAAATCAGTTTGGCGTTGCCGCTTTTTTCTCCTTTTCGGATCTGCACATTGCTGGTACATTGGATGGCCTCTTTAACCAGACTTCCTGCCGTTTCCGGCAAAAGACCGGCAGATTCCTTCACCTGGAATTCTAATTTTACCATATATCGTTTTCTCCCCTGCTCCATGGCTGCTTTACAGGCAAAACCATTCTCCCCTATTGTTCTGCCGTCTTAGCGCCAAATCCATGTTTCCTGCTATTTCAGGTTCAGATAATGCTCCAGGGCAAATGCAATTCCTTCTTCATTGTTGCTCTTTGTCACAAAATCGGCCAGTTCTTTTACTTCCGGAATGGCATTTCCCATCGCAATGCTTGTTCCTGCCTTTTTTAACATCGGAATATCCAGTTCCTGATCCCCAAAAGCCATCGTTTCCCCTGGATAAATTCCCAGTTTTTTACAGATGGCTTCCAGTGCCTCACCCTTCGTCGCTCCTGCCGGGAATATCTCAAGATAAATATCCGATGATCGTGCCATATCCACGCCGGAAATGTTCATGGCTTTCATTTCCTTCTGTATCCGGCTGATGATTGACGGATCTGCCCCGGCTAAAAGCTTATTGGGTCCGCCTCCATCTTCCTTCCATCGCTTTACAAGTTCATCCATCTTTACGATCTCCGGCTTTACATGAATAATCCTGCTCTCCCGCTCGACATAGGAATCCACAGCCGTCACATACCATTTCTTTCCCTCAAAAACCCAGAGCGGAAGATGATGCGGAGCAAAAAATTCCTCATTGATTTTCTGCGCAGCCTCTACAGGCAGAACCTTTGCATGAATGCATTCCTCACCAAGAAGGATGTAGGTTCCCGCATTGCAGGCTTTAATGCAGGGTACCGAAACTTCCTTTTCTATCCTCTCGGTTGCTGCCGGCATCCTTCCTGTAACTAATGCAATCGATATCCCCATAGCGTGGACTTTTGCAAGACTTTCTTTTACTGCTTCTGAAACCCTTTTTTCATCATCCAAAAGGGTTCCGTCCACATCCAAACAAATCAGCTTATAATTCATGATTGATCCATCTCCAACTGTGTTGCCATTTATGTAGATTTATCATTACGCAAATATTCCCTGGTAAATCCTAGTAAACAAGTCCCGGATTAAAGAATCCAACCAGTACGCCCACAAACGCCACAACCACTAAAAGCAGCATAACTTTAATCGGCGACATTTGTTTTTTCGCCATCAAAAACCAGCAGACAATTACAAATACTGCGGTTAAAAGTCCGGGAAATACTTCATTCAACTTATCCTGCAGCACCAGATAAGGCTCACCCGCTTCATTTAAAAGCTGCAGGGACGTGGAAACACTGACCCAGGTTGCCGATACTGCACCGATAACCATTCCGCCAAGGATGGACACCGATTCACGGATGGCGTCGCCCTGTGCACCGATTAAAAATTCCACGGCCTTAGTACCAAGACTGTACCCCTTAAAATACAGAAACTTCATTCCAAAGTAGGCAAATAAATTCCAGACAAGAATATAAAAGATTGCGCCAAGCGGTGAACCGCCGGTAGACATTCCCATAGCAATCCCCAGAAGAATAGGAATCACCGTTCCTACCACCAGCGAGTCGCCGATTCCGGCAATCGGTCCCATCAGACCTGCACGGAGGCCGTTAATGGTTTCATCATCGACATCCTCGGTTCCCCCGGCCCTTGCTTCTTCCAGACCTGCGGTAATTCCGACAATTAATGTTCCTAACTGCGGCTCCGTGTTAAAGAATGCCGTGTAGGTATTCATGGCTTTTGCCTTATCCTCTTCATCCTCATATAAATCCTCAACCAGAGGGAGCATGGAACACAGATAGCCAAAGGTCTGCATGTGCTCCTGGGAAAAACAGGTCAAATGCCCGTAAAACCAGTTATGGAAGGACTTTAATAGGGCTTTTTTTGATATCTTTTTCTCCATGTCAGATTTCCTCCTCCTCATCGTCCCATCCATCAGCAGCTGCAGCCTTGCTCACGGACAGCATCTTAATCTTATAATTAATTACAGCAAACATTCCGGCAATAACGGTTGCGGACACCAGGTTAATCCCCATCGATGCTGCTAAGGTAAATCCAAACAGATAGGGAATAAAATCCGTTACCTGCTTTACAATCTGCTTTAAAAGAATGGCAATACCTACACAGGGAAGGAGAGAGCCAACCGTAAATAAAGTCTTCATGGCAATTCCGTCCATGGGAAGCGTAGTCTTAATCAGTTCTACAACGCTGGTTCCCATCTTACACATTATCAGTGTCGGGATAAACGAGCAGATAAAGTGAGAAATCCACGGAAGAACCATATCAACAACGTATAATTTATGATAATCCCTTTTTTCTACAGCCTGCCAGCCAATGTGCTGCCATGCCAGGTTTACGGTCGCTGTTCCGTAAAATAACACCGTTCCCAGTGTACCAACCATGGCACCAAAGGAAGTGGCAAGTGCCGCACCCTCTACGGATGTTGCTTCCAGTCCATAGCTTTTTAAAGCAACCATGGCCAGAGGAATTCCTATGTAGCTGACGGCGCGGACATCCGCAGAAACCGTACCTCCGGGGGTAACCAGCGCAATATAAACCACCTGCATGGCACATCCCACTAAAATTCCGGTTGTCATATCTCCCAGAATCAGACCGCAGATAAAACCGCCGATTAAGGGCCTTCCCAATGTATAGTTGCCAATCGATGAGCCGCCCATACCGGGCATACTTGACAGACATGCAAACAGGCCGAGCAGAGCCGCCTGCAACCAACTGATCGTCATAATCCTACCTCCTTAATGGAATCCAAACTGTCCTCTGAATTTTTTCCAGTTTCCGATTGCTTCATCTTTTAAAAGAGCAAACTCCACTTCATATCCGGCATTCATAATGTTTTCCAGCGCCTGCGCCTCTTCCTGGGTGATGGACTGGTTATTTCCCAGCTTGGTCGTCCCCGGACGATCATTGCACGGCCCGATAATTACCGTATGGATTCCCGGCTTTAAGCCCTGCTCTACCAGAATCTTTTCCATATCCAGAGGATTTTTGGTGATCAGGAAATAATTATCCTTGCTGTTTAACACCTTCTCGCTCTTTTCTTTAAACTCCTCCACCGACCAGACGAAGGTCTTCTTGCCGCTTGCACTCTTGTAAGCTGCCTTTAACACGGAATTTTTTGCCGCTGCATTATTCACCGCAATCAATCCGTCACAGGGATATTCCAGTGCCCATCTTGTACAGGTCTGTCCGTGAATCATCCGGTCATCTACGCGAATAAATGAAATTGCCATAATTAATTATCCTCCTGATTTTGTTTTTATTTTTTAAGATTATTTTGCCTTTTTCTGTGTTTTATCGATATCTCATCTTCCGATTTATCTATATCTCATCTTCGGATTCACTTACTGCTACCGTAAATCGTTTCAGTGCCTCCCGTGCTTCAGGAATCAGCCCATCGACAAGTGCTCCGCTTTCCATGCTGTCCTTGGCTACCACAGCGCTGACCACCAGAGGAAGATTCATTCCCCCGACCATCGTTGTGCGGCCTAAAAGCCCTTCTTCCGCCAGCACATTGGCCGTCGTCGTCAGCGGAGAACCGCCGATTAAATCTGCAAATACAAGGAGTTCATCCTCCTCCTTAACGACGGAAACGCACTGGCGCACGTTTTCGGCAAATTCATCGGCACCCATGCCGTTTTTTAAGCTTGTGGATAAAATATCTTCCCGTCCCTCTCCGACAAGCATTTCCAGTACACTGTGTACCCCCTGTGCCATCGTTCCGTGGCTTACTAATAAGATGTATTTCATCTCCTGCCTCCTTCCATTTCCCTTAAGAAGTTCTTGTTTTATCATGATTTTAGTATATAAAAAAAGCGGCACATGTTCACCTTACATGTGTCACTTCTTTTTCTGGTCATCTGTCATTTCTTTTTTATGACATTTGTCATATGCAGTTGTTTAGAATTTTTCATGGATTTTTGCCCATTGCCGTGAACGTATAAACCGTAATCCCCACCTGTATTTCTGGTTCAATGGTTGAGATAATGATTAATTTTCCTGTTTTGAATAATGGTTTCCATATTAATATTAGAATTGCTCTGTAAAATCGCCTGTATCGCCCGGTCAACCTCAGAAACCGCATTATCGTAATTATGGAAGCGCGGAATCACCACGGCCTGTTCCACTGCATGGCTTAACATAGGAAGGTTCAGCACATGGGAGGAATCGGATTCCGAAGCAAAAAACTTCTGGTTTTCCTCGGCCTCCACAACCTCCCTAAGCACCGGAACCCCCTCGGAATAAGTAAATATTTCGGACTGGATGGCTTCATCGCCGGTCAGAAGCTTTAACATTTCCCACGCCTCTTTGCCGTGCACGGTTGAGGGGTTTATGGCAAGCAGCAGGGTGTCTAAACGGGAAATATTCTCTCCGTCCGGCCCGGCAGGCATCATCAGACAGTCCCAGGCAAAGCCCGCATACTTTTTTATGCTCAGAGGATAGGATTTATAGGCGCGGTATTCCGAAAAAAGCATGGGCTGGAAAACTACATTGCCCAGAGCAAAATCTTTGCTGGAAACACTGTAGCCCTCGTTTAGTTCCTCCATTTTTTCGATAAAGGCAATGGCTGTGCCGGCCTTGGGGTCGGTCAGGTAGCACTCCTTTCCCCTCTCGTCAAAAAGCATTACCCCATTAGAGTCAAAAGCATCCTCCCAGGTATAGCCCACCGTGCCAAACTGGTCCGGCGTCCCATCTCCATCCGTATCTTTTGTCACTTCACTGCAGATCCGGTAAAAATCGTCCCAGGTCCACTGATTTTCAGGCAGGGCAATACCTTCTTTTTCCAGTATGGTTTTATTGACAAACATCAGTTTCGGAGCACAGGTAAAAGGCAGGGCATATTGTGTTCCCTCATAGTTCCCGTAAGCATAAGCGGAAGAATAATACCTCTCCGGCAAAAATTCGTCATCCTCTTTAATCAGACCGTCCAGATTTTTTAATACGCCTGCTTCGGCAAAATCATTAAAATGCTCGCCCAGCACAAAAAAGACATCCGGGGCCTCCCCCTTCATCATCTGCCCGGACAGCCAATCCGCGTAATCTTCCTTGATAATGCCGCTCACATATTCCACCCTGACGCCCGGGTGCTGCTCTTCAAAGCGGGCTATGGCATCCTCGGCAATCCGGTAAGCCCAGCCGTTCTGCACCTCCCAGTAACTGTCGCTGAACACGCCGATCTGCAGTACATCTTTATGAAATCCCGGAAGCTTTTTGTAATTATCCGTGGCAATCAGCCCGATAACCAACAAAAAAAATATGCAGATCCCCGCTCGAATCCGGTATTTCTTTTCCGTATGATTTTCCATTAATTTCCATCCCCGAATACTCTATTCACGGCTCCGGTCTGCACCGCCCAAATGGCAAGCTGTGTCCGATCCCGCAGGTTCAGTTTGCTTAAAACCGTGCTGATGCAGTTTCTGACCGTCCCGTCGGATAAGTTCAGCTTTGCGGCAATCTCCTTATTCGACAGCCCGCTTCCCACCTGCACAATCACCTGCCATTCGCTGTCTTTTAAGTCTGCCGACTGCCGTTCATCAACCTGAATCGCCATATTTGACTGTGCCATCCGCGAAAACAGCCGGACAACCTTTGAAGCAATATCCTCATTAATCATCGCCGTCCCATGGTAGACCTTGTGGATGGCTTCATTTAATTCTTTCATGGAAATTCCTTTAAGGAGATAACCGCTGGCTCCGTATTTTAAAGCATTAAACACATACTCATCATCATCAAAAGTAGTCAAAATAATAATTTTAATCTCCGGATAATTCTCTTTAATAATCTGCGTACAGACCACGCCGTCCATCTCCGGCATACGAATATCCATCAGGATAACATCCGGATGTTCTTTTCGTATGGAACGAATCACCTCCACCCCGTTGGCGACAGCATCCGTTACCTCAAGATCCTTTTCACTGTTTAAAATAATGGTAAGACTCTGCCGAATCAGTTCCTGGTCGTCTGCAATCAATACTTTAATCATTCTCATCCTCCGTTCCCCATCGAATCGGTATTCCTGCATCAATAATAAACCCATGATCCCCGCAATAGCTTAAACTTCCCTTAAGCATCGCAAGCCGTTCCTCCATATGATGCAGGCCAAAGCCTTTCTGCACATTGGCGCAGCCCACACCGTTATCCTCCACATGAATATTGAGCATATTGTACTGCCGGTCAATCTTTACCTTGATCTTATCTGCCTTTCCGTGACGGATTGCATTGGTAATGGATTCCTGGATAATCCGGTAAATCACATCTTCTTCATCTTTATTCAATCCGTTCAGCCTGGTTTCTATCCGTTCATCGATATCCACCCCGGTGGATCGCCGGATCTCCTCAATCATCTGGATAATGGCAGATTGAAGATCGAGGGTTTCCAGGGCATCCGGGCGAAGCGCCTTAACCGAGCGCCGTACATCCTTAACCCCCTGCCTGGCCACATTGGCAATCGCCTTCAACTGCTCTTTCGTCGCTTCCGGGGCAATATCCACCAGCATAACACAGGCATCAATTCCCGTGATAATCCCGGTCAGAGAATGGCCCAGCGTATCATGAATTTCCCGGGCAAGACGGTTCCTCTCCCGCGTTTCCGCGGTTTTTTCGGATTCCTTTGCATACTCCTCCAGTTTTTCATTCGCCAGCCTTAATTCCTGGTTGGCAAGGCGCAGCCGTTCATTCAGCCCCTGTATCCTCTCCTTTTCCTTTACTTCCTCCAGAATCAGCACAATGGTATAGCTGATAAATACAATCATGTTCAATGAATTTAAGATATTCCGAACTCCCAGAAGCAAAGACTGCACCCTGCCGCTGTAGAAAGCCCAGCAGGTTTCTAAGGAAATGATGGAATATCTTGCCGACAGCAGATCATAATCCATCAAAAGATAGGCGGCAAATATCCCCGCCACAAACAAAATTCTCTGTTTTCGGTCAGGAAAATAACTCATCGTGTCGGCAATAATTAAAAGCACCGTACCGGTGTAGCCAAAACTCAGCACAGAACTGACCGCAAAGACAATCCCCAGTTCAACCAAAGTTTTCAGCAGAAACCACAGCTTCCTTCTGCAGGGAATGGACAGCAAAAGAAGCAGGCACAGATACAGCCCCACAGCAATCACGGGAAGCTTCCACGGTGCTGCAGGCACCTGCTTTGCCCGAAGCAGAAAATCCATCGCCGAATTTTCGGCAATGTATCCGGACAGACTGTGTACAGTCACCATCGTCAGATAGAGGATAATAACCATATTCAAATTTTTCATTGTGCTCAGAACAAGCCTGGGATAGTCTTTCCTGTCAACGGCAATCTCCATCAAAAAATCCTCCCTCATCCTACTGCCAGCGGGAAATGCTGTACTCCTCCACATTTTCCCGGGTCACCAGTTCCACCGGCAGAAAAATCTCCTTTTCGACCTCCTCCCCACGCAGAAGACGGTAAATCACATCTGCGGCGGTCTGCCCGATGCGGGAAGGAAACTGTGCCGAGGAAGCCGACATCATTCCTTCTTTAATCAGCGCTTTTGCATCCGGGGAGGCATCGATCCCGTACACCTTCACCCGCTCTAAAAGTTCATGCTCGTCCAGGGCAGCAACCACCCCGACGGCTGCCAAATCATTCAGGCAGAATACCGTGTCAAAGGCAGTGCCTTTACGGATAACCTCCTCGATCTTTGGCATGGCAATCTCTAATTGCCCGTCACAATTGATGCGCTGTACAACATGAACCCTGTCGCTTTTTTCCACAACATCTAAAAACCCCTGCACCCTGTCCTGCCCGGATTTTGCCGAATCATGCGTCATCACCAGGAGATTTACATCCTGCTTCTCCCCGAATGGATTTTCCCCTAATTGATTTTCTTTTAAAAAATACTGCCCCACCAGACAGCCCGCAGAATAATTATCCGATGTAATCGTACAGTCCGCAAGCCGTTCATCTTCCAGGTTCGTATCCACAACAACAATATAAACGCCCTGTCCCTTTGCTCTGTTTAAAACCTCAGACAGACGCTTACCATCCACCGGCGTCACCACCAGAACATCCACATCCATCGCAAGCATCTCTTCAATCTGTTCAATCTGCCGTTTTGCATCAAGTGCCGGATCGCGCAGGATTACCTGATCTCCCTCCATCTCGGCACGGTTGAGGATTTCTTCATTGACAATTTTATAAAATTCATTATTCATCGTCATATAGCTGACGCCAATCCGATAACAGTTTTCCTTCTGATTCGCCGAATAATCTTTCCTGCTCAAACCTGCCCACAGCAGCACTGCTACCGGAACATACAAAAGAAGATTGACCAGAAGAAAAATCCTTTGAACATTGAGTTTCATCCCGTCCCCCTGTACAAAATTTCTTTTAGTATAGCATTAAAAGCAGCATTATTCAATCGTTTGGCCACCTGTTATTAAGCCCAAAACTTTCCATAAAAAGCCTTATTTTAACTGCTTTAACAGCACTACAGTCTCTATCCCCCCGGTGTATGGGAACATGTCCACGGCACAGGCTTTTGTCATCTGATAGCCGCCTTCCTTAAATAGAACCAGATCTCTGACCAGGCTTGTCGGCTTGCAGGAAATATAGACAATCCGCTCAACTCCAAACCGGATAATTTTCGGCAGGGCTTTGGGGTGGATACCGTCCCTTGGGGGGTCCAGCATAATTAAATCCGGCTTTTCTTCCAGTTCATCCATCACCTTCCCCACATCCCCGGCAATAAAGCTGCAGTTTTTCAGTCCGTTCCCTGCGGCATTCTCCTTAGCGGCTTCCACGGCTTCTTCTACCAGTTCCACACCGACCACCTGCTTTGCCACCGCCGCAAGCATCTGGGCAATGGTTCCGGTTCCGCTGTATAAATCAAATACCACCTTATCCTTCGTATCCCCGATATAGCTTCTTGCGGTTTCATACAGCACTTCTGCCCCCGCTGAGTTCGTCTGGAAAAAGGAAAACGGGGTAATCTTAAACCGCAGCCCTAAAAGCTCCTCAAAAAAATAATCCTGTCCGTATAAAACCTCGGTTCGGTCATTCTGCACAACATCCGCCAGACTATCATTTTGCGTATGGAGGACCCCGACCAGCTTCCCTTCCAGTTCCAGAGCGCAGACGGCTTCCTTCCATCCGTCCAGAAGTTCCTCTTCTGTTAAATTGCTTTCTCCTTTTTCGGATTTAACCTCTTCCATCCATCCCGTCTGTGTCGTCGTTACCAGATCCACCAGGATTTCCCCGGTTTTTACCGCACGGCGCACGAAAAGATGGCGCAGGTAGCCGATGTGCAGAAGCTTCTGGTAAAACGGCACATTCCTGCGCTGAAAATACGTAAGCGTTGCTTCCAGAATCCGGCAGAAATCCTGGTGGACGATCCGGCAGTCCGTGGTGGTTACAATATCATAAAAACTTCCCCGCCGATGCATTCCCAGTGCCAGATCCCCGCCTTTAACTTCATCACCGAAAGAAAACTCCATCTTGTTCCTGTACCTGTCCGGAAGCGGGCTGGGTTTTAAGCCCTGCCACAGAAAGCTTCCTTCAGGATAGACCGAAAACAAAAGCTCCTTAATCTGTCCTTCCTTAATGTTTAGCTGCTCTTCATAGGGAAGACTCTGGTAAATACATCCGCCGCACCGGGTAAAATGGGGACAAACGCCTTCTTCCCTCTCTTGGGGTGCCTTTTTTAGCACCTCCACCACCCGTCCTTCACTTTTTCCCTTTCTTCTTTTTGTCACAAGCACACGCACGGTTTGACCGGGAATCGTGTTCTTTACCACAAGCCGCTCCCCGTCCACCGTCAGAATCCCCTTGTTGGGAAATTCTACCCGTTCAATTATCCCTTCGGCAATATCGCCTTTTTTCATGCCCGTTTCTCCTTTCTGTCGTACATTTTGAGAAAAAAACAGTTACTGTTCACATGTTCGCAGCAAGTGCGCAGACCTACATGAACAGTAACAAAAATATGCCCCTGGTTTCCAGAGGCATACATTCAAAACAGCGATTACAATTACTCTTCTTCTTTCTCTTCTGCTGCTTCTTTTACTTCTTCGTCCTTCTCAGCCTTCTCCTCTTCCTTCTCATCGTCGTCAAAGAAGTCGTCGTCGAAGTCATCCTCGAAATCGTCCTCGAAGTCTTCCAGATAATCCGGAGTAAAGAAACGATATACGGCATAGGCAATGGCTGCAACGGCTGCAACTACACCGATAATCGCAAGAACCCAGAGAATACAGTTTTTCTTCTTATCCTCTTCTTCTTTTCTGTGCAGGAACTCGTTCAAGCGGGTGGAGTTCATAATCTCCTCTACTCTGTCCCGGGCCTCTTTCCCCATCATATCCAAGCGATTCTTATTCATAAATCCACGTCCTTTCCCTCTTAATTAATTTGCGTCCTTTCCGCTCAGGATAAGTATACCATTTTTTTTCGGATTTTACTATCCTAATTTATATTTTTTTCTGTGAAGATTTTGCTATGGATTTTCACTGGATTTTTCATGGTTTTTCAAGATAACCGCGCAGCAAATCCTTTAGCATTATCCTTTCACTCCACACGCTCCAGCTTTGCAAATGAAGCAAACATCTTCTTCACGCCCACCTTATCAAAGCAGACGGTCACTTCATAATCCTTGGGACCGTCCTTAATCTGTTCTACGGTGCCCTCGCCAAAACGGCCGTGACGAACCCGGTCGCCTTCCTGGTAGTCAAGGCTTTCTGCCTTTACGACGGAAAAAGACTTCCCAAAGCTGGTATTTCCCGGCTGAAAGGGGCTTGTCCCTCGTTTTTTCATCCGCAGAATCTGGTTTTTCGGACTCTCCTTCTCTCCTGAAGGTTTCGACCATTGAAGATCCAGCCGCTCCGGCTGTTCAACTTCAAGAAAATCCTGGGGCACCTCCCGGACAAACTGGCTCGTCCGCATTCGCCGGGTTTCCCCGTTAATCATCCGAAACCTTGCCCCGGTCAGGAAGAGTTCCTCTTTCGCTCTGGTCATTCCCACATAGCAGAGCCGGCGCTCCTCTTCCATCTCTTCCCGTTTCTCTGAGGCGACAATCAGCCCGTTAGGGAAAAGACCATCCTCCATCCCTGCTATCGCTACCAGCGGAAACTCCAGTCCCTTGGCACTGTGCATGGTCATCAGCGTCACCCGGCTGTCAGCATCGTCCATGCGGTCTACGTCCGCAACCAGAGCCACCAGTTCCAAAAACTCGTCCAGGCTGGGATGCTCGGAATCTCTTTCATAAGCGGCGGCTTTGCTGATTAATTCCTGAATATTTTCCAGCCGCTCCTGCCCCTCTTCCTCCTCGGCTTCAAGTTCCTGCTGATAGCCGGTTTGTTTTAAAACAGCCTCAATTAAATCGGTAATCGTGTGCGCACTGTCCCTGGCAAATGCCCGCAGTTCCTCGATTTGTCTGAAAAAAACAACAACCTTTTCTGCTGACTTGCCAATCCCCGGGATATTCTTAGCCGTTTTTATGGCATCGTACAGATGAATCCCCTCCTGGGCACTGTAGGCCGTCAGCCTTCCTATCGTAACCGTCCCGATTCCTCTCCTGGGCACATTGATAATGCGGCTTACGGACAGGTCGTCCACACCATTGGCTATAGTCTTTAAATAGGCCAGAACATCCTTAATCTCTTTTCTCTGATAAAAGTTCACCCCGCCGACCAAAAGATAGGGAATATTCTTCCGGACGCAGGCTTCCTCCAAAAGCCGGGACTGTGCATTCGTGCGGTAAAGTACAGCCATATCCTTCCAGTCCCTGCCCTTCTCCTTTTTCTCCTGAAACAATCGGGCAATAAAATCCGCCTCCATCTCCCCGGTATCAAACTGACAGTAAGACGGAAGTCCACCCTCTTCATTCGCCGTCCAGAGGGTTTTTGCCTTCCTTGCCCGGTTGTGGCGGATAACCTCATTGGCCACGGTCAGAATATTTCCGGTAGAACGATAATTCTGTTCAAGCTTTACCACCTTTGCCCCCGGAAATGCTTCTTCAAATTCCAGAATGTTGCGGATATCTGCCCCGCGGAAACGATAAATCGACTGATCATCATCGCCCACCACACATAAGTTTCTGTATTTCTTTGCCAGAAGTTCAACCAGCTTAAACTGTACATGGTTGGTATCCTGATATTCATCCACCATAATATAGCGGAAACGGTTTTGGTAATTTTCCAGGATTTCCGGAACACGAAGGAGAAGCTGCACCATATTGACCAGAAGATCGTCAAAGTCCATGGCATTATTATGCTTTAATTCCTCCTGATATGTCTTGTAAATCAGTCCGATTTTCCCTTCTCTGAATTCCGATACATTTTTTATACAGGCTTCCGGTGAAATCAGATGGTTTTTTGCATCCGATATGTAATTGAGCATAGCCCGTTCCTTATAAAGTTTTGGGTCCACATTCAGCTTTTTTAACACCAGCTTCATCACCGTTTTCTGATCGTCCGTGTCATATACGGAAAAATTATTCCCATAGCCCAGGTGTTCGGCGTGTCTTCTGAGGATCCTTACGCAAAATGAATGAAAGGTGCTGACCCACACACCCGCCGCACCTTCCCTCACCGTATTTATCACCCGCGTTTTCATCTCACCTGCGGCCTTATTCGTAAACGTAATCGCCAGGATATTCCAGGGGTCCACACCCTTCTCTTCAATTAAGTAGGCAATCCGATGCGTCAGCACCCTGGTCTTGCCCGAACCTGCCCCCGCCAAAATCAAAAGCGGACCCTCCGTCCAGGTCACCGCCTCGCGCTGCCTATCATTTAACAAATCCAATTGACTCATCCTTCACCTGTCCTTCTTTATTCGGCTTATCTTTTCCTCATCATCTCTTCTTTTTACCTGGTTGACTTTATTTCCCGGTCAAGCAGTTTCATTATAACACGAATATTTGTTCTTGTCATTCCTTTTTCTGATTTCTTTTCTTGAATTTCTTTTTTCTTGATGGCTTTATTATATCGCGTGATAATCAACAGCAGGAATAGTCCCCGGGGTCCGCGCAAATCCTTTCCTTAAATCAGCTATAAGTCCTATGATGTATACTGGCAGCGCAGAGGGACAAAACTTCAAAAAGTGGGAGTTGATAAGAAAATGAGATTGGCAGAGGGCAGCACCTGACCCCAAGAATCACAAACGTGTGATTGGCTCTTGCCTTCCTCTGCCAAATGTGCTATAGTAGAGATACAAAAAGGGAAAGCCATAGAAGCGGCTCTACCCTCAACAACAACTACGCTAACGCTTTACAGCATTAGCCGTCACTATTTGCGGTAGTGGCGGCTATTTACTACCCTTAAAGATTGTATAACACAATCCGATAAGAGCAACGATGAAGATACCTGTTTGAATAAATTCAGAGTATGTAATCATCTGCAAGCCCTCCTTTCGGTTACGATCGGAGGGTTGCCCCTCCGAAAGTGGAGGGTAAAGCCGCCTGGCTCTATGACTTTCCCATGTACCAATCATAGCATATCTGCCAGAGCCTTGCAACGTCAATATTCGATTTTCTACGCCGATTTCCGGCTTTTATTCCTTTACCCTTATCTTTCTACCCTTGCACGATTTTAAAGCCCGATTTGCTTTATTTTATGTGTTGCGCTCTTGAATTTCAAAAGATTTCTATTCCCGCCAATGCCTGAGATGGGATTGCAACGTTGCAAATGTTCAAACGCAACGTTGCGAAATATGCCCCCCCTCCAAGGATTAAGCGCCTTTGTTTCCTGAAAAACCCATTTTAAAAAAATTGGTGTAAAAATGGTGTAAAAACAAAATTCCGCACACTTTACACCTTCAAAACACCTATAAAAATAAATAACATCCCCCTCTTGTCATCTAGTTTTAAATACTATATAATACAAGGCATGGGGGAACTTTTTTATGCCTGAAGCATCCCTGTCGAATGGAGGAACAACGAATGAAAACAAACCAGGAACGGCTTTCCAAACTGCTGTCCGGACTTGAGAGCATTTCCTATATTAAGCCGGAAGATATTCCTAATATCCAGCTTTACATGGATCAGGTAACCACCTTTATGGATGAGCATTTAAAACATACCAAGCGCTACCCGGACGATAAGGTATTAACCAAAACCATGATTAATAATTATGCGAAAAATAATCTGCTCCCGCCTCCGGTAAAGAAAAAATATTCCAAAGAACATATGCTGATGCTGATTTTTATTTACTATTTTAAAAATCTTCTATCCTTCCATGATATTGAGCATCTCTTCAAACCCTTAATTGGAGAACATTTCGACGAACCGGGAGGATTATCTTTAGAGGATATTTACCGTGAAGTATTTTCCATGGAAAAAGATCAGATGGAACGCCTTAAAGCCGATGTAACCGATAAATTCCAGAAATCCCAGGAAACGTTTTCTAAAGCTGCAAAAGAAGACCGGGATTACCTGCAGCTTTTTTCTTTTATCTGTGCACTGGCCTTTGATGTCTATCTGAAAAAACAGATGATAGAAACACTTATCGATCAAATCTGTGAAGAGGAAATTAACTAAATTTGCAAAATAAGAAAGACAAAAGCAAACACGGCCTGCAAAACCATAAAAAACAAATACAACCTGCAAAAACCACCAAATTCAGATAGGAAAGATTTTCCTTTATCCGAACCGGTGGTTTTTTCTCTTTTTCACAAAAGCTTATAAATTTTCACGAAACCTTATAAAACACAAACACATAGTTACTGTTTATATGTTCACAGCAACAGACAAAAATCCATGAAAATCGCCTTCTCTAATAACAATTCTTACAGGGATCATATCCCCCCGCCACAGCTTCATCTAAGGAAACCTGGCGTGCCTTGTTTGGGTTCATCCTTCCGCAGTTGGGAATCCTGTGATACTTCGTTCCTGTCGCTGAAAGCCAGACGGCAGCCTCTGCTGTGTAACCGGAACTGCTCCCTGCATTTACCGTACTTGTACTGCCCGCAGCCTCCCAACCGCCAGACGCTGCATTGCCGGTATTCTGCCAGCCGCTTGATCCCGCATTTGCAGCAGCCTCCCAGCTATTACTGCTGTTCCT
Organism: Lachnospiraceae bacterium; assembly: GCA_009774615.1. Taxonomy (GTDB): domain Bacteria; phylum Bacillota; class Clostridia; order Lachnospirales; family Lachnospiraceae; genus Caccovicinus. Next base: position 15,350 of record VSOC01000006.1, read on the forward strand.
ATTCACAGCACCTGATAAATTCGCCGCCCCGGACAGGTTCACCGCCTGCGTCTGCACCACACCGCCGACTATCCATGCCCCGTTTGCATCGACAAAGGTTCCGTCGGGCGTCTGTCCGTTCATCAGGCAGTAACCGCTGGCATTAAAATAATAGCGCTCAGCCAGTCCGTCGCCGTTCCCGTCGATCCACTGCCAGCAGTTTACCGGATAGGAGCCGTCATCGTTTTGATACCACCAGCCAGAGTTATCCTGCATCCACTGACCGCCAAAAGCCGTCATCGTCATCGAAACGGTCATGCACAAGGCTGCTATCCACTGTTTTATCCGCTTCATATGCTGCTTTCCTCCTTATTGCTTCCAGTTCTGACACTTCTTATCTGCTTTTTCCAGTTCCGGCACTTCTTATCTTACCTTTTCCAGTTCCGGCACTTCTTATCTGCCTTTTCCTACCGGCTGCTTTCTCCCCCGTCCTTCTTCTCTCTTTTTTCCATCTTGTCCGGGAAAAGCCGCTCAAATACCATGTCATAGCCGTCGGTTCCGTAGTTTAACGAACGGTTGACCCGGCTGATGGTCGCCGTGGATGCACCGGTTTTTTCCGCAATTTCCAGATACGTTTTTCCCTCCCGCAGCATCTTTGCCACTTCATAGCGCTGGGACAGCGAAAGCAGTTCATTAATGGTACAGACATCCTCAAAAAACAAATAACATTCCTCGGGTGTTTTTAAGGTTAATACTGCCTGAAAGAGATGATCGACTGCTTCTGTTTTAATCTTTTTGTTCATTATGCAACCCCTTCCATGAGCAGGCTTTCTGTTAAATTTCAACCTGCTCCAGCTTTCTATCTCTCCCCTTACTATAGCACATTAACGTTAGAACGTCTACCTCTTTTGACTGCGGTTTCGGTTATAATTAATCAGACATCCCGCCTTGACAATCTCTCTCTCCTCCGGGGTCATATCGGCAATATAAAGTGAAATTTCCTTCACCTCATCCCCAAGAACATAGGCTTTAATGGCCTTTAAATCCCCGTCAAGCTGGCGGCGGATATTCGGGACATACAGGTAATCACCCACGCCAAATTCCGGCTCCTCCTCCATCTGGAAGGGCAGCATACCCCAGTTCATCACATTGGAACGGTAACGCTTGGTCGCGTATTCCTTTGTGATATTGGCAAGGCCGCCGATCACGCGCTGGCAGCTTGCCGCCTGCTCTCTGGCGGAACCGTCGCCCGGCTTCACGGCATAGATCATACTGCCGATTTCCGTATCCATCACGTCCACGCTTTCCTGACCGCCAATCGTGCGGATGGCGGCAAATACCGCCTCAAGTTCCTTTTCCAGTTCCACGGGATTCTCTCCCTTAACCCTTGCCTTTTCCAGCTTATCCACGGCTTTGGTTCTTTCCACATACCCGGGATCCCTCCGGGATAAGGTAAACTCGGCAAGTCCCAGGGGATTGGATCTGTAGGACGAAGTTTCACCCGAAGGAATCAGTTCATCCGTTGTAGTTACCGGATCCATAATCTTTGAGCAGACTTTCAGGACAATATTGTCCGCCAAAGGACTCATCTCGGGCCAGTCCTTAATATTCGGCCCGTAAATCAGTTCTTTTTGTGCTTCTCCTTTTCCAAAGCCCTGGTAAACCCTGGTCGTGTAGGAAGAACGGTCAAATTCATAGGCAGGAACATCATCCCAGCAGTCCATCGCCAGGGCAGAAGTTAAAATTCCGCCGTTCGCTGCCGTAGCGGCAATCGAGCGGGCATCCATCAGGGCCACAGCCGCCATCTGTCCATTGCCCGGCTTGGAGCCTTCACGGTTGGGGAAGTTCCTGGTCGTGTGACGGATACTTAAACCGTTATTGCAGGGCGTATCTCCCGCACCGAAACACGGCCCGCAGAACGCCGTGCGGATAATCGCACCCGCAGCCATCAGATCAGAAACCGCACCCTTCTTCACCAGATCCATAAATACCGGCTGGGACGACGGATATACCGCCAGGGAAAATTCATCGGCACCGCAGTTCTTACCCTTTAACCCGTGGGCGGCTTCAATCACATTGGTATAGTTTCCGCCTGCACAGCCGGCGATAATGCCCTGCTGCACCTTAAGCTTCCCGTCCGCAATCTTATCGGTCAGGCTAAACGCTGCCTTTCCCCCGCCGATCTTTTCCGCTTCCTTTTCCACCTGGCGCAGAATATCGCCCGGATTTTCATTTAATTCATCAATGGTATAGGTATTGCTCGGATGGAAGGGAAGGGCAATCATCGGCTTTACCGCGCTTAGATCAACACACACACATCCGTCATAATAGGCAATATCTGCCGGGTCAAGCTTTCGATAGTCCCCGCCCCGCCCGTGCAGGTTCAGGAAATCCTCGGTATCCTCATCCGTCCGCCAGATCGAGGAAAGACAGGTGGTTTCCGTCGTCATCACATCCACGCCGTTCCGGTAATCCGTGCTCATGGAAGCCACGCCCGGGCCGACAAATTCCATGACCTTATTCTTTACATAGCCGTTGGCAAAAACTGCGCCGATAATCGCCAGGGCCACGTCCTGCGGTCCCACGCCGGGCATGGGCTGTCCGGTCAGATACACCGCAACCACGCCGGGATAGGCCACGTCGTAGGTATCGCAGAGAAGCTGCTTAACCAGTTCTCCGCCGCCCTCGCCGATCGCCATCGTTCCCAGTGCGCCGTAGCGGGTATGGCTGTCCGAACCCAAAATCATCTTCCCGCAGCCTGCCATCATTTCCCGCATATACTGATGGATAACGGCAATGTGCGGCGGCACATAGATTCCGCCGTATTTTTTCGCTGCCGAAAGACCGAACATATGGTCATCCTCATTAATCGTCCCGCCCACGGCACAGAGTGTATTATGACAGTTGGTCAGTACATAGGGAATCGGAAATTTCTCCATCCCGGAAGCCTTCGCTGTCTGCACTATACCGACAAAGGTAATATCGTGGGAAGCCATCGCGTCAAACTTTATCTTTAAATGATCCATATCCCCGGAAACATTGTGCTGCTCTAAAATCGACCAGGCAATCGTTCCCTTCCTGGCCTCCTCTTTTTTTGCATCCTTCCCGGTTAATGCCTTAACCTTCGCCGCCTCTGCCTCCGGCACAAGTTCCGTGCCATTAACCAAATATACACCGCTGTCATACAATGTTACCATATGCTGCCAATCCTCCTTCATCTTATCCAAAACAGCCGCAGACGGCTGCCGGTTCTTTCGCAGCCGCCCGCCTTCCATGGGCTGCTGCTTTTTCTTTTACCATTTTCTTTGATTTTGTTACTGTTCACATGTTCACAGCAACAGGCAAAAATCCATGAAAATCGCCTTCGTCGATGGGATTTTTGCTCACTGCCCAGTTTAACCTACAGTCAGCGCAGCAAGTGCGCAGACCTACGTGAACAGTAATTTGATTTTTACACCAAATTATACGGGTTTTTGGGCTAAAATGCAAGCTTTTTCTGGGAAAACCACTCTTTTTCCCCTGTACTTTTCCCGGCAATTATGTTAAATTAAACTAATAACCAACCATTACTGAAAGGTTTAAAGAAAAACACAAGGAGGATACTATGGATCATGCAAAATAAGAAATCTGCCCTGCTTCTGACCGTTCTTGCCTGCATTTCTCTCGTCGGCTGTCAGGCAGCACCCACAAAAGAGCCTGAAAATTTGGCCTCTGCCCCGTCAGAAACCCCGGCAGAAACAGGAAATCTTGACGACAAGGACATCGAACTTTCCCTCTGGACCTATCCAGTCGGCGGCTGGGGAGATGCCGAAGCGGTAGAACCTTTACTTGCCGACTTCCATCAGGCTTACCCGCATATTCATGTTTCTGTGGAATATCTGGATTACTCCACCGGCGATGATAAGGTTAATGCAGCCCTGAAGGATAAAACAGGACCGGATCTGATTTTTGAAGGACCGGAACGCTTAGTGGCACAGTGGGGGGAAAGCGGGGCTATGGTGGACTTATCCGATCTGTGGCTCACCGAAAAAGCTGCGGAAATCAGCACCGCCGTGCGCTCGTCCTGCCGTCACCAGAACGGACATTTCTATGCATTTCCGGTCTGCATGACCGCCCACTGCATGGCAATCAACTATGATCTGTTTAAAGCCGCAGATGCCCTGCAGTATATTGACGAAACCAACCATACCTGGACCAAGGACGGATTTATCCAGGCAGTAAAAGCACTGTATAACTATGGTCATGAAAAGGTAGCCGCCGTTTACTGCAAAGATCAGGGCGGCGATCAGGGAACCAGGGCATTGATTACCAATCTCAGCGGCGGAAGCTTTACCGATGCCGATCACACCGTCTACACCTTTGACAGCCAGGAAAATATTCAATCTCTTGAACTTCTCTCCGATTTGGAGGGCATCTCCTTCGAACCTACCCTGGCTGGCGGCGATGAAATTAATTTATTCTGTGAAGGTGAACTGGCGATGGCCTTCTGCTGGAACGCTTCCCTCGCCATCACACACACCGTAGATAACCCTGCTGTCGATTTTGAAGTCTTTCCCATGGCTTTCCCCACCGACTCCGGCGAACCCAAACTTCAGGGCGGAATTTGGGGCTTTGGCATCTTCGACCATGGAGATCCCGATAAAATCGAAGCCGCCAAAACCTTTATCACTTTTATGACCGAAGACGATGAACAATACACAAAAGCGGTTCATACTTCCGCCCAGTTTCCGGTACGGGAAATAAAAGATATCTATGCCCATGACGAAATAATGCATAAATACAGCCACTTTACAAAGTTTTTGGGCGATTATTATCAGATTACCCCCGGCTGGGGAGAAGCCCGCTCCTCCTGGTGGAATATGCTCCAGGATGTCGGTGAAGGAAAAGACATCCCCGCCGCAGTAAAGGAATTTACCGCCGCTGCCAATGCCGGTGCCCAGGCGGACGCGGTGGAGATTATTGATTAGTAAAAAACAAACACATTTTTCCTCCTTGTTCAATAGACTGTAATAGAGCGACTTCCACAAGGAGGAATTTTTATGAAAAAAAATAAGACGGTATGGAAAAAAGGCATTTGCCTTCTGTCCGTTCTTTCCATCACTGCCGCCGGTCTTGGGCTTTCGGCCTGCCATGGCAAAGAGGAAACTTTTGGCCTTACCCCAGTGACCTTAAACGAGGTGGCCCACTCCATCTTCTATGCCCCGCAGTATGCGGCTATCGAGTTAGGTTATTTTAAAGAGGAAGGCATTGCGCTTACCCTGGTCAATGGTGCCGGAGCCGATAAGGTAATGACCGCCCTGATTTCGGGCGACGCTGATATCGGCTTTATGGGTTCCGAAGCCAGCATCTACACCTACGCCAACGGCTCCGAGGATTACGCCGTAAACTTTGCCCAGCTCACCCAGAGGGCCGGGAACTTCTTAGTCAGCCGCACGCCGCAGGAAGATTTTCAGTGGGAAGATCTGGCGGGAAAAAAGGTTCTCGGCGGAAGAAAGGGCGGGATGCCCCAGCTTGTTTTTGAATATATCTTAAAAAAGCACAATCTTGACCCGGCTGCCGATTTGGATATCGATCAGAGCATTAATTTCGGCTTAACCGCCGCTGCCTTTCCCTCAAGTGACGCCGACTACAGTGTAGAGTTTGAACCCTTTGCAACCACGCTGGAAACCGAAGGAAACGGATACGTCGTTGCTTCCCTCGGCGAAGAATCCGGCTATGTGCCCTACACTGCCTACAGCGCCAAAAAAAGCTATCTGGAAACCAATCCACAGATTATTCAAAAGTTTACCAATGCGATCCAAAAAGGTCTGAACTATGTCAACTCCCACACCCCGGAGGAAATTGCCAAAACGATTCAGCCGCAGTTTAAGGAAACCTCGCTGGAAGCATTGACGACGATCGTTAAGCGCTATCAGGATCAGGATACCTGGAAGGAAGATACTGTATTTGAAGAAGAAAGCTTTCTCCTGCTGCAGAATATCCTGGAAGAAGGAGGAGAACTCCCCAAACGGGTTCCCTATGAAGAACTGGTGACGACTGCATTTTCAAAGAAGGCAGCGCAGAAATAACGATAAATTTCATCCCCGGATACTTCATGCATTCCGGGGATTATATCTTAAATTGAAATCAACGTTTCTTTTACTCCTTATTTCACCGCACCTTTCCGTGGACGAAAAAAGCACCCTCCCTTCATCCCTGCCAAATTCCCCCGCAGCGATAAATGAAGATGCTTTTTTATGTATAAAATCACAAAAGCCTTATTTACTACTCTCCCTGTATACTATTCGGGCAATCTGCCCAAAATTAAATCACTCTTCGTTATATTTACGGAACCCGTACACCGTCCTCGTTCACCCATAAACCATCCGGTGTAGAAGTATTTGTCAACATGTAACCATCCGCCCCCATATAATACCACATACCGCTTTCTGGTGATTGATACCACGAATTCACCACATAAGAACCATCAGGATTCAGCACCCTCCATCCAAAAGCATCCTGCTGCCAGCCTGGCGTTACCCATGGCATCGGAGGAACTCCGTCATTTAACTGGAAAACAATTTCTGATGATTTAATAGATACTCTCTTTCCGTCTTCATACTTTGTCGGATGAACAATAAAGTTTATTTTTCCCGTAAAACCTATCGGCACACGGAAAAAGTAAAACATCCCGCCTTTATCTCTATACTCCGCATTAATATACATGCACTGTGTATAGTCGATATTATTGCTCGTAATGGTAAAGTTCTGTACATGATAAGGTCCATGACTCAGCCCTAAATCACTTTCAATCAACTGCTGACCCCAATCCTTGGCATTATCAATATCACGGGCATAGGTAAATCCTGTATCATGATCATCAAAATACATGTATACCCGTTTCCATTCATAACCGGCAACTTCTTCCAACGGAACCTCGCTCTCTAATAAAGGCTTTCCGGGAATAGGCGTCTTTGAAAACGTGAACTGCCCAATCATCGCTTCATGGGTATTTCGGTTTACTGTAGACAGCGGAACCTTAACTCCCTCAACGGCAATAGTGGTTTCCGCATAAGCAGTTATCGCCAATAAAGCCGTCATCATCATGGCTGCAGCAAAGGCTGCAAGACGTTTAAATTGTTTTTTCATACGCTCTCCTTTCATTTTGTACATCATTATCCATACCCTCCAAAACATCTGCCGTTTCCTGTGCCGTCATCACCAGGCGGCTGACCGGCAGATGCATCATCCAGCTATGGAATGCCCGGCAGATATTGGATTCATTAACCTGAACGGAACACAGCCCATCCGCAAGCGGAAATGGTCTTGTCGTAAAAAAGCCAATACTCTGGTCTGCGGAAGTGCACATAGCCAGATAGGAAGGAAATGTTCCCTCCTGCATAATCCGTCCGGTAACATCTCCGGACTTGATTGCCGCCGCCAGCTTTTTCACCAGCTTCGACCGCTCCTTCGGCAAGAAAGGCTCCACAATCTCCACGGGAAAATCGTCCAGCGTCCCATCACCCATAAAACGCTTTATCCCCGCCTCGGTAAAGAAGGTATAAAAACGGGAAACTTTCTGCAGAAGAGCAAACCGCTCCGTTGCCGCCTGCAAAATCTCTTTATAATCCGGAATTCCCTTCCGCAAATGGTTTGACACAAAATCATCCACATAAAACCGGCCGAAACAGGGCTGATCCATCACTATATAAAATCCGTCTTCCTCCGTACATCGCTGATAAGAACTGAGGATTTCCAGCGGGTTTGTCGTGTAATGAATAAGATTGTAACACTTCTCCTGCAATGCCCGAAAATGCCGCCGATAGTAAGAAACCGCATCCGACGAGCGAAGCAGCATAGCGCTGGTACCTTCCTCAGACAGACACAGAACGCAGCTGTGCGTAATAAGAAAATACGGAAACGGATCGGTATAGCGGGTGCTGAGATTGCTGTCATAATAATAGCAGGGATGATAATGCTGCCTTGATAACAGACAAATCGGAAGAATACGGCACAGACAGTCCAGATTATGCAGATTAATATCCGTACCCGTGGAAGCCGCATCAAAACAAATAATCTGACTGATATCCATCATGGTTTTATTATCCAGGTAGCGGTGAATCAGTTCCCCCGTAAGAAAGGTATCCGAAGGCGGAACGGTGATTTCCAGCCGGGCATCCGGTCTTGCCATTTCTACAGAAAGAATCATCCGCAGCAGAAACTGCACATTCGTTTCCCCGTGAAAAACCGAACGCTCTCCCACATACTCATCCAAACCCATCAGAAGACGGGTTTCCTCAAATGCCGGTGCCGAAAAATCCAGACACGCCAGATTTCCAAACAGGCTGCTGATCATCTCCCGGGAACGGCGGATTCCCTCTTTTTCAAACTGGGCATCATAGTGAAGGCGAAGCACCTTCTCCTCGCCGGGGGGCAGCTTCAGGTGAAAGATCAGTTCATCCAGTGCATGATAGGGAAGCATACGTTTTCCTGTTAATGTCCGCGAAAGCTGTGTTCGCTCGATGCCGGAAAGTCTGGCCAACTCCGAAACAGTCATCTGCCTTGTCTGCATCAATTCCCGCAGATATTCGCTGAACAATGTCATCCTTTTCCCTCCCTGCACAGTTTAAGCAAATCGGACATCCGCCCTATAAGCCTTTCATGCTTTCATTTCCTGGAAAAAACTATACTTTCTTTTTTAACACTATAACATAAAACGTCAAAAATAGTGTGCACAACTGTACCTTTTTTCACGCACACCCTTTACCACAGTCAAAATCCGTGCAATAGCTTACCCTACGGCAAAGCAAAAACACCTCGCCTGCACACCCCCGCAAACACTGACCAAAGAAATGAAATTTCTATTAAATCACCCATTTCCCTTGTTTTCTCCAGTTTGATTTGTTAAAATGATGTTGGAAATAAAAACATCCGAAAAAAACACCAAAAGACAGCACCAAAAGATAGGAGAATCTGCAAAAGAATGAACGTTTTTCAGCTACTGACGCCAAAGAGTGAAACCATGTATTTAGAGGAAGAAGCAACGATAGCCGCCGCCATGGATCAAATCCGCAATACAACCTATACGGCAGTTCCGGTTATCCGCGGCGATGGAACCTATGCAGGCACCATAAGCGAAGGAGATTTTCTCTGGGCCTTCTTAGACGGAAAGGACGAAGACACCAAGGGACATTCCGCCCCCCTTTCCTCGATTCTCCAGCCGGGACGAAATCCGGCAGTAAAAATTGACGTGGATTTAAACAGTATTTTTTCGGAAGCCATGAACCAGAACTTTGTTCCGGTTGTCGATGACCGAAATATGTTCATTGGCATTATTACCCGAAAAATGGTTATCCGCTATTTCCTTGATACTTACCGCAGCAAGTGCGCAGACCTACGTGAACAGTAACCTGTTACATCACTGCATACATCATCGGGACACACATACGGACAAAAGGGACAGCCATCCGCTTTAAGTGCTGTCCCTTTCTTTTTTTGATTTTGATTTTCTGTATATTTCCTTACATTCTTTCAAACCCACATCTATCTTCCAGCACCTTCAAGGGAAACTCGCAGCGGACAGTTTTTAATGGATTAACGATCTGACACACAGCCAGGTTCCCCAAAAGGGACATCAGCATCCCGGCCTTCACATCATCCATCCCCGCTGCTTTTGCCAGCAAAGCTTCCATCTTCCCGGCAGCGAACACTGCAGCTTCATCTAACGTTTCGGCCGCCTGTATCGAACTGATAATATTTCCGTCTATGCAGACCGGCAGAGCATCGAAAAATGCATCAAACACCGCATCCCCTGCTGCTTTACCGCCTTTTTTACAGACGCTGACCCGAACCTCAACCTCGCCTGCCGTTTCCAGACCGCAGATCATCACTTCTCCGTCGCCCATCCTGGCATGAAGATCACCCAGGGAAAGCAATGCTCCTTCCACATTCACCGGGAAATACAGCGTACTTCCTTTTCGGATTCTTGTACAGTCCATATTTCCGCCATGCTTTCCCGGTGTTACCGACAGTACATCTTCGCCTTCCGGAGCCGTTCCGATAACGCCAATCATCACATCGCAGTCCAGCCACAAATTCTTGTCAAACCAAAACCCCTCTTTTCCTGTTTCTTTATGCTTCTCAAAGAAAAACCTCCGGGCAGTCCTCTCCGAATAAAGGTAGTGAAATGCTCCACAGGTCGGAGAAGTCCGCATGAGTCCATATTCCCTGAGCCGGATATCTAAGATCTCCACCCGCAAAATATCACCAACCTCTGCGCCCTTCACAAACAAAGGCCCCGTCGCCGGATTTTCCATGGCATTCTCTCGGCTTCCCAGAGGATTTTCTTCCGAAATATCATTATCGTCATAGCAATCCCTGGTTTCAAACACCACTTCCTCGCCGCTCTCGCAGAATGCCGCCGCCTTCTGTTTCCTCCCAAATCGATCCGTTACAAAATCCCTGCTTATCCTTACCATACTCTATTTCCTTCCTTAATAAAAATCAGCCCTAATAAAAAACGTTAAGCCACCATCCTCCCACAGACAGTAGTACCCGTAATCATTGTAGTATATAATCTTTTAGAAATCAACAATTATTCTCATGAATATAGATATATATAGGTTCTGATATATATAATCACTGCGGCTCTGTCACTTCTTTTTCCAGGATCTCCACCAATGCCGATTTACTGCTGGTATGACAGCGCACCACCCGGGCATTCGTCCGCTTTGCTTCATCTAAAGCACAGCGCACCATCTTATGGGATACCGTATTCGTAAACAATACCATCAAATCCGGCCTCCCTATCTGCTTTGCCAGATTTGCACTCATCTGCGTAAATACCTTTGCACTGCACCGATAACCTTTACAAATCTTCTCATACTGTCCCGCCATCCGATCATGACCGCCGATAATCACTACACTCATCCTTTATTCCTCCTGCTATCTGTAAATTTCTCTGTCTTTCTCAGACACCTGCTATCCTTCACTTACCTTATTTTATAACCTGTCATTTCATGACAACCTGGCGTTTAATAGTTAGCCTTAACTAACTATTATAACCCAAGAATACCATATTTTCCCTGCAAATGCAATCCCCCTTGCCAAAAAACATCAAATTTTTTGCAAAACTTATCCAAAGTTATTCAAAACTTCTATTTTCCCTTTGCATTTTTCCTGCTTCTGCTGTATGATAGCAGAACAGATGTACTTCTATATCTTATATAATCTACATAAATAAAGGTGGTAATCAACATGAATAAAAAAGAAATTTCCGAAATCAAGAAACAGTTCACCCCCGACAACTGCGCCATCACCCGTATCTGCGGCTGTTACGTGGATGGTGAAAAGAATAAAAAAGCGGAAATCTCCGATGCCTTCCTCTCTCTTCCCGAAGAGGATCGTTTCAAATACTTTGACATCTTCCGCAAGGCTTTATCCGGCACTGTTGGCAAAAATCTTATCAACATGGATTTCCCCTTAGATGCCGAAATGCCCGACGGCCCGCAGCGCTTCTTTCTCGATCTGCGCACCAGCCATTTAGAAAAGCCGGAACTTATCGAAAAATTTTATGACAAGATCATCGATAACTACGACTACGGCGAAAACTACTTAATCCTATTAATCCATGCCCTCTATGATATCCCCGGAAAATCCTCGGACAACCTGGAGATGTTTGACGCCTCCGACGAGGTTTACGACTACATCCTCTGTACCATCTGCCCGGTTAAGCTTTCCAAAGCCGGCCTTTCCTACGACGACCAGGAAAACTGTTTCCGCAACCGTACCAGGGACTGGCTGGTGGAAATGCCCGACCGCGGCTTCCTTTTCCCTGCGTTCAATGACCGGAGCACCGACATTCACAGCCTCCTCTATTACTCTAAAAATGCCGAAGATCTTCACGAAGGCTTTGTCGAAACCCTCTCCGGCTGCACCGTGCCCATGACGGCGAAGGATCAGCAGGAAACCTTCAACCTTCTGATCGAGGAAACTTTAGAGGAAACCTGCGACTACGAACTGGTCAGAACCATCCATGAACGCTTAAATGATTTAATCGAAGCCGAACAGGACAACCCCGAACCAATCCTCCTCGACAAGCAGGAAGTGCGCAGTCTTTTAGAATCGAGTGGGGCCAATGAAGAAAAAATGGAAGCCTTCGACCGAAACTTCGACGAAGCCGCCGGGGAAAAAGCCGCCCTTCTGGTTTCCAATGTCGCCAACACCCGAAAATTTGAAATCAAAACCCCGGTAATCACCATCCAGGTTGCCCCCGACTGCGCCGACCTGGTAGAGACAACGATTATTGACGGACGGCGCTGCCTGGTTATCGGCATCGATGACAATGTCACGGTAAACGGGATTAATGTTGCCGCAACCGAGATGCAGAAGATTAAAGACGAACAGGAATAAACCAAAATCACAGCGCAAAGCGAAATACTGCGAATAAAAAAATACAGTAAAGCAAAAACAAAATCAGTAAGGCAAATACAAAACCAGCAAAGCAAAAAACATGGCCCATTTGGAAAAAATTTCTTCCAGACCGGCCATGTTTCCTATTACTGCTTTTCTCTTACTGCTTTTCTCTT
>VSOC01000006.1:27994-74228 GCA_009774615.1 Lachnospiraceae bacterium
TTACTGCTTTTCTCTTACTGCTTTTCTCTTCCTGTTTTTTCCTGTCTTTTAATGCTTTTTACTGCTTCTTCAGAAATTTACTGTTTACTCAGAAATATTTCTTCGATCCCCAGAGGTTTGCCTTTTTTAAATCCAGATATTCATTATATGCTTTCTCCAGCACCTGCTTTTCATTAGAAAACTTCAGCAGATGATAAGCTTCATAAAATTTATAATATCCGGAGTCTACAAAGTATTCCTCCCGCTGTGGTTTGCTGTAGTAGCTGTCAGCCATCATCAGATACCAGTGAACATCCTTTTCCACGACATCCTGCGGCGTATTAAAAGAATATTGACTTTTTCCAATGTATTTGATAATCGATGCGCTGACCCCCGTTTCTTCCTTCACTTCCCGAAGAGCGGTTTCTTTAAATTCCTCTCCGGCCTCTACAGTTCCTTTTGGCAAAACCCAACCCTCGTACTTATTCTTATAATTTTTATACAGAACCAGGATTTTACCGCGAAAAATAACCACACCGCCGCAGCTCGTTGCTTCAATCATTGCAATCCCTCCTGACTGGCCCGGGCCGGTACAGATTACGGTTCATGGTCGTTCACGATAACCTGTGCAGCCGTTTACTCGCTGCGCACCGACTCAGATCGCTGGTGTGTCATCACAGACTATATTCAGTATACATCTTTTTCAAAAGAGATGCAAGATCATAAAAAAATTTAAGTTTACCGTAACATTTGCCGGCTATGATTTAACCTTCAAACCCGGGCCTCAGCAAATACTGATCAAAAACCTTCCTTGCCACCGGCCCCGCTACAGAACCGCCGGAGCCGCTCTCTTCCACAATAACCGTCACCACAATTTTCGGATTATCCGCCGGTGCATAGCCGGTGAACCAGGCATGGGTTTCCTTTCCGGTTTCAAACTCTGCCGATCCGGTTTTGCCTGCGGCCAGGTAAGCGGCGTCCCGCAGCGCCGAGCCTGTTCCGTCCGTCACCACCCGGGTCATTAATTCTCCAAGCTGCCCCGCCTCCTGTGCACTCATCAGGCTCTTTGCCGAAGCCGGAAGGAATGCCTTAATCTCTTCCCCTGCCCCGTTTTTTACCTGTCCAATCACATAGGGCTTCATCAGCATCCCGCCGTTTGCCACAGCCGCCGTCAGCATAGCCATGTGGATCGGCGTCACCTGTGTCTTTCCCTGCCCGATAGCAGTCTGTAAAATCTCCCAGGTTCCTGCGCCTTCCTTCATCTTATAGGTGCTCTGGGCATAGGGCAGGGCGAGGGGAAGTTCAGTATTAAACAGCAGTTCTTCGGATAATTCTTCCATAGCCCCAAGATCCAGCGAAAGACCGAGGCTTGCAAAGGCTCCGTTGCAGGAATTAGCAAAGGAAAGCCCCAAGTCCTGAAGGCCGTGAACATTGTTGTGATAGCATTTAATAGAATAATCTTCAACCGAATACACCCCTGCGCAGTCAAAGCTTACCGACTGCCATCCCTGCGGATTTTCACGCATCGCCTCTAAAGCCGTGACCATCTTAAAAATCGATCCCGGAGGGTAAAGCCCCTGCGTTACCCGGTTTAACAGCTGCCCCTGATCATTTTCCGCCTGAATAAGCGCATCCCAGGCAGCGTCTAAAGCGGCGGGATTAGGATCGTAATCCGGTTTGGAAACCATGGCAAGAATCTTTCCGGTCTTTGGTTCTAAGGCGACAACCGCCCCTTTCCGGTCGCCGAGGGCCTCATAGGCCGTAAGCTGTAAGGCTGCATCTAAGGTCGTAACCAGATCATCCCCGGGACTTTTCTGCCCGGAAAGCTGATCCCAGATTTGTTCCAGCAGGTTGACATGGGAAGTTAATAAGTAAAAATTTCCCAGACTCTCCACCCCGGTCTTTCCCCTGCTGCTGTGCCCCACCACATGGGAAAAGATATTGGCAAAGGGATAGACCCGAACTTCTTCTCCCTGTGCATTGATCTGCGTCTGGGCAAGCACCATCCCGTCACTGCTGAAAATCCGCCCCCGCAAAACCCGATCCGAAAAACTGTCCAGCCGGGCATTGTAGGAACTGTTAATTACCTCTTCACTTTTTATCTGTAAAAAATATCCAAAATATCCCATCATGCCCAGGAAAAGCGCTAATACGGTGTAGGTCAGCAGCATAATGTTCCTGTTTGCCCGGTTATTGGAATCCGTTTTCTTCATTTTCATCCTCTTCATTTCGTTTTAAAATATAAAGGCCCTGAATGGTGTTAAACAGTAAAAACGTACTGAAAATCGAACTTCCCCCATAGCTGACAAACGGCAGGGTAACTCCGGTGGAGGGGATGAATTTTATCACCCCGCCGATGGTTAAAAATACCTGCATAATATAAACCGTCCCCAGGCCAAAGGCAATCAGCTTAAAAAAGCTTGCCCGAAGGCTTCCCGCCACCATCATAAACTGTAAAAAGCAGCCAATGCAGATAAGAATAACACACAGGGCAAAGATTCCGCCCAGCTCCTCAGATATCGCCGCAAAGATAAAATCTTTTTCCACCACAGGAATCTTATAGGGCATTCCCTGGTAAAGTCCCAGGCCAAACCACCCTCCTGTGCCGATGGCAAAAAGGGACTGGGCTATCTGATAGCCGTTCCGGTCGATATCCGCCCAGGGATCTGCCCAGGCCGACACCCGTTTCTGCACATGGGGAAAAAGCAGGTAAGCCGCCGAAGCCGCCAGACCGCCGCAACCCAGACCGCTGAGCAGGTAAATCCAGTTGGACGTTGCCACAAACAGCATAAACACATAAGTTACAAAAAACAAAAGCGCACTTCCCAGATCCTTAGAAAGCACCAGAATCAGCACATGAACCGCTGCAACTGCCGTCGTTACCGCCACGGTCGGAAACCTGGTCGAACGGTAGAACATTGCCGCCGCAAAAAAAACGAAGGAGATCTTTACAAATTCGGACGGCTGAAAGGACAGGCCGTGTATCTGCAGAGAAAGCTGTGCGCCAAAGGTCGTTGTGCCGATAAGACACACCGCCCCTAAAAGGGACACACCCAATGCCGCATAAAGCCAGGCTGCCTTACTTAACTGCCATACATGCGCAATCATCCACGGAACCAGCCAGGTAATCACTGCCGAGGCTGCAATAATCACAAACTGGCGAATTGCCCGGTTTAGGGAAATCCGGGTAAGCATAATCAGTCCCACGCACAAAAGCATACAGGCATTATTCACCAGAAGCCGTGAAACGTTCCGGTAAAGCAGGCGGTAAAGATAAATATAGGCCAGAAAAAATATCACCTGGGCAGCATAAAACACCAAAACCCGAAGTTCTCCCGTTTTCAGATAAATAATTAAGTAGGCCAGAAGATGCATCAAAAACATGGCCTGGTTCTGCTTTGCACAAATTGCCCGCTTTTTCCAGAGATCGCGAAAGGAAAAAAACCGGAAATTAAAATAGGTATAGCAGGTCATCAGCAGAATCATCAGATATTTTGAGGTTTCAATAATAAGGTTCGTCATAGGCTCGTCTACTCAACTCCTCGTTTCATATGCCCCCTGGTAAATTCGGCAAGAGGAAAATCCGCTGTCCGTCCATAATAAAGACCGTCGATAAATGCTTTCAGCAGTTTTTCCACTTCCTTCGGTGTTTCGTCCGTAAAATGAAGACGGCAGGACGCCGGGTTTAACTCCCCGATCACCCTCTCCTGCCCGAGCAAAGACAGAGGGCTTGCATTATAAATCGTGCTGTAACAAAATCTACAACGATTTTTTACCGGCATTTCCTTCCCCGTTCTGTCTTTTAAGTGCAGTTTACTCGGTTTATGGCTGCACCCCTGCACGGTTTTTTGTACGCATTGGGCGGACACCATCATCGGCAGACGGCCATAGACCAGAAGTTCCTGCCCCTCTATGCTCCGCTCCCGAAGTTCCCTTGCATTTAACTCGGTCGGAACGCTTATCCTGTCTGCCCCGGCTTCCCTCATCATTTGCACGGCCCGAAAGTTCCAACTGTAAAGCGATGCATCAAACACCAGAGTCCAGGTTTTCTTTTCCTCCTGCGGCTCTTTTATCCGCTCTTTTTCCTCTTGTTCCCCCGCCCATTTTTTTACTTCTTGCAGCTTCCCTGCTTCTTTTTCCCTCTGTGCTTTTCCCTGCTCAGCTTCTTCTTGTGATTTCCCCCATACTTTCTCCCTCTGTGCTTTCACCCATTCGGCTTCTTCCAGACTGCGCAGAACTAAGCCGTCAAACCCGGCTGCAAACAGAAAATTTCTGTTTTTTGCAAAATACTGCACAGCCTCCTGGCGGAAAATTTCCGGCATAAGAAGAAAACACCGCTTTCCCTTCCGATGACAGGAATTCACCATTTCCTTCCAGCCTTCGGCTCCAAAACCGGACGCATCAAGGTAGATTTCTTTGACTTCTTCGCAATAAAGCACGGGAAGAAGCTGATCTGGCTCTTCCACAGATACTACAAAATATGGCCTTGACGTTTTAATTTTTCTTTCTTCCTTCGCGGCAAATCCGCTTTCATCCCCGTCTGCACATCGTTCAGAGCCTCTGCCTTCTCTTTCAGTATTTCCCAATTCCTTTATTTCAGACCCTTGAACTGTATTTTCATCAATGCTTTCGCCTGTACTTTGATTTAAGCCCCGGTCTGTACTGCCCTTGCGCAAGCAGCGGGAAAGCACCTGGTTTTCCATCTCTTCCAGTCCTTTTCGGCGAAGTTCATTCAACGCCTGAAGCGGAAGAAATACATCTCCATGAAGTACAATATCCAGTTGTGAAAAATAAAATGGGGTATTTCCGGTCTTATTAAACTGCCGGATGATGATCTCCTTTGTCATGGGCTGTTTCTGCGCCGCCTGAACTTCCTGCCCGTAAATCTCTGCCTTGATTTCCTTATAGTTTTCTGCCTTCCCGGTCAAAACCAGCCTTGCCGCTTCCCCCGGTGTTAATGTAAGACAGCCGGCAATCGGTTCCTGGAGTTTTTTCTTTACCCACTTCTGATCAATCTCTGCAAGAAGCTTCGGATCAACTTCCCGAAACGCAGGTTTTTCCTTTAATGCAAGCATAGATTTTCCGTTATGCTGTGTATAATAGCCTTCGGTAAATCCCCCGCGGTCAAATAAATCCAAAAGCATCTGCCGATCCTGTTCTTCCACCTGGTAATCCTCGCGTCCATACTGCAGGTATCGATCGACATACTTTCGGTACACACTGGTCACACCGGCAGTATAGCGCGGACTCTTCATCCGTCCTTCAATTTTCAGCGAATACACCCCTGCTTCTATAATATCCGGCAGCAAATCCAGCGTGCACAAATCCTTCATGCTTAATACAAAAGCTTCCTGTTTTTTATTCAGCTTCTTTCCCTTCAGCAAAACCTCATAGGGAAGGCGGCAGGGCTGAGCGCAGCGCCCGCGGTTTCCGCTCCTTCTGCCAATCAGGCTGCTCATCAGGCATTGTCCGGAATAGCAATAGCATAAAGCACCGTGGACAAAGCTTTCAATCTCAATATCCACCTGATGATGAATCCGCCGGATTTCTTCTAAAGATAATTCCCGGGCAGTGACAACACGATTAGCTCCCCATTCTTTAAGCCTCTTCGCCCCATACACCCCGGTAATCGTCATCTGTGTGCTGGCATGAATAAAAAGATCCGGAAAACACTCCCGAATCAGCGCCATTGCCCCCAAATCCTGAACAATCACCGCATCCAGTCCCCGGCGGTAATAGGGAAGAAGATAGGCCGGCAATTCCTTTAACTCCTCTTCCTTAAACAGGGTATTCACTGTCATATATAACTGCCGCCCATGAAGATGCGCATAGTCAATCGCCCGGCACAGCATCTCCTCATCCGGATTATCCGCATAAGCCCTTGCCCCGAACCGGCTTCCGCCAATGTATACAGCATCTGCTCCTGCCGCAAACGCCGCCTCCATACTTTCATAGGAACCAGCCGGAGCCAGCACCTCCACCTGTCTTTTCTCTGTCATAATCTTCTCCTGCTTTTTATTCGTTACTGTTCACACGTTCACTGCAACAGGCAAAAATCCATGAAAATCGCCTTCGTCGATGGGATTTTTGCTCACTAGCCCAGTTTAACCTACGGTCAGCGCAGCAAGTGCGCAGACCTATGTGAACAGTAACTTTTATTCTTCATTTATTCTCAGAAAAACAAGGAAAGGATGCCCCGCAAAAAGCATCCTTCCAGGTTATCCTTCCATTGCTTATCTTTTTATGCGGTTGTATTTTGATTAAGCGGCACTGTATTCGATTAACCGGCACGGTAAGCTTTGCACCATACACCCTATCGAAAATTCTTAGGATTCTTAGAATACATCCGGTTATTCCCGGAAAAATTCTGTACCGGCTTTTGCTCTGTACGGCTTTGAAGCAGCTTTGCCGCCGCCAGCTTTGCCGCCGCCAGCGCCTTCTGCTTTTCCATCTCTTCCTTCTCACGCTGCTTCTGGGCTTCAAGCTCTGCCTGCATTTGCTTCTCTTCTTCAGCTAGCTGCGCTTCTGCTGTCTGCTCTTCCTGTGTCAATTCTTTCGGTTCCTGCGTTTCTTCTGTCTGCTTTTCAGATGCCAAATCTTCTTCCAACTCCAGTTCATCTATATCTTCGCCTTCCCACTCCTCATCGTAAAAAAAATCCTCCTCCAAATCTTCCTGCTTTTCAGAATCTTCCTGTATTTCAGATTTTTCCTGCATTTCAGAATTTGCCTGTATTTCAGAATCTTCCTGTATTTCAGAATCTTCCTGTATTTCAGAATCTTCTTGCTGTTCTGCTTCATCAAATGTTTCTCCAGGTGCTTCTTTTTCAAGCATTTCCTCTGCTTCTATTTCGTTTTCTTCAAATTCATCAAGAATCTCCTCCTTGACTTCCTCTTCCACAAAATCTTCAGCTGCTTCTTCTGAAAACTCTTCTATAGTTTTTATTTCCTCCAGTACAACGACTTCCTCGGATTCCACCAGTTCAAGTTCTTCTGCTTCTTCGGATACTACTGGTTCAAGCTCCTCTGCTTCCTCCGATACCGCTGCTTCAAGCACAGCTGCCTCCTCCGATACCATCGGTTCAAACTCCTCTGCTTCTTCCGATATCATTGGCTCAAGCGCAATAACTTCTTCGGATTCAGGCAACTTCGGCTCAGCCGCTTCATCCAATAACGATATTTCTTCCAGTACAGCATCCTCTTCCGATACAGAAACTTCCTCAAGTTCCGCTTCTCTTTCTTCTGCAAAAATCTCTTGGGATTCAGCTTCTATATCATCTTCCTGGCTTATTTCTTCATCTTCCTCCTCGCTTCCATCCGGAGTATAATCTAATCCAAGTAAATCTCCGGCAATACTGTCATCAAAGTCATCTATATCTTCGACCTTGATTTCCCCCCAGCTCTCCTCTGCAGAAGCAGGTTCTTCCTCTAAATCTTCCATTTCTTCCCTATCCTGAACATGGGTCTGTGCGGTTAAACTGCTTTGTGCTGTTTGCTCTGCGTGATTCTTGGCGGATGTGCTTGCCAGGCTCAATGCCTTGCTCAGTGCGGATTCCAGCTCTTCAATCTGGCTCTGTGCCTTCTCCAGCTTCATCTGCGCGTTAATCAGGTCATGCTTCAGGCTGTAAATATCCCGTTCAATTTCTTCCTTCTGCTGTTTTAATTCATCAGCCATTTCCTGTGCCTTAAAATAATCATCAGCCATATTAATTTCCAGCATAAGCTGCTGGTAATCTTCATCCAGTTTGGAAAACCCGGCCTGGCTGCGAAGCTCCTTTAATTTATGATTAACATAGGATGCAATCTTCTGAAGATAACTTGTATCCTCATTGCCGCCCATCGTATATACTTTCCCGTCAATTAAAACTTCTGTATAGTTCTTCTTAATCTCCACGGTTTCACCCTCTTATCTAATCTAAAACTCTCCGTATTTCACGAATCTTTTGCTGTACATCAAGTCGATTTTCACACCTTTTTTGTTTTGAAACTGGATGATTTACAAGTAAAGTCATCAGCTTTCTTGGATTATAGCATATCCATGGTAAAATTACAAACATTTGTTTTGAATATGAAAATATAAAGAAGAAAAACGTTACTGTTCACATAGGTCTGCACACTTGCTGCGCTGACCGTAGATTAAACGGAGCCAGTGAGAAAAAATCCCATCGACGAAGGCGATTTTCATGGATTTTTGCCTGTTGCTGTGAACGTGTGAATAGAAAAACGGCAAAGGCTGTTACCACATAAGGAAAGAATTTGAAAACATTATTGGAATACAGCTTATGGGCGATAGCAAAGGCAAAAGCCAGCGTAAGAAGCCGAAACGCTTCCTGTACTGGCTTTCTTTAATGTCAACAATAAAATCGCACATTCGCCATTAAATTCATAACTCTTGTATACAGTTTCATTTCCTTTGCGTATTTTGACAAGTTGTTGATTTTTCCGCATATGAAAAAATGTCGACAGCAAAAGCCCACCAACCGAACGCTGATGGGCTTTTTCATTATATCAATCAAATCTTTAACTATACATTTTGCAAATCTTTTTTATAATTCGATGGTTTTTATCTTCTAATTTTTTAATTCTATTTCTGTATTTTTTTCACAGTTCTCAAATAACAAGGCAAGCAGCAAAAGTTTCCTGATTAATCCCAATGTCCCACATCCTTAACCGCCAGCTTTGCCTTCTGGCAGGAAGGACAGTTCACCGAAGCTTCTTCCTCCACAAGCTCTGCCTCACTGCCGCACATGGGGCATCCGGCAATAAAGGTCTGTCCGCTTTCAACTAACCTGAGTACCGGCAAAGCCACCACATCCTTGCAGTGTGTACACACCGCTTCCTGATAGCCAAAGGAAAACAGCGGCATCTGCCCGCCCTTTACCTCAGCCACAATTTTTCGCTGAATATCTTCTGAAAACACTTCCATAACCTGCCCTAAAGCTGCATGTCTTATCCCATGGCCTGTGCGAAGCTTCCATGTTTTCTGACAAGAAGGGCAGGAAAATTGCTGAATAACTCCCATAAATCTTGAAATTCCTCCTATGCGCCAATTAGACTGAGTACATTTTCAGGCACATGATTTGCCTGTGCAAGCATAGCCTGCCCGCTCTGGAACAATATTTGATTGCGCACATGTTCCGTAATGGCAAATGCCATATCCACATCCCGGATGCGGGATTCAGCAGCGGTAAGGTTTTCCACGGTATTACTTAAATTTGCATAGGTATGCTCAAGTCGGTTTTGAATTGCCCCATAATGGCTTCTCATCTTGCTGACTTTATCAATCGCCGTATCAATCGTATTGACACTGCTGTTTGCGTCATCCTGGGTGGACAGATTCGCACCTGAAAGACCCAGTCCCATATCATCAAGGCGGTACAGTTCCACCTCAACACTCTGGTTTCCGTCCCCGGTGTACAAGAAAAGCTTGCCTGCTGCTCCTACTCTCCAGCTTTTTACTTCCAAATCACTCGAAGGCTTACTTCCAATAAGCCCTGCTCCTCCGGTACTCAGCAATGATGTAATAATCGAGCCTGCACCGCCCTTGGACGCAATCGAAAGTTCCCGGACAAATTCTACCAAATCCGTACTTGGATTGTCAAATAAAGCTTCCAGAGAAGAAGAATCCTTTATTATTCCGCCAGTATGTGTATTTAATACTTCATTGAGCGACTTACCAGTTAAAAGATCCACAAAAATATTATTCATACCACTGGCAATATCCGCACCTGTAACCGTTTTTTTTCCTCCATTTGCCAGATAGCCGATATAAGCAGCCGCCAGATAACCGTGACCATAGGGCCGTTCTTTTACATCATAGGCTTTTAAATAGTTTTCAATCGCATTATCCTGCGACCTATCGCCCGTGCCGGTGAGCTGATTGGCAATCTGCTGCAGCTTATTATTCCACCCGGTAGGAAATCCGCCTCCGGCAAGCTGTGCCGTGCCCTCAACAAACCATTCCGGATACTTTTGCTGCCCATTCCTTCCAAACATGCCGTCCGTCAGTGTATACTGCATTACCGAATGCATGAGTTCATGGGCAATGGTGGATTTTAATGCATCCTCATCCGGACTTCCGCTTTGAATGGATGCATCCGAAAAATCTGCCGTATCGACAACAATCTGCATATTAAACGGCCTGCCCTGTGCGTAGAACGAAGCTTTCGCGTAAGCTGCCGTGCCGTTGGGTCCGTCGATATATTCCACGAGAAGATCCATCTCAATCTTCTCACCATTCAGGTTACTTTGCAAAGACTTAAATGTATCAAGAATCTGCTTTGCCGCATTAGGAATATACTCCGTGGCAATTTTCTCCGCCAGAAGATCATAACCGCCGCTGGAAGATACTTGGCTTGCAGCACGACCCACACTGCCGGAATAATTCACGCTTACTTCCCCATTCGCCAAATCCAGCGTACATCCGTAAAAACTCGTCATTGACACCTTCCTGCTCGTTCCACCATTGGTAAAAAGAGGCACACCGCTGAAAGTGGTAGATTCACCAATCCGGTTAATCTCCTCCTTTAACTGCTGCATCTCCGAATCCAGCATGGAGCGTTCAAGGTCTGTATAGGTTCCGTTTGCCGACTGCACAGCCATTCCCTTCATCCGGTTCAGCATGGAATGAACCTCGGTCAATGCACCTTCCACGGTCTGCACCAGAGAAATTCCGTCCTGTGTGTTTCTTTTCCCCTGATTCATCCCGGTAATCTGCGAACGCATGGATTCGGATATGGCAAGCCCGGCAGCATCATCCCCGGCCCGGTTAATTCGATAACCAGAGCTAAGCTTTTCCAGATTTTTTGCCATCGTCTGGTTCGTTGCGGATATATTTCTCTGGGAATTAATCGCAGAAAGATTATGTTGAATTCTCACTTCTTCACCTCACTATTCATATGGAAGATTCACTGCCAAGTAAAAATTTAATGCTGGTTCCGCTTCCACCGTTTATATTATATGTTTCATATTATACATTCCGCTCATTAGATATTCTTTATAAATATCGGCGTTTTTTCTGTTTTCTTTAGTAATCGTGCAGGACTTTATATCGCTCTTTGGTCAAAGAAATTCATCAATCTATGTTTCTATAATGAAAAAGGACTATCTCCCAGTTTTTATAGGAAATAGTCCTTTTTACTGCATTCTTTTATCCATAATTTATCAAAAACCATCATTTTGCATCATTACTTTTCAACCGTTTGCCCGCTGCCCTGCACCATCCCCAAAGCTCTCCGCCCAGGCAAAAAAGCCTCCAAGGTCTTTAATTTCTCCGTCGGCAAGGCTCCGGTCAAAATCAAAACGTTCGTCTTTCAGCGCCACGACCTTAACCCCTGCGCGGTGGGCTGCCGTAATACCCACGGTAGAATCTTCTATAGCAATACATTCGCTGGGAAGCACGCCCAGAAGTTCTGCTGCCTTTAGATAAATCTCCGGATCTGGCTTGCTTTTTTTCACACTCTCCCCGCTGATCACCAGATCAAACCAGGGCAGAATCCCTACTTCGGCAAGGATTTCCTTCACCTTATCATAGGCCGTCGCCGAGGCCACTGCCGTGAGCATCTCCCTTTTCTTTGCCCACTGCAAAATCCCTAAGGTTTCTTCACGGAAAATCTCCCGATAAGTTACCGTATAGGGGTGAAAAGGCTTCCAGTTCTTCTCAAAATCCTTCTGTGTTTCTTCCCAGCCCTTCCCTTCACCGATAATCCCGGCAATTCTGGTCCACACATCTGTTCTCGTCCGACCCACAATCTGATACATTTCCTCTATGGGCGTGTCGGGACGGAATGACTTTACATAACCGTAGACCCTCTGCATATTGTGCGGCTCCGTATCGACAATCACTCCGTCCATATCAAAAATTAACGCTTTCACTGCCATTTTCACACACACTCTCTATAATCTTTCACTGCCATTTTCACACACACTCTCTAGTTTAACCTTTTACTGCACCACTGGTAAGGCCGCGCACGAACTGCCTGGACATACAGATAAACAAGATAATCAGCGGTGCCGACGCAATCATTAGCCCTGCAAGTGTCGTCGTATAGTCAACCTTTAAATCGCCCTTAAAGGTCATCAGTCCAATCGGAATCGTCTGGAGTGCCTTGTTGTTTAAGAATACATTAGCAAATAAGAACTCATTCCACACAAAGTTCAGATTAACTATGGCACAGGAAGCAAAGATTGGCTTGCTGATGGGCAGGATAATCTTCATAAAAATCTGCAGGCTGTTGTAGCCGTCCACCACGGCCGCCTCTTCAAGTTCCACCGGAATCGAGATAAAATACGCCCGCATTAAAAATACCGTGAACGGAATTCTAAAAGCAATGTATGGTAAAATAACTGCCCAATACGTATCATAGATTTTCAGCGTCCGCAGAATCTTATACAGCGGCACCAAGGCAACCTGCTCGGATAAAGCCATGCCGCCTAATACGATAATAAAGATAATATTGCTGCCCTTTGCTCTGAAGCGGGTCAGGCCATAAGCCAGAAAAGACGAGGAGGCTAAAATCCCGCACAGAGAAAGCACGCTGACAAATAAAGAGTTTCCGAAATACTTATAAAGACCAAGGTTCCATGCCTTCACATAATTGGCAAACTGCCACACCTCTGGAAAAGCCAGGGAATCTTTAAATAATTCCTTATTTGTCTTAAATGAGTTTAATAAAATCCAGGCCAGAGGTGCCACGATAATAATGGCAAGGACTATACAGAGCAGATTCAGCAAAACTTTCGTTATGTTTTTTTTCATCCTTCCTAACCTCCTTCTATTGCTGGCCGGATCTGGTGACACGAATCTGAATAATGGACAGTGTCACCGTAATCACAAAGATAAATACGCCGGTCACTGCTGCCATACCTAAATCATCATGCAGAAATGCCTGCTGATACAAGAACAGTCCAAGTACCTGTGAATTATTTCCCGGGCCGCCGCCTGTAGTGGCATACACTTCCGTGTACAGCTTAAACGCACCAATAACGGTGATAATCGTACATACCAGAAGCTGTTCTTTGGCTTGGGGCAGCATAATGCTGATCGCCCTGCGGATAGGACCGGCACCGTCGATTGCCGCTGCCTCAAGGTAATCCTGTGGAACATTTTGGAAGGCAACAACCATAAGCAGGGTAATATAGCCGGTAAACTGCCACTGGCTCATAGCAATAATACAGTAAATCGCCATCTTAGCATCTCCAAGCCATCCGTAAGTAGACATACCCAGAGATTTTAACAGGCTGTTAATAAAACCAAGGTTCGGTTCATAGATAAATGTAAACATAAGACCCACAGCAGTCAGGGAAATCAGAGCCGGAATATAATACAGGTTCCGGAAAAACCCCTTCATTCGTTCCGCGATGGCACTGCTCTCCAGAATCAGAGCCATCACCGTACCAAAGCCCACCTGTACAATCAGGGAAATAATACAGTAGGCTATATTGTTCCTGAGCATAATCGGAAGTACGCTGTCCGAAAAAAATCTCCGGTAATTATCCACACCGACAAATGTTGCACTTGCGGAGTAGGAGGACAGCCTGAAAAAGCTGTATCCAATATTCATTAATACCGGAATATAGACAAAAAACAACACCATAAAGACTCCGGGCAGCATATACAGATACGGGGTACTTTTCTTTGTTCTCATTCTCTCACCTTCCCTTTTCCAAAATCGTTTTCAAGATAGGCAGGTTCTGCTGTCGGAACCTGCCTACCTAAACTATATTCCTGTTCACCGTAACTTTACTGTCACTCATTCACAGCAGCGAAACGATTACCTGTTTTTTATCTGTTACTGACCGGAACCGGTAGAAACAAGTGTTTGTGCTTCTTTTGCCTTCGCCTGAATTCTCTCCATAGCCTGCTGCGGCGTGATATCTCCATTCGTCAAGTCAGAAACTGCGGTCAGATATTCGTCGCAAACGGTGGAGTACAGGGCATTGTCCAGCCATGCGCTCATCGCCTTGGCATCCATAACGGCCTGATAACCGTCTAACAGAGCCTGGTCGGTTAAGCCTTCGGTTGTTCCCTTTGCACCGTTGAACCAGCCGATTTCCTGGCACTGCTGTGTTCCGACTTCCTTGCCTAAAAACCATTTCAGGAATTCCACACACTCATCCGGATATTTTGTCTTGGAAGAAACAACAAAGCCTTCCGGAACGCCGGTTAAGATATCCTGGTTTCCTTTTGCTCCCTCAACCTTAGGGAAGTTAAACATACCGAATTCCATCTCCGGGTTATCCATCTTGATGTAAGGAATTTCAATCAGCTCTGCATAGTACATTGCCCCAAGTTCCATAACGAAGTTTGTTCTGGACATATCCGGCTTAACACCGTTAGGATTCTCGGTCATATAGGGCAGAAGCTGCTGGTAATGCTCTAATGCTTCAATGTAGCCCGGATCGGTGAACTCACCGCTGGTCGGGTCATAGTCCTTTGCTCTTACGTCATCCGGAACAAAGATCTGATTTAAAGTTCCCATGTAGTGGGAAGCCGACCATGGTTCCTGGTTGCCGTAAGCAATCGGGGTAATTCCGGCTGCCTTTAAGGTTTCACAGCAGGAAATCAGTTCATCCCAGGTTGTCGGCGCTGTCAGTCCATGCTCGTCAAAGATGGTCTTGTTGTAGAAGAACAGCTTGCAGTCTAAACGGAACGGAATACCATAAACCATGCCGTCCTTGTTCGTGTATTCATTGATCTGGGACTCAATCAGGGAATCCTTCCACTCCGGATCGGCATCCAGATAGGGCTTTAAGTCTAAAATCAGCCCTTCACGGATAAATCTTTCTGTAAAATCACCTACCCAGCTAAAGAAGATATCCGGCGTATCATCTCCGCCGACAACAACTTTAATCTTCTCCTTGTACTCCTGGTTCTGCGCACTGGTAATTTCAAATTTAATGTCCGGGTGGGAAGCCTCATACTCATGAAGCTTTGACTCAATAAAGCTGTTATATGGCTCATCTGGGAAGCGGTGCATAAACTTAATCACCTTCTGCTCCCCGTCCGCTGCCGGTGCCGCCTGTGTGCTGTCACCAGAACCGCCCCCTGCTGCTGCCGTAGTCGGTGCTGACTCCCCGCCGCCACCGCCGCAGGCTGCCATCGAAAGAACCATCGCTCCGGCAAGAACTGTACTAACCATCTTTTTCATCCATGTTTTTTTCATTAATTCCTCTCCTTTCCACATCCTCCCCGGCCTAATCCGGGCTTTTTCGGCACTGCTGTCTGCATGTTCACAGCAAGCTTTTTATCACTATTTTTGCGCATCTACCCCGCAGAAGCAGCAAAAATTAGCTTCCCATTCTTAATAACTCATTGCTTTCCATAATTTCCACATCTTTGTCGGTAAGTTCTACTTCCCTGCCATAGCCAAAGGAACCGTCCCTCTGGCACTGTCCGGAGGCAAATACAGCCGCCCGATAGAGGCTTAGCCGAATCAGCTCATCCAGGTATTCTTCAGCCTTGACAATTCCCCGCTTTCCGCTGCTTTCCCCAAAATCCACGGCCGCCGGACTTCCTTCCAGATAGTTTACCAAGAAGCTGGTAATAAAAGAATCTCCTGCCCCCATGGTATCTTTTGCTTTCACCAGATAAGAGGACTGCTCATAAAACTTTCCGCCGACCAGCACACAGGCTCCCCTACTTCCTCTGGTGGCAATCACCATCTTTCTGCATCCAAAGGAAAGGATTTGCTCCATCGTCTTCTTGATTTCCTCTTCCGGCATATCCCCGCAGGAAATTTCCGCACAGTCAATATAAGGGCAGCACCGCTTTAAATATGCTTCATCGTAATGGTTGGAGAAATCCATGGACACAAACTTTCCTGCCCGTCTTATCTTTGGAAGTTCGGATTCCATGTAGCTGTAGATGCTTGTATGCACTAGGTCAAAACCGGAAATATAATCTTCGTCAAGTTTTGTCAGCACCGGTGGCTTTATCCTTGCTATTCCGCCCCGGTTTCCCTGTAAAAAGACCCGGTCGCCATCCACCAGACGAACCCTGGCACATCCGTTCTCTCCTTCTTCCATCCGGCAGTGCGATAAATCAATGCCCAGTTCTCTGACAACCGAATAGACATGCTGTCCTACCTCATCATCGCCCAAGGTTCCTAGGTAAGCGGCTTCGGCCCCCAGAAACTTCCCAAATACAGCGATGTTCAGTGCATTTCCTCCCGGATAGATGGTTTTAATGTGCAGATATTTGTCACACACATTATCTCCAATGCCTAATACCTTAATCATAGTTTCCTCCATGTATTATCTTATGGTTTGCCTGCGTTGTTTATTTGTACTATTTTGTTATACCATAAATATTACAAATAATCAAGTATTTGTTACGTATTTTTTTGCTTTTTTTCAGTAATGTTTATTTCAGACTAATATCCTCTTGTCATTTTTCCCAATTTTTATGGTTATTTGCCAAATAATCCATTACATATTTTGGAAAAGAAAAAATATTGCTGTGAATATGTGAACCGTAACGAAAAAAAGCCTGCCAGGATTTCCCAAACAAGCTTTTTACCCATTCTAATCGATTATACACGTTTTCTTGTGCTGGATTGTGCTTGAAACTTCATTCCGGCAAGGCTTCCCGCAGTTTGCGGATACTCTGCTCCACAGACACAGACGGCTCCATAAAATACCTTCCGTCGGTGATTTCCAGGGATAAATACCCGCTGTACCCAAAGTCTGCAAATTCCTTCAGATACTGCTTCATATCCAGCACCCCGTCACCCCAGGCCAGATGCCCTTTCGGTGCGCCGTCGATAAAATGCACATGAACCAGTCTTTCCCCCAGAGCCTTCAGATACATCGCAGGACTTTCCTTTGCCAGTGCCATGGGAATGGTGTCGATCATCCCGCCAATAGACGCATGATTTAATTCGTTAAGCATCTTCTGAAGCGAGGACAAATCGTAAACCAGGTTGCTCTCGTCCCTGCGCAGAACTTCCAGAGCCAGCGTTATCCCATAGTGCTCTGCCATATCGCCCAGACCGGCAAGGTTTTCTGCCGATCGCTTCCAGGCTTCTTCCTGATCGCTCCCGTCAAAATACCCGGTTCCTGATGTCACAAGCACCTTTTTACAGCCCAGCTCCCCTGCTGCCCGTATGCTGTTTTCAAAAAACTTCACGCTTCGCCGCCTGGCATCCCTGCCCGGTGCTGCCAGGTTAATCGGATAGACACATTGCTCCGGTGTAAAGCATACCAGATGCAGCCCGCGCCGTTCAATCTCACGGCGCACGTTAAGAATCTCCCTGTAGGTCATGTCTTCCATGTGGAAATGCGGTGCAGCACCCCATAATTCTATATTTTTCACGCCATTTTTCACTGCATCATTTAAAAATTTCGTCAGCGGAAAATACTTATACTGAATATTCATTACCGCAATCTGCTTTGAACTAACTTTATACATCGCTTCACCCTTTTTTTATCGTATTGCTTGTCAGTATCTTATATTCATAGCGGTCAGCATTGATAATTTCCTTGCCGTTATATACAGGTTCCCCGTCAACATCATAGGCGATATCCTTCGACATAATCAGTGCGTCATGCTCTTTAATCTCCAGATGTTCCGCCTCTTCCTTCGTGGCATAGCAGACACCGATGGTTTTTTCTCCGTTATCCAGAATAATCCCGTGTTCCTGTAAAATCTGGTGCAGGGAACGGTTCAGATCCTCCGCCAGAAGATAGGCAAACTTCTTCGGAAAATGATTCTCTTCCAAAATCACCGGAATATCGTTGCAATAGCGGAGCCGGCGGATACGGATAACCTTATCCTCCTCAGAAAGACGGAGCGCCTTGACATCGGATGTCTTTGCCTTGACCAGTTCCGCCGATAAAAACTTTGTTCCCGGCCTGCCCCCGGACATTTCACAGCTTTGTGAAAATCCCATAAAACTATTTAAACTCCTTGACACTTTTTTATCCGAAACAAAGGTTCCGATTCTCTGTCGGCGAACCAGAATTTCATCCTCCACCAAAAGTTCCAGCGCTTTACGGATCGTAATCCTGCTGACGCCGTAAGCCTCACTTAATTCCAACTCCGTGGGAATCCTTGCATTTGCCTCCAGTTCTTTCCTCTCAATTTTTGACTTGATATCCTCTGCAATCTGCATGTAGAGGGGGATTACCGTATCCCGTACAACTTCTGCCATAACAACCCATCCTTTCTAAGAACATTACCGTTCACATGCGCAGACCTACGTAAACAGTAACCTAAAAACATACAAACAATGCTATGTCTAATACAAAACTATACCTGTATGCCTTAAATTGTATCTATAATTAAAAATATCATAACATAAAGGATGAATTTATGCCATTGGTTTTCGCGATTTTCCGTGAATTCTCAACGAATGATGTCTTCTGTGCGGGATCTTCTCACGAACATCCCCCTCTGCACAGTCACAAAACAGCAATGATTAATAATCTAGTCTGCGATAATATCTGCGGATTGCCAGAGGATGTCTGCGGCAATGCTCCAGATGAACATTCAGACGCTGGAATGCCGAACGCATAACGATTGGCGAAAGCATACCGCGGAACTCATCGCTGATTCCATCCAGCTTGAATTTCTTTGTATCAAATACGAATACCTTGGCGCTGATGGTATTAACGAATTTTTCTACGCGATCCATCTGCGGCCTGGCCATATCTTCGCCCTTAATCAGCATTACCGGGATATCCCTCTCAATAACTTCGAGTGTCCCATGGAAGAAGTTTGCTGCGGAAATCGGTCTTGTGCGCATCCACTGCATCTCTTCCATAATGCACATGCCATAGCAGGTTGCCCAGTCTTCCAGGTTTCCGGCACCAACCAGATAGGTGATAGGTTCATCGCAGTACTGCTCGGCATAAGCCTTTGCATCCTCGTCGGCATCCTTATAAATCTGTACAACAGCATCCGGCATATGTACGATTTCCTTCATAAACTGATCATACTTGTCAAACTGGCCTGCATTCTTTAAGAAGCGCAGGGTTACGGTATACCAGAAATAATAGCCTCCGCCCACAGTGGTTACCAGATAATCACTCTTCTCATACAGAGGTGTCCCTTCTTTTTCCACATAGCCGATAACCTTTGCGCCGACCTGATGTGCCTTATCTACGGCTTCCACCACTTCCTTGGTATCTCCGGAAATAGACTCGATAATAACAATCGACTTTTCATTAAAGAAAGGATTGCCTACCAGGTTAAAGTCTGCTGCATTTTCAATGTAAAGAGGAAGGGTTGAACCCAGCTGCTTGGCAATGTGCATCATCTGGTTTGCATACAATACAGTCCCGCCGATTCCGATATAAAAAATATTGGAATAGCCGTCACTGCACACCTGATCCACAAACTTTTCTACCTGCGGAATAATATCTACTCCGTTCTGGTGTTCCTGTCTTATCTTTGCTTCATCAAAATTAAACATGTCTTTCCTCCTTGATTTGTCAATCTTTTCGTTACTATTCCTATGGTCAGCGCAGCAAGTGCACAGACCTAGGTGAACAATAACATCTTTTCTGCAGCTCTTACTGCACTTCCAGACGTTTTTCAAAGTTTCCTAAAATTGTATCCGGCGATATCACCTGCACAAAAGCATGAGGATCTTCCTGACGGATAAGTTTCTTTAAAATATGCAGTTCATATTTATTAATCACGACCATGTGTACCACTTCTTCCGAGTGGCTGTACTCTCCCCAGGCTTTCCAACTGGTCACGCCCCGCACCACAGCCCGGTTAATTTTCTCGCCCAGAGTCTTATCCTTCGTCACCACAAATACGGATACCTTAATATTCTGCTCATGCACCCGATCGACCATAATCCCTGCCACAATGGAAAATACCATGGAATAGGCAGCTACCTCGACATCATAGCGCATGGCGGCAATGGAATAAATGCAGATATTCATGATTACACTGAGTTTGCCCACGCCAAATTCAGGGTAGTTTTTCGCACAATACATACCCACGATATCTGTTCCGCCGCCCGATCCCCCTGCGCGCAGCGTAATTCCCACACCTACTCCGGATAAAACACCGCCCACGATACAGTTTAACAGCAGGTCACTTAACAGCGGCTCCTTCGGAGCAGGAATAAAGGTTAAAAGCAGTGACTGGATACAGACCGCCACAATCGTCCGGTACAAAAATTTTTTTCCAATGCTCTTATAGCCCAAGAGAAACAGAGGGAGATTAATGCACCAGAGAATAATGCCCGTCAGGTCAATGCTCTCCGGCACATGAAGACCCAAGCCTTCCTCCAGCAAAAGTTTTACCAACTGGGAAACTCCCGTAAAACCGCCGCTGTAAAGATCGACTGGAACCAGAAACCACCGGTAAGCTGCCGCATAACAGGCAACACCCAAAATTGCCCAAAACATGTTCGAGGTTTCCCTCTGTATTTGCTTCTTCATGGATGAATCTCCCTGTTTCTTTATTGTTCATTTCTTTATTCTTATCTTGTATTAATATTGTATTAATATTCAAGCTTCCACATATACCTTCTCTGGGTCAGAGGATGGTTCCTTACAATGGCAAGCTGCTCTGCATATACACGTAAAACAGCGGAAAGCACCATCGGGTTAAAGTACTCGGCAACGGAAGCCGGAACCTCGGATGCAAGACCGAAATCCTTGCCGTCTAAAACAGTAGTCTTTGCCTGGAAACGGTTTAAGAAATCCAGAGCGCGGGAATCTAAGGCACGGGTGCGGCCTTCATTCATTAACAGGATGAACGGAACATCCTTCTCTACAATCTCAAATGGGCCGTGGAAGAATTCACCGTCGTGGAAGGAGCCGGAGTTCACCCACTGCATTTCCATTAACAGGCAAATCGAGAAGGCATAGGCAACTTCCTGGGTAGCGCCGGAACTCATCACATAGACAACTGGTGCGTCTTTATAGTCCTCGGCAAAATTCTTTGCTGCCGGAACAACAAAGGATACTGCCTTTTCAATCAGGTCATAAATCTTTCCAAAGGCTGTCTGCATATCGTCGTAACGGTCGTAGCCCTCATACTGGTTAAGAATCTCTACAGCCAGGGAAAGAACATTCGTCATCTTCTCCAGTTTTGCCGCATAATTCTTTTCAAATCCGTGAAGAATAACATAGTGCGCATTCTTTGCCAGAGGTGAGCCGTCCACATGAGTTACGGCGATAACCTTTGCGCCCAGTTCCATGGCTTTTTTGGAGGCTGCTACGGTTTCCGGTGTAGTCCCGCCCAGAGAACAGGTAACAACAATTGCAGTTTCGTCCACAGCTACTGGTGTAGCATGAAGGAACTCATTTGCGGTGTAATGTCCTACCCGAATATTCCTTGCATTAGCTTCCAGGAAATATTTGCCCGGATAAAGTTCTGCTTTAGAAGCTCCACAGCCTACAAAATATACGGATTTTACTGCTGGTACTTCCTTTTTAATTGCTTCAATAATCTGCTTAGGTTCCATAACGATTACCCTCCTTGTTTTTATAATACATATATATAACAAAATATAACTTTTGTCAATACCAAATATATTTATTTTGTTTTATTTTATATCATAATTGTTTTATTGATAGTTTTTAAACAATATTTAACGCATACAAAATATACAAAGAAACAAAAAAATATTGCCGAACGGTATCTTCCGCACCATTCGGCAATACATAATTGTTATTTTATTGTCTTTAATGTATTCACTCTGTCTGCTTGTTATCCCTGTGTTTGCTCTGCCTGCTTGTTAGCACTGTGTCTACTATGTCTACAGCCCCAGCCCCAGATGACGATAAGCCAGCCTGGTCGCTACCCTTCCCCGCGGCGTCCGGTTAATCAGCCCGTTCATCAGCAGATAAGGCTCATACACATCCTCGAGCGTCCCTGCATCTTCGCCCAGTGCCGCTGCCAGAGTATCCAGCCCCACCGGTCCGCCGGAAAACTTCTCAATCACTGCCAGAAGGATGTTCCTGTCGTTCTGATCTAATCCCAGCTTATCCACATCCAAAATATCCAGCGCAAAATCTGCAACCTCTTTGGTAATTACTCCATCATACTTTACCTGAGCAAAGTCCCGCACACGCTTTAACAGACGGTTTGCCAGACGCGGCGTCCCCCGTGAACGCTTCGCAAGCTCCCTAGCCCCTTCCTCGTCAATCTCCACCTGTAAAACCCCTGCCGACCGAATAATAATGGTGGTCAGCTCCTCCGGCGTATAAAACTCCAGCTTCTGCACCACCCCAAACCGATCCCGCAGAGGAGCGGTTAAAAGCCCTGCCCTGGTCGTCGCTCCCACCAAAGTAAAATGCGGCAGATCCAGACGTATGGATCGCGCCGAGGAATCCTTTCCCAGCATAATATCGATGGCAAAGTCCTCCATCGCCGGATATAAAACCTCCTCCACCTGGCGGTTTAACCGATGAATCTCATCGACAAACAAAACATCGCCTTCCTGAAGATTATTTAATACTGCGGCAATCTCCCCGGGTTTTTCAATCGCCGGACCGGAAGTTATCTTAATATTTACGCCCATTTCATTGGCAATAATGCAGGACAGGGTGGTCTTGCCCAGTCCCGGAGGCCCGTAAAACAGCACATGATCCAGAGATTCCCCCCTGGATTTTGCTGCGTCAATATATACTTTTAAATTCGACTTAATCTTTTCCTGTCCAATATAATCCTTCAGCATCTGCGGCCGAAGGCTGCTCTCAATCTTCTGATCTTCCGGAGTAATATCTGTATTAATCACTCGCCGCTGCCCATTGCTGCCCATAGTTTTCCTTTTTCCTGCTTTCTTTATTCACTATTCTTTCAGACTGTAACCGGACTTTATTCATTATCCAAACGATCTTTCTACATAAAGGCCAGAAACTTAAGCGATGCCTTCAGCACATCCTCTGACGTCATCCCTTCGGTCAGTTCTACCTTCTTTACCGCCTTGGAAGCTTCTGCCATACTGTAGCCTAAGGCAGCCAGCGCCTGCACGGCTTCCTTGGCTGCACCGGCAAGCCCGTCATCCGCTGTTTTCTCATCGGCTCCCCCGGCTCTATTTGCTGCCAGCCAGCTTTCCGTCAGCTGATCCATGGAAATCTTATCCTTCATATCCAGGATGATCCGCCGTGCTGTCTTAAGTCCGATTCCCGGAGCTTTCGCAATCGCCTTGGCATCCTCCGAAACCAGGGCTATCCGCAGATCCTCTAAGGATACGGACGACAAAACCGCCAGCGCTGCCTTAGGGCCCACGCCGTTCACCCCTAAAAGCTGCTTAAATATCCGTTTATCCTGCGGAGTCAAAAACCCGTACAGGCTCATCCCGTCTTCACGAACCTGAAAATACGTGTAAAGCTTTACTTCCTCCCCAAGTGATGGAAGCGCCTCCAGCACCGACAGCGGAACCCGGATTTCCAGCCCCACCGGCCCTGCCTCCACAACCACGCAGTCCTCTTCCTTACTCACCAATATCCCTTTGACAAATGCAATCATAACGGTTATCTCTCCAAAACTTCCATGATTTTCTTATCTGCTTTTTTCGCTTTTTGCTTTTTCTGCTTTTCTATTCGGCTTTTTATCTCTATTTTTTCTCTGCCCTGCCCCTATCATAACACAGCCGCCAAAACTCTGCAAGTATTTGCGAACAAACATTCGCTTTACAGTTTTTCGATAATCGCTTATAATTTTCCTGAAAGGAGTCCATATTTCCCTATGAAAATCATTCACTCAGCTTCCCGGATTACCCCTGCTTTTCCTCTAGAAATCTCGGTTCTCTTAGACACCGATGCTTCTTTGGATAAAATCCTGTTTTTTGACATCGAAACCACGGGATTTTCCCCGGATTCGGCACAGATCTACCTTATCGGCTGCCTTTACTGCAAATTATCTTCCGCAGCCGCAACTCTGCCCTCTTATGAAAAACGGTCTTCCGTTGAAACTCTGCCTTCCGGCGAAACTTCTTCCGCAGCCGAAACTCCCTCCTGGCAGATGATACAGTGGTTTGGCGAAAAGCCGGAAGATGAAGTTCTGCTGCTTGGCTCTTTTTTTGCTTTTCTTAAACCCTGCAAAGCACTTATTCACTACAACGGCGACGCCTTCGATCTTTCCTTTATCCGCAGCCGCTGCAAGCTTTATCACCTGGACTGTCCGCTGTCCGAAGTCCAAAGTATTGACCTTTACCGGAAAATCCGTCCCTGGAAGGGGGCACTCTCCATGCCCGCATTAAAGCAAAAAGCTGTGGAAACATTTCTTTCCATCCGCCGTGAGGAAGATTTTACCGGGCGGCAGTTAATCGCTGCCTACCAGGATTACTGTTCCTCACCCAGAAATGCATTGCTCAACCTGCTTCTTTTGCACAATCAGGAAGACCTTTGCGGACTGGCGCAGATCCTTCCCCTTTTAATATATACAAAGCTTCCCGGGCTTTCCTTTTCCCTGACCGGACACGGCATCGAAGAAACGGAAAAAATCAGGGAGGGAAACGGCTCTAGCCTTAAGCTTTATTACCAGAGCCCTGTTCTATTTCCGGTTCCCTTTTACTTGGAAGGCCCGTTTTTTGCCATTGAGGGAAACGACAAACAAATCCTCGTTACCCTTCCCGTGTACTGCGGGGAAATGAAATATTTTTATCCGGATGTCCAGAATTATTATTACCTGCCCTTTGAAGATATGGCTGTCCATAAAAGCGTGGGAAACTATGTAGCCAGAGATGCCCGAAAAAAAGCCACGCCCAAAACCTGTTATACCCGAAAAACCGGGCAGTTTTTTCCCCAGCCGGAAAATCTTTATCTGCCGGCTTTTCAGCATGCCTATAAGAGCCGCCCCTGCTATGCCGAATACAGCGCGGAATGTTTTTCCGATTTATCGGCTGCGGATACCTTCATTCGTCAGCTTTTCCTTACGCTTCCTGTATTTTCGTAGGTTCCTGTGTTTTGCTGCTTTCTGTTTTTTCAGGTTCCTGCTATTTTTGCACTTTTTGTTTTTTCAGGTTCCTGCTATTTTTGCACTTTTTGTTTTTTCAGGTTCCTGCTATTTTTTCACTTTCTGCTTTTTGCAGGTTCCCGCTTTCCCGTAAGTCCCTTTCTTTAACAGCCTGCGGATGTAGGCAAAGGTCTGTTCCTCTCCCTTTTCTTTCAGCATCCAAAGAAGTCTTTCTAATAGTGCCTGCGTTTCCGGGTGAAGAAGCGGAGTAATATAGGGCTTCGTAAATGCATAGTATTCCCATGCCGCACCGCTGCTATAGTTTTCTCCCCGGTAAACCTTGCAGGCGGCAATCCGGTCACAAACCATCTCCGCAACATACTTTAACGGCATCTTATTTCCCACCAGACCTTTTGTGCGATCATTAGAAAAGTCAATCCAGTACTCAAAATGATGTTTATTCCTGCCCTTGTGGTGGAGCCATGCCACGGAAAAGCCTATCGCCTCCCGCTCCGCTGCATTAGGACTGCGGTTTCCCTGGTAATATTTCACCCCGGTCCAGAATTCCGAAGGACTGTACTTTGACAAATCATGAAGCAGTCCCTGCCAGTAAAGCCCCAGTTTAAAACACTCCCGCATAACCAGAAGCTTATGCTGCGTTATTGTATAAAAATGTCTTCCTATATTTCTTACATCCATGGCCAAACCTCTTTATCTTTGCTCTTTCAATTTTTTCTGTCCTATCCCTGATAAGAAACTTCTTTAATTTAAGAAGCCTCTTTGAAAAGTATACCATATCCCTCAACAGCATAAAAGACTTTCCAAGAATCTTTTTTATCCTGGTCGTATGAACGGTTTTTGTTTCCCTGTGCTCACGGTAACAAAAAAATCCATAAAAATCGATTTCCAAATTTCTCTAATTGTTCCCAATTTTAGGCTATTTTGGAAGTAATTGGAATAATTTTTAGACCGATTTCCATATTATATACGAAGATTACGATTTTTTCAGAATATTTTCATAAAATTATTCAAAATGATTTGACTTCACAGGAAAACTATGGTATCCTTAAGGCAGTCACAGAAGAAGTGACCGACCTATTTATTTTTTTTATTTTTTTGGAGGTATCATCATGAAAGGTACAGTTAAGTGGTTTAACAACCAAAAGGGTTACGGATTTATTTCCGACGAACAGGGAAACGATGTATTCGTTCACTACTCCGGATTAAACATGGAAGGCTTTAAGTCTTTAGACGAAGGCGCTCAGGTTGAATTCGACGTAGTAAACGGTGCAAAAGGCCCGCAGGCTACCAACGTTACCAAATTATAATCATAAAATTACAGTGTACCTTTTTCAATATACATCGTCAGTGATAGTTAGTTGAAGTAAGTTATATTTGTTAAGTGTGATTAACAAAAAAGCCATCCCCGGATGGCTTTTTTTGTCGATCGTATTTCGTTTTCTCAGGACGAATAAACCTCCTCTTCCTCACTGATGATCTGTACATCCTGAATCATCACTGGCTTGCCGGCCTCCTGGCAGAGCTGCACGACACTGCTGCCGTCGCCGTAATAGGCATCACAAAGGGCAATGGCTCTGTCCAAATCCGCCGTGTCGTCATAAATCCCCCATCCGTCATTACGGTACTTATCAACAATCCCCTCGTACTCCGCCTGAAGCTGCGGACGCATGGAATGAATGGTTTCCAAAAGCAGAGGGTGCGGGCGCCATAAAAGTGCCACTTCCTCACGGTTCTCATAGAATATCCGAAAGACATCCCGGATTTTTTTCAGGCTCTGTTCCCCCTGCTGGAGAAATGCCGTAAGCCCCGTATTGTACAGGATGACCTTCTTTAAGCTTCCGTCCGGTTTCTGGAGAATCTTCATCCATTCCGGAGGAATCTTTATATCTTCCCTCTTTGTATTTAAAACCTTATCCATCTTCGGAGAACCCGTTCCCAGAATCCGTTCCTCCCAGTGCTTTTTGGTGTGCTTTCCCGCGGCCTTGGTCAGCACCTTAATATAAGCACGGCGCATCGCCTCGGACTGGACAATAACCTTGTCCGCATACAGAACCCCCGGCGTAACGCAGAAATGCTCGATTCCCTTTAACGCCTCCTCATTGTCCGGATCAATCTCTCCCAGAACAAAGTAGGGAATATAGACCAGCTTGTCCGTAAACTGCTTTAAGTTTTTGGCATAGAAAAACGGAGCCACACTGGTTACATAGTTGCAGTCGTCATACGGATTATGGATAAAGATCATATCCGGACGCCGTTCGGCAAAATCATACTCTTCAAAGTTTGTAATCGGAACGTCTTCCGGATACTGGTCCCTCTCATCATGCACCTGACGGAAACTCCCGTCCGGGTTCTTATCATAGTAGGGAATGGGAATAACATAGGCATCGCAGTCCGGATCTTCATCGGCAGCCCGCCACACACTCTCTAACGAATCCCACATGGAAGCCTTGTAGGGCAAAAAAACTGCCTCCGTCCGCACACGGATATCGTTTCGGATGCTGTTGCCCACCTTAATCAGTTCTTTCGACAGACGGTTGTGTACGGCATTTGCATTCAGCCGGGGAAGATTTAACACCTCTTCATAAATCTGATAAACCTGCTCACAATAGCCTTCCAGCAGGGTAACGGTTACAAAGCCTTCCCCTTCCACCGATTCAATCTGCTGTCCCAGGCTGATTGCATAATTCTGACATTGTTCCAAAAGTTCAAGAGCCGAAGCGCGGTTATTCGCTTCCAGCATCTTTTTTACCATAACATGCGCACGCTGCATTACTCCTGCAAATTCCTCTGCCTTCTTTTTATCTGCCTTTTTCATTACCGGTCCCACTCACTTTCCAGGTATTTTTTATTTTCTCTTCTGCCATAAATTAACCCCAGTATAACATACTGCCAAAGGTAAATCAATCATTTATCCTTTATCAAAATCCGGGGGATAGCCTGGCGTTATTGTTTCCACAGTTCTTTGCACTTGCTGCGGCAAACAATAACGCCCAAAATCCTGCTCCCACCCGCATCGGTATAACCTTACCGCAATCTATCGCAATTTTATCCGTCCAGTTCTGCTATTCTCGTTACACTGACATAAATATGAGAAATGCGGTACCAGGTACGGAAATCCACCACCCCGGTCTGCGGCAGACCAAACACCGACTGGAAGGTCGAAACCGCCTGCTGCGTGGCCGGGCCGTATACACCGTCCGGGGTAACTCTGGGGATGGAAGCATAGACCGTGGCAATGGCGTCGAGCTGCTCCTGAAGCTGGCGTACCTTCGGCCCGCTTGAACCAATCGTCAGATCATAGCCCGGCCAGGAAGCGGGAATCCCGGAAATTTCCTCTGCAGTATTAATATAAATCGAATCCCCGTAAAAATACCGCAGAATCTGAATCGCGCTGTAACCCTGCTCGCCTAAACTGCAGCTCCCCCACTGCGTCATCCAGTTTTCGCACTGAACACGCTTCCCGTCACAGTACTGGGTCAGGATCGGCTGGCGGACATCCGGGCGTGATAAATAATTATCAAAGATTTCATCCACCACCAGACTGATGCTCTGGAAAATATTTCTTCCGTAGATCCACTTGTGGTCAAAGGCGGTTGAAGAAGTAATCGTAAAATCATAGCCCCGGTTCCGGTAAAACTCCGTGTATACCCGATTTAAGGTAAAAGACATAATGGCCAGGACGTTGGCGATAATCGTCGATTCCGGCCAGGTCGAGTAAATCTCGCTGGAGGCTACATTTTTAATATAATCCCGGTAAGGCACATAATAGTTTTTCGCCGAACGGTCACTGGGAACGCCGTCATGGACAATAATGGTTTCCGGAACCACCACGCGGCTTAACACGATTTCCCCGCTTTCCGCCACAGGCTTAATCTCCGGCTCGGCAATCTTTGGCGGATAAACCCCGTACAGGGTGTGATCGGGAATAACAATCTCCTCCTGGGCAGAGGTTTCCTCCTCCACGGGGGTCATGCTTACCGGCTGGATTGCCGTTGACCCGGAAATCACTTCTGTTCCGGAGATATCCACCGGCTGAAATCCCGGCGCTTCAATACGAAGGTCATATTCGGCATAGGGCCGTTCGTTGATCGCCGCCGATGCATCCAGGCTGATGCTCTCCGGAGGAGCCGGGAGGGCGATCTCCGGCGTCTGCCCGGAAGTATTGGTTTTCAGTTCTTCTAATACTTCCGTATTCTCTTTTGCAGGAGAAATCCTGACAGTGGCATTCCGGATGGGAAAATGATTCTGGATCGACACCACATGGATTTGCAGAAAGCCTGTATTCTGACTATTTTGCGGGGTTGGCTGGGGAACACTGGGCGTTTCAAGCGCGTGAAACATTGGGTTCATAACTTTCTCCTCTTTTTCCTGTTTGGGCAGTTAGTATAATATAAGCAGAAAGTCAGAAAAAATGTATAAAAGAAAGAGGCTCTGCAAAATAGCTGCAAAAGCCCCCTCTCCTGTCTTTGGCTCGTTCCCGATCCTCAGGCTTTATTCTCTATGCCGACTGCTTTTCGCGAACCAGACGGCGAACTTCCTTTTTGAGCTGATTTTCTAAAGCCCTCTCCTGCAGACGGTAACCTCCAATAGAAAAAAATACTTCATAACAACTTTTCTTTAACTGGTTAATCATCTCATCACCTCATTCGTTCCTGTTCATGCATGTTTACTGCAGATGCTGCGGTTTACACTTGTTCACGGCAAACGATAATCTGTAAACTGTAAGCTGTAAACTGTAAACTTCTTCCGCTGACAATGCACAGCCATTGAAGATGATTCTATGATACCATATTTTTTTCTCCAGGTGTTTAAGAAAAGCTGACGGTTTCCCGTCAATTTTCCCTGGAAACAGCAAACTTTCTTAACAACTTCGGTAAAATATTACGGTTACATAAAGTTATTGCAGCAGATTGCCCCATAAGGACGGATACTCATCCGATAAGCACTTTCCTCACCCATGGCTTTTTCAATAAAGGAAATATACTCGTCCACCAGTTCATTCGGAAGCATGGCCATAATCACTCCGGCAAAACCGCCGCCATGGATGCGGCAGGCACCTTTTTTCTTTTCGGCAATAAACATCTCCGTAAGTGCCAGGGCAATGCTGATTCCCTGTTCCTGGACACTTGCCGTAGTGTAGCAGTTCTGAAGCCATTTCCAGGAGGAGTTTCCGGAAGCCGTAATATTCTCCAAAAATGCATGAAAATCCCCTGCCTTTAATGCGGCAACCTCTGCCTCCACCTTCTTGTTTTCCTCAAAGAAATGGAAGGCCCGCATCACCGAACGATCCCCGGCAAATTCCCGAACCTCGTTTATCCGGGCAATAACATCGGCTTCCTCAACATCGGCTAAAACTTCTTTTCCAAAGAACTGGGCAACCTTCTTCATCTCATTGGGAACCGAGGAGTAATCCGCGCTTAAATCCGCATGGCCCTTCCCGGTCTGCACAATAATCAGGCTGTGTCCTGCGCCGGCAAAATCAAAAGAAATTTTTTCCACCGCAGGAACTGCCGGGTTTTTAAAGTCGATGGTAATCAATCCGCCCACCGCGCAGGCCATCTGATCTAAAAGCCCCGATGCCTTGTCCCAGTAGTGGTTTTCCGAATATTTTCCAATATGCGCATAATCTACGGCATCCAACTTTCCCTCATTAAAAAAAGTATTGATCATGGCGCACAAAAGCATCTCGTAAGAAGCCGAAGAGCTTACCCCGGCTGCACTGATCACGTTGCTGGTAATATAGGCATTAAAACCGCCAATCGCATGTCCGGCCTCAAGAAAGCCCTTTAACAGCCCCTTGGTCAGATCCACCGTTCCGGCTTTTTTCGGACTGGGGGTTAAATCGTCTAAATCAATGGTAAAATCCTGATGATAGGTTTCGCTGACAATGCGCACCTCTTTACTGTTATTCTTTGCGGCTACGCCCACACAATCTAAATTAATGCTTCCGGCCAGTACTTTTCCATGATTATGATCGGTATGGTTTCCACTGATTTCTGTCCGTCCCGGAGAAGTAAACAGCAGCACATCCTGGTCGCCAAATAAGTTTTCATAACCTTTCACCAGTTCCTGGTATCTGGAAATATTTTCCTCCACATGATTTTTTCCATAAAGTTCTGCCATCAGCGCATTACTTTTTCCGCTCTCTAAAAGCTGCAACGTTTCCTGAATCTTCATAAAAAATATTCTCCTTTTCCCCTGTCACCGCAGGCATCCGTCACATAAGTAGGATAAGTCTTTATTCATCGTAAGTATAGCAAAATTTCCTCCCGGCAACAAGGTAATATTTATCAAAAAACTATCATTTTTGTTTGATCTTTATTTGTGTTTTATGCCTGTTTATGCTATACTGTAATTTACGATGGCCGGTGCAGTATGCCCGGCAATCCGGTATCAGAGAAAATAAGGAGAGATAATCGTGAAAATACAAGAATCTGCTGAAAATTACCTGGAAACTATCCTGATTCTCAGCCAAAAGAAAACACAGGTTCGTTCCATCGATATTGTCAATGAACTGGAATTTTCCAAACCCAGCGTAAGTGTAGCCATGAAGAACCTGCGTCAGAACGGCTACGTCCTTATGGACAAGGACGGTTCCCTTACCTTAACTGACGCAGGAAGAGAAATTGCAGAGATGATTTATGAGCGGCACCAGGTTTTATCCGAATGGCTCGTCCGCCTGGGTGTTGACGAACAGACCGCTGTAAAAGACGCCTGCCGCATCGAACATGTAATCAGTC
Organism: Lachnospiraceae bacterium; assembly: GCA_009774615.1. Lineage (GTDB taxonomy): Bacteria > Bacillota > Clostridia > Lachnospirales > Lachnospiraceae > Caccovicinus. The sequence goes on from VSOC01000006.1 coordinate 59,600, forward strand.
CCAAAAGCTTTCAGGCCATTAAAAACCATATAACGGCTATCTCCACCTAATCGATTGACGCAAGACGAACAAACGCCGTTTCCCGGGCGCATCAGCCCTGATCATTGGTCAGCCCAAGCTTATCCAGACCGAAAAATACCAGACTTAAGATCATTCCCACCACACAGGCCAGAACCATTCCGCTCAGTTGAATATTCCCGATTTTTAAGGCAATGCCGGAAAGTCCGGTAACGAAAATCACCGAAGTCAGGCTGAGATTCCTGGAATTACCGTAGTCCACCTTAGAATCCACCAGAATCCGCAGTCCGGAGGTTCCTATCATTCCGTAGAGCAGGAAGGAAATACCGCCGATAACCGGGCCGGGAACCGTGCTGATCAGCGAAGACAGCTTTCCGCTGAATGAACACAGAACCGAAAGCACGGCAGCCCCGCCGATAACATAGACGCTGTACACGCCGGTAACTGCCATCACACCGATGTTCTCGCCGTAAGTTGTCGTCGGCACAGAACCGATGCAGCCGGAAAGCATGGTGGAAAAATTATCGCCGAACAGCGAGCGGTGCAGTCCCGGATCTTTTAATAAATCCCGTCCCACCACCTTGCTGGTCACGACCTGATGGCCGATGTGCTCCGAAGTAATCACCAGGATTACGGGCAGGATAATCATCATCGCCTCGGGATTAAACTTCGGTGCCTGGAAATTCGGGACGGCAAAAAACGGCGCTGCTGCCACCTCGGCAAAGTCTACAATCCCGCAGCACAGTGCGGCAGCATAACCGGCGATAACCGCAATTAAAATCGGAATAACCGACAAAAATCCCCGGAATAAGATATTGCCGAAAACCGCAATACCCAGAGTTACCAAGAATACAAACACCTTCCTCCCGTCAATTTCGGCATCTAAAAGTCCCGCATTCTGTGCCGCCGAACCGGAAAGTTCCAGGCCAATCAAAGCCACCACCGGTCCCATGGCCGCAGGAGGAAGGACGATGTCAATCCATTTTGTGCCGAATTTGTACACAACAAAAGCTAAAAGACAGCCGCAGAAACCCACGGCCACAAATCCTCCCAGCGCATAGGGATAACCAAACTGTTCGATAACGATTCCCGCCGGAGCAAGAAACGCAAAGCTTGATCCCAGATAAGCCGGGGCCTTTCCCTTCGTCACCAGAATAAAGAGAAGGGTTCCCACGCCGTTCATAAAGAGCACCACCGCCGGGTTAATGCCGAAAATAAACGGCACCAGCACTGAAGCCCCGAACATGGCAAACATGTGCTGAATGCTTAAGGGCACCAGCATATTCACCGGAACCTTCTCCTCCACCTGAATAATACGTCTTCCTATCATTCCCAATACCTCCATTTTTTTCTGCATTTCTGTATCTGAAAGAATTATGACACAGTTTAAGGGTTTCGTCTATAGAAATCGCTCTGCTTTTCTTAAAATTCAACAAAATACCCGAAATAATCCTGTTATTTTTTTCTTGACATAAAAAGAAAATATAAGGTATAACTAAAGAGAAAGAACCTTAGGTGCAAATAAAGAAAACATAAGGCATAACCGAAAGAATAAACAAAGTATAGCTGAAAAAACAGGAAAAGAAACAGGAAAAGGCGGAGAAAAACATTATGGCTGGTTTAGGGACAATCATCAATATGGCTGGAATTTTAGCCGGAGGTCTGGGCGGACTGCTCTTTGGCAACCGTCTGGAAAAGCGCTACCAGGACACTCTTTTAAGTGCAAACGGAATCTGCGTGCTGTTTTTAGGTATCAGCGGATGTCTTCAGGAGATGTTTACCATTGCCGACGGAAAAATCAGCAGCGGAAAGACGATGATGATGATTGGAAGCTTTGCCATCGGCGGACTTATCGGCGAATGGATGAATATTGAAATGCGGATGGAACAGTTTGGCGAATGGCTGAAGAAAAAAACGAAAAACGACCAGGATACCGGATTTGTGGATGGCTTTGTCACGGCCACCCTGACGATTTGTATCGGCGCAATGGGTGTCGTCGGTGCAATTCAGGACGGTATTTTAGGCGACTCCTCAGTACTGACGGCAAAGACCGTGCTGGATCTGATTATTATCTTTGTAATGACGGCAGCCATGGGTAAGGGCTGTATCTTCTCGGCTGTTCCTGTGGGGATATTCCAGGGTGCCATTACCTTAATGTCCCGTCTTTTAGAACCGGTGATGACCGAAGCTGCCCTCTCCAACCTCTCCCTGACCGGCTCCATCCTGATTTTCTGTGTCGGGCTGAATTTAATCTGGGGAAAGAAGGTTAAAGCGGCTAACCTCCTTCCCGCCATTGTTATTGCCGTAATATGGGCTTTTCTGCCTCAGAACGGGTAATTAAAGCTGCCGAAGCAAGTTCACCATCTCAATTGCCGACAGGGCACAGTCATAGCCCTTATTTCCTGCCTTGCTGCCTGCCCTGGCGATGGCCTGCTCGATATTTTCTGTAGTAATTACCCCAAAGAGCACCGGAACCTCCGTCGAAAGCCCTACCTGGGCAATCCCCTTAGAAACCTCACTGCACACATAATCATAATGTGTGGTATCGCCCCGGATAACAGCGCCCACACAGATCACCGCGTCATAGTTTCCCGACTTTGCCATCTTTGCGGCTGTCACCGGAATCTCAAAAGCGCCGGGAACCCATGCGGCAGTGATATTTTCCTCTTCTACCCCGTGACGAACCAGACCGTCCACAGCCCCGCCTAAAAGCTTATTGACAATGATCTCATTAAACCTTGACGCTACGATTCCCACCTTCATCCCAGCAGGTGCTACAACTTTTCCTTCAATAACCTGAATTTCTCTCATGACTTCTTCCTCCTTAAACCTCATTTTTAAACTTTGTTCTTAGATTTCATCTTCTTTTTTTATTTCTCCATAGCGTTGTTCTTCCCACATAGCTGTTCTTTCCATGGTTATCTACACAACAATTTTCTGGAAAATATGCCCCATCTTTGTCTGTTTTGTCTTCATATAAAACCGATCAAATGCCTGCGGCTCGATTTCAATAGGAACCCGTTCACGGATCTGCAGACCAAAATCGCTCAGACCATAAACCTTTTCCGGATTATTGGTCAGAAGCCGCAGGGATTTTGCTCCCAGATCCGATAAGATCTGTGCGCCAATCCAGTATTCCCGCAGATCCGGGGCAAAACCAAGCTTTAAATTTGCCTCTACTGTATCCAGCCCCTGTTCCTGTAATTCATAGGCTTTCAGCTTATTAATCAGCCCGATTCCACGCCCCTCCTGACGCATGTAGAGGATGATTCCACGCCCCTCCTTTTCCACCTGCGCCATCGCAGTCTGAAGCTGTATGCCGCAGTCACAGCGCATGGAACCAAAGACGTCCCCGGTAAGACATTCGGAGTGTACCCGGCAGAGAAGGTTTTCTCCGTCGCCCACGTCACCCTTCACCAGAGCCACATGATGCTCCCCGGTAATATCATTAACATAACCGTAAATCTGAAACTTCCCATACTGGGTTGGCATGGCTGCACAGGCTTCCCGGATCACATGTTTTTCATGAATCCGGCAATAGTCCTGGAGATCCCGGATGGTAATAAATTTCAAATGATGCTCTTTGGCAAGCTTCCATAAATTAGGAGTAAGCATCATCGTTCCGTCTGCCTCCATAATTTCACAGCAGATCCCACATTCTTTCAGCCCTGCCAGACGGCAGAGATCCACGGTAGCTTCCGTATGCCCATTGCGGACAAGCACGCCTCCCTTTCGGGAAATCAGCGGAAAAACATGCCCCGGTCTGCGGAAATCCTCGGGCTTTACACCTTCTTCCACGCATTTTCTCATGGTCAATGACCGCTCTGCTGCCGAAATCCCCGTAGTGGTATCTTTATAATCAACCGAAACGGTAAAAGCGGTCTGGTGGTTATCCGTATTTTCTGCAACCATCGGCATAAAACCAAGCTTTCCTGCAATCTCGGCACTCATAGGCGTACAGATCAGCCCTTTGGCATAACATGCCATAAAATTAATATTCTCCTGTGTAGCAAACTCCGCCGCACAAATCATATCGCCTTCATTTTCCCGATCCGGATCATCCGTCACCAGGATAATCTCCCCTGCCCGCAAAGCCCTTAAAGCCTCTTCAATGGTATTATACTGTTCATTCATACACTTACGCTCCTCTCTCTGCATTTTGCTGTATTTGCTGCTGTCCTTTCCTGCAGCTCTTCTTAAAGATACGGTTATATTCCCCACAGCTCTTCTAAAAGCCACTGTATCTATATCCCGCAGCTTTCCAGAAATTCCATCGTCAGTCCATGCTCTGCCTGCTTTTCCTTCTCATTCCTGTCTTTTAAAGCACCTATGCCCAAAAGCCTCTCCACATATTTTCCGACAATATCATTTTCCAGGTTCACCACATCCCCTGTCTTTCTCTTTAACAATGTTGTTTCCTCCCCCGTATGAGGAATCACAGACACCCCAAAGCCGCATGAATCTACCTTTGCCACAGTCAGACTGATTCCGTCAATGGCAATCGATCCCTTTTCCACAATCAGCCGCAGAATTTCCTCCCCGGTTTCAATCAATACCCACACTGCGTTTTCTTCCCTGCGATACTCCCGGATTATCCCTGTCCCATCGATATGACCTGACACAATATGACCGCCAAAACGCCCATCGGCTGCCATTGCCCTTTCCAGATTTACGGTATCACCAATGCGTTTGCTTCCCAGCCCGCTTCTGCGAAAGGTTTCTGCCATCACATCTGCCCGGAAACCATCTGCAAATAATGCTGTCACCGTAAGGCAAATCCCGTCCACGGCAATACTGTCGCCAATTTTTGTTCCTTCTAAAACCTTTTTCGCCCGCACCGAAACCTGCCCTGAATTTCCCTGCTTTTCCACCTGCCGCAGCGTTCCCAGTTCTTCAATAATTCCTGTAAACATCCCTTTCACCTTCCTTCTATTCTGCCCTGTATTCCATAAGAAAATCCTCACCGATTACTGATGTTTTTTCCAAAACAAACGCTGTTCCCTGATCCGGTAATTCTACTCCAACTCCGCTCACTGGTGTTTTCGCCTCTTTTCCGCCAAAAATTTTCGGCGCAATGAATACCTTTAACTCCTGAACCAGTCCTGCCCGAAGGAAGCTGTCATTTAACTCCCCGCCGCCTTCCAGGAAAACACTGTCAATTTTCTGGCTGCCAAGGTAATTCATCAGCTGCAAAAGATCCACCCTTCCCTGCACATCCGGCAATGACACTACTTCAATTCCCATGGCACACAGTTTTTCAGCTTTCCTGACCATTTCCTTACAGTCTGCATCCTGCTCCTTCTTTTTTTCAATACCCAGATCCCCGTCTTCTATCTTCCCGCAGGCAATCATGGTTCTATACTGTCCGGCACTGCGGCAGATTTTACTGTCCAGAGGAATGCGAAGCCTGCTGTCACAGATAATCCTTATCGGACTTTTCTTTCCTTCAAGACGGACATTTAACATAGGATCATCTGCAAGAACCGTCCCTATTCCAGCGATAATCCCCATATAGCAATGGCGCATTTCCTGAACCCTTGCCCTGGCTTTCTCTCCGGTAATCCATTTCGATGCCCCTGTTTTTGTGGCAATTTTCCCATCCGCAGTCATTGCATATTTCATTACCACATAGGGCATATTCGTTGTAATGTAGTGGAAAAATACCGGATTAAGCCGGTCACATTCCGCCTTCATCACCCCGGTTTCCACCAAAATCCCTGCTTCTCTAAGCTGAATTACCCCCTTTCCTGCCACTTTCGGGTTCGGGTCATCCGAACCAATCACCACACGCCGAATTTTATGGGCAATAATCGCCTCTGTGCAGGGCGGAGTTTTTCCGTAATGGCAGCATGGCTCTAAAGTCACATACAAATCCGCACCCTCGGCAGATTCCGTCAGGGAAGCAAAAGCATTACGCTCCGCATGAAGACCTTTATAACGTTCATGCCAGCCTTCTCCAATAACTCTCCCTTCTTTTACAATCACCGCACCCACTACCGGATTTGGATTCACCCATCCCCGCCCAAGCTCTGCAAGTTCAATCGCCCGGGACATATATTCCCTGTCCGTCATTTTGCTCCCCTTCCTTTCCTTTGCTTATTTCTGAATTTTCCTGCCATTTTACAAAGATATTTCTGTACATATCCTGTGACAAAAAAACTCCCTGTATTCGATTCTACAGGGAGTTTTTTTCTTAACTTTCTCAGATTTACCGAAATTTCCAAATTTACTGGTCTTTCCGAATGTACCGGTTTTACTGAACTTTTCGGATTTACTGGTTATATTCTGCTGTTTTTATTGCTTTTGCCTACTATTTTGCCCTTACTCTAACCATCAGCTAATTAAAAATGCCCTGAAACAGAAAATCCATTTCAGAGCATTGATTCTTCAGCAAATATTTTTCTTACAACAAATGCCAGCTATCTTCTTCCATCCAGACTCTAACTGTCGGCACTGGAATCACACCAGTTCAACCTTTCGGCTCGCGGGCTGTACCGCCGGTAGGGAATCACACCCTGCCCTGAAGACATTATTAATTTTTCTTAATTATAACGCATATTTTTTTACTTTGCAATCTATTTTTTCATTATTTTTTGCCCATAATTAAATCCATATATAACTGCAGGACACAAACTTGATTCAAATGAAAAAAAACAGTTGCTATTCCATTATTTTATGTTATCCTACTATCAGGCAGGAGATCTTATATGAAGATCCTATAGGATATTCTAAAGGTTTCGATCATCACAATATTCAGACAGGGGGTTATAATTAAAATGAAGAAAGTACTTTTACTTGGAGGCTCGCTTTTCCAGATTCCCTCCATAGAAACAGCAAAAAAAATGGGCTATCACACCATCGTCTGCGACTATCTTCCGGACAATCCAGGGCAGCACGTTGCCGATGAATTTTACAGCGTAAGCACCACCGACAAGGAGGCCGTCCTTGCCCTGGCACGCCGCCTTTCCATTGACGGCATTGTATGCTATGCCTCGGATCCGGCAGCGCCCACGGCTGCCTATGTCGCTGAACAGATGGGCTTTCCCACCAGCCCCTATGCATCCGTGGAGCTTCTCTCCAACAAGGACAGATTCCGTGACTTCCTTGCCAAAAACAATTTTCATGTGCCCAAGGCAAAGGGCTGGGCTTATGAGGAGTTTGCGCAGATGATGGAAGAAATCCACACCTTTACTTTTCCGGTTATGGTAAAGCCCGTGGATTCCTCCGGCAGCAAGGGGGTTAAAAAGATTGACGATCCCGGGCAGTTAAAAGCTGCAGTGGACGCTGCTATGGCATATTCCCGCTGCAAACGTTTTATTATTGAAGAATATGTGGAAAAATACGGCTATCAGATTGCCGGAGACGGCTTTTCGGTGGACGGCAAGCTCGTGTTCCGCTGCTTTGCCAATGAACATTTTGATTCCAGCGGGATTAATCCCTACGTTCCCATCGGAGAAAGCTGGCCCTACAACATGCCCAAAAGAGTTCATGACAAGCTCCACGACGAAATCCAGCGCCTTCTCACCCTCCTGGATATGAAAACGCAGGCTTATAATTTTGATGCCCGCATTGACGATAAGGAAAATATCTATCTGATGGAAGTGGGTCCGCGAAACGGCGGGAATTTAATTGCCCAGGTTACGGATTATGCCACGGGAGTGGATATGGTCGCCTACACCATAAAGGCTGCCATGGGGGAGGACTGCAGTGACCTGCACATGGTTGAGCCTAAGGGCTTCTGGTCAAATTACATGATCCACAGCCTGAAGGCAGGAAAATTCAAAGAGGTCTGGATCGATGAGAATTTCCGCAGGAAAAACCTGGTAGAATTCCAGATGCAGGCAAAGCCCGGCGATGAAATCCAGGCATTTACCGGCTCCAACCAAACCCTGGGGACGATGATTTTAACCTTTGACGCAGAAGAAGAAATGCTGGAAAAGATGGATCATATGGAAAACTGGGTAAGGGTTATTACCGAATAATCTGTTGTCCGGCAGTTCTGTCAGGTAGTTAAGAAAATGGCTTTCCCTCTGCACTTTCAGGATGCCGAAAGGAGTGTGTGCCGTGAAGAAAAAGCTTCCTGTTGGTATCGATGGATTTGAAAAAATCAGAACCAATGATTTCTACTATGTAGACAAGACCATGTTTATTGCGGAACTTCTGCATAACTGGGGAGAAGTAAACCTTTTTACCCGTCCCCGCCGTTTTGGTAAATCGCTGAATATGAGCATGCTGAAATGTTTTTTTGAAATCGGCAGCGACAAAAGATTATTCGACGGGTTGCGCATTACCCGGGAAAAAGAACTATGTGAACAGTATATGGGCAGATTTCCTGTGATTTCCATTACCCTAAAAGGCATTGACGGAAGAAATTACCAGGAAGCTTATACTGCCTTACGGCGGATGATTGGCAGGGAGGCAAGCCGTTTCAGCTTTCTGTCCGAGAGCCCAAAGCTGCTTCCGGGTGAAAAAGAACTGTATTATGGGCTTACCAGGGTAAAGGACGGCGTATTTACGATGCCCGATGAAATATTGGTTGACAGCATCCATACCTTATCCGAGCTTCTTTCCAAACACTATGAAAAAAAGGTCATTCTTTTGATTGATGAATATGATGTACCATTAGAAAAGGCATTTCAGCATGGTTATTATGAGGAAATGCTGTCATTAATCCGCAGCCTGTTTGGAAATGCTCTGAAAACCAATGCTTTCCTGTATTTTGCCGTGCTGACCGGATGTCTGCGCATTTCAAGAGAAAGTGTCTTTACGGGGTTGAATAATCTGAATGTTATGACAATTACCGACGTATACTTTAATAAAGCTTTTGGCTTTACCGAAAGCGATGTGGAAAAACTGCTGGCAGATTACGGCTTGGCACACGCACGGGAAGCCATGCGTGATTGGTATAACGGCTATGAATTTGGCAAAATGCCCATTTACTGCCCGTGGGATGTTATTAAATACACACAGGCTTTGCTTAAAGATAAACATGCGGAGCCAGAGAATTACTGGGCAAATACCAGCGGCAATGCCCTGGTTCGACGCTTTATCGGAAAGGCAGACCGGCAGACCAGAAGTGAAATCGAGTGCCTGATTGCCGGAGAATGCATTACAAAACCGCTCAAACAGGAATTAACCTACAATGAACTGGATTCCTCCATAGACAACCTCTGGAGTGTCCTGTTTACAACAGGTTATCTCACAAGGAAGGAAGAAGTACATGGAAAATCATGGAATCTGGCAATACCAAACCAGGAAATCCGTGAACTGTTTATAAGGCAGATTCAAGAATGGTTTAAGGAAGAAATCCGGACAGATACCCAAAAACTGGAAAATTTTTGTGAAGCATTCCCCGCCGGCGATGCCCATTCCATAGAAAGCTTATTAAATGAATATCTTTGGAAGTCCATCAGCATCCGAGATACCGCAGTTAAGAAGAACATGAAAGAAAACTTTTACCACGGCATCCTTCTGGGGCTTTTGCAGTATGAAAGCAACTGGGAAATTGAATCCAATGCCGAAGCCGGGGAAGGTTACAGTGATATTTCCATAAAAACACAAAACAGGGTCGGAATTGTGATCGAAATAAAGTACGCAGAGGACGGCAATCTCCAGGCATATTGTGCTGCAGCGCTTGCCCAGATTGATGAAAAACAGTATGATGAAGCACTTCGCAGAGATGGAATGAAAAAAATAATGAAGTGTGGGATTGCATTTTACAAAAAAGATTGTAAGGTTATGATTGGATAATAAAAATAATAGGATAAAGCGGCTCTTAATCGATAAACAAGCTTCAGAGCCGCTTTTCCTTTTATACGTTTTCTTTTATGGTGAAACAGGATACACCCACACCGATAACCTGTACCAAACGATCAATACTGCCAATACAATCACAAGGCTGACCGCATTGACCCCGCTTAAATCTACGAACATCATCTTGGACAGGGCACCCACGGAGAAAAAAGAGGAAACGGACATTACCAGAAACGGCACGCCATAGGCAGCTGCCAGTTCTGCTTTTACGGCACGCCGCAGATCGCCCCGGTCTATACCCAGTTTAAGTAAAACCTTTGTCCGCTCTGTTTCCTCAAACGCATCATTATAGAGCCGCATAAACATAATGCTGCCGCTGGCAACGACGAAAACCAGGAACATAAACACGCCCATGGAATACATCACCTTGATCCAGTCCAGTTCATTACTCTTGGGGTCGATGGCAACTCTGGCAATTCCGGAATCACCCAAAAGCGTTCTCCACCCGTCGAGTGCTCCTTTCGTATGCTCAAAGTCCTCCGGATAACGAATCTTATAATTTGCAGCAAGCATTTCCTCGCCCAAAGGCAGGAGGCTGGCATATTCATTATCATTCACCACATAAAAGCCTATGCTTTCCTGTAAATAGCCAAGATAAGGAACGGTTGATTCTTCGATCTGCAGGTAGGATTTCCCGTTAATCGTCATAACCGCATCCGTGCGATCCGTAATCAGGGACAGCAGAACCGGATGGGAAACTTTAATTACCTGGTCTTCTCCTGGCTCCGGCAAATCAAAGGCCAGCCCGGCTTCTATAGACAGTGCTTTTAAAGCAGAATAAGGCAGAACCGCATATTGGTTCGCATAATCCATAGCATTGATCAGAGAGGTATCAATAAGTAACACCGGGATCTTTGCAGAATACGCAAGTTCTGTATTTTCCTCAATCACCTGTTTTGCCCTGTCGCTTAAATCTGCGGCATGAGCTTCGGGAATAAGAAACTGAAAGGTATAGGTGTTTTCAAACCGGATAATATTATCGTACCTGCCCTTCATGGCAAAACTGGTCGCCAATGCAGTTACGGAACAGAGCAAAAGGATGCAGACCATCGCATAGGTGCGGTAATTTTTCTTCATGCAAAAGACCAGGCGGTTCACCCACAGGATTCTCTGTTTCCGGTAAAGAAAAGACTTATGTTCGACCATCTCCCGGGCAAGCAGAGGAAGAAATCCGCCAAACAGCAGGTATACACCCACCGTAACCAGAACAACCGCACCCAATGCATTTCCCATCACATCCGTGCGCCCTTCTTTTAATGCCAGAAAATACCCAGTGCCAAGAATCCACACACCCAAAACAGTCTTCACCCAGAGTATCCCGCGCTTTTGCCGGATATATTCATTTTGCTTTGCCGCAGACAGCATACTTGCCACACTGCTTTTTAAGAGATGGATATAGCCTTTGACGGCAAAGAAAAGGTAGATGATACCGTAGACCGCCGCGGTAAAGAGGGCAGGTCTTAGTCCTGGGCGGAATTGGATTTCCACGGAAAGGTCGGAAATCAGCAGAAGAATCATCTGAAATAACCCGCAGGTGAGTGCGCCGAAAAAAAGCCCCAAGATAAGCGCAGCCAGCCCGGTAAATATCGTTTCCAGAAAGTAAAGCTGTCCGATTTTCTCATGGGAAAGCCCCATAAAAATATAGATGCCGATTTCTTTCTTCCTGCGGGTTAAAAATACATTCGTGGCATAGCCGATAAAAAAGAACATAAAGCAGCCAAGGATGAAAGAAATGATCTGTACAATAATCTCGATGTACTCCTTATTTCTTGTTCCCAATACCAAAAAACTGTCCGAACCGATCAGGTTCTGGAAATTAAATAAGATAAGTACCGTGAAGGCCAGGGAAAGAATAAGGGAGAGGTAATTTTTCAAACCATGCTTTACATTCATCATCGCAAGCTTTACCATTGACACGGAAAATCACCTCCCATCGATGCCTGTATATCAATAATCCGGTCATAAAACTCTTTTCGGTCACTGCCGCGGCTGATTCTGCACATCATCCTTCCGTCCGTAAGCATACAGACATCCCTGGCATAAGAAGCACAAAACGGATCATGCGTAACCATAAGAACGGCTGTTTTTCTGCGTTCATTGAGCAGCGTAAAGCATTCCAGCAAATCCCGTCCCGCCTTGGAATCTAAGGCTCCGGTCGGTTCGTCGGCATAGATGATTTCCGGTTCGGTAATTAATGCCCTGCAGGTCGCACCCCTCTGCTTCTGCCCGCCGGAAAGTTCATAAGGATATTTTTGCAGATGCTCCGCCAATCCCATAAGTTTTGCCAGATCCATCGTCTTTTCCAGAGCAATTTTCCCGGAAACCCCATGCAATACCAGCGGAAGGGCAATATTATCTTTTAAGGTCATTGTATCCAAAAGATTATAATCCTGAAAGACAAAACCGATTTTATCCCGGCGCAGCCTGGACAGTTCCTTATTCGACAGATGGGCAATATCCTGCCCGTCAATCTTTATGCTTCCGGCCGTGGGCTTATCAATCGTAGAGAGAAGATTTAACAGCGTTGTTTTTCCGGAACCAGAAGGCCCCATAATGGCGATAAAATCCTGAGAACGAATCGTCAGATCAATGCCTTTAAGAACTTTTGCCTGAACGCCTCCGCTGACATAGGTTTTTACCAGATTTTTTACCTCCACAACATGGTTTGCTTCCATAGGATTTCCTTCTGCATAGTTTTCTTGCACACGGTTTGCTTCCACAACACGGGAAGAAGTTTCTCCAATATTTTTCTGCATGAATCTTTCCTTTCCGCAGGATAATCAATTTGTTATGGTTCACACGTCAGCAGCATAAATTTCACTGCTGCTCTTTTCACTGCTTTTCGTGCCCTCCTGCTTCTTTGGCTATTTTAAGATAACCTGGGGGAAAAATCCTTACATTTGCATTACAAAATGGGCTGGAAGCTTACATTCTGTTCTATCCCCCCAAGCCCCAGGCAGCGCCTGCCGGATTCAACAATTCCAGAGTTTTGTGTTTTCTAATAGCAGCCGTTAAATTCAGCCGTTTAGAAAATAACTATTTTCCCGAAAAATCACCGAAAACCGGCTGTACTCCCCATAGATGCTTTCTGCCTTAATCCGATGTCCCATGCGCTCCATAATCGTTTTTGCCATGTAAAGCCCCATGCCTGTCGATTTATATTTTCCGTTATGAAAATTTTTTCCGGTATAGCCTTTTTCAAAAATCCTTCCGATATCCTGGGGATGGATTCCCTGACCATAATCTTTTATATAGAGAATAACGGATTCTTTTTCCTTTTCCGTCCAAAATTTAAGAACCGGATGGGCTTCTTCTAACCTTTTTTTCTTTTCCCCGCCTATTGCTTCGGCTGCTTCTTCCTTGCTTTTTTCTTTTTTCCCGTATTTTACCGCATTCTGAATGATTTGATCCAGGGCATAGACAAGCCACTGCGGATCGGTGTGAATGCAAAGAGGTTCAACCTCCAGGATAAGTTCAAATCCCTGCTGAATCAGAAAAAACCGGTTATTGCGCACGGAAGCTTTTACCTCTTCCAGAAGATTTACCTCTTTTATCTGAAGATCCAAAAGAGGGCTTTGCAGGCGGCAGCCCAAAAGCATGGTGTTTAGCTGCTGATTGATTTTTTCCAGCGGTTCACGCATGGCCCTGCGGAGCGTGGGATCGGAGATTCTTTCGTTCATCAGCAGTACGGCAGAAAGGGGAAGCTTCAGTTCATGGCACCACCGGGCAGCAAAATCCTGCAGATCCAGGTTCTCCTCGCCCCTTAACCTTAACTGCTCACTCAACAATTCCACATCATGTTCGGCAATCTCTTTATTTTCAAATGCTATCGGTAATCGGCAGATCAGTTCCGACTGAACCAAAAGTTTTTGTTTTTCTTTTTCCCTTTTCTGAAACCGTGCAAAATCAGCCGACATTCCAATGAAAAGCGGGATAAAAAGCAAAAGATCCAGATACAGCAGATATCCAACCTGCTGTTTCTGGATAAAAAAGAAAAAGTACAGATTAAAAGCAGAAAATAAAAAGACAGCCAAAAACAACAGCCCCCGCCGTCGACAAAGATACGGTTTTAAACTTCCTTTCACACACGCAGATGCACCATTTGTATTCATTGCAGAAAATATCCCTGTCCCTTCTTTGTCGCTATCATTTCCCTGCCGCACTGTGTACGCAGACGGCTTCTTAAACGGCTGATCAGCGTAGTAAGCGTCCCATCGGATACATATTCATCGGTTTCCCATAACGCCATCATCAGTTCTTCCCGGGTAACGACATCCGGGCGTTTTTCGGCAAGCTTCATCAGGATCTTTCTCTCGGATTTCGTCAGAAAAATCTCCTTTTCGCCCATAAACAGCGCCTGCTGCTCTCCGTCAATATAAAGATTATCGCCCAAAAAGATCTGTTCCTTCACCTTATACTCATAGGTGCGCCGCAGAATAGCCTGAATTTTAGCTTTCAGCAAATCTAAATGGAACGGCTTTTCCACATAGTCGTCCCCGCCCTGCGCCATCGCCATAATCTTATCCCGATCATCGCTCCGGCTGCTGATGTAGAGGATGGGCACACGGGAAACCTGACGTATCCGGGCACACCAGTAAAAACCGTCATAAAAGGGCAGATTAATATCCATCAGCACCAACTGCGGCCTTATCTCCCGAAATTCCTCCAAAATAGAATCAAACCGGCGGATGGTATGCGTTTCATAGCCCCAGCGGACAAGAAACGATGCCATTTCCCCCGCCAGTGTTTCGTCGTCCTCGATAATCAGAATTTTCATGTACAATACATCCCCTTAAAA
>VSOC01000006.1:74328-77524 GCA_009774615.1 Lachnospiraceae bacterium
AAGCACCGTGGGTACGATGAACTTAAGCCCCTTGGTAAATTCATCACAGCGCAGCTTCAGCTTGTCTAAATTTTCATTAATTATATCCCGATACAAAAGGATAAGGGAGTGGCAGGCTTCCGGATCCTCCATCTGCCCAAGTTCGGCCTTCGTGAGTTTTTCCGGATCCATGCGGATCATCTGTTCGGGCTGAAGAAGACGCATAAAGAAAATCAGCACATAGACATAAGACACCATAACCGCAACACAGGTTAAAATATAACCAGCCGTAAGCACCGCCTGGACAGCATTCCCCGGACGGCTTATCTTAGAAATTCCGCTGAACAGACCGGTAATAAATACAAATAAAAACCCGCAGAATGTAATTGCGATATACACCTTATTATCCAGCTTATTGCTCCGGTCAAACTGGTTCTGATACTCTATCCTTAAGCTTTCCAGCTCCCGTGAACAGCCAAAATCAATGGGCTTATCTGATTTCAAATCTTTATCCTCCTGCTCTTTTCCTTTTCAATCTTCCAAAATCTTCCCCTTCAAATTTTCTGTCCTTTTCCATCGATTCCGTTAGCGGATAAAACTCGTTCTCTGTGCCTCTTCCTTCTCCGGCAGACCGTATTTTTCCTTTCCCAGGGCAATGCTCTTCATTAAAAAGGTCATATTCCTTGCCAATGTCCGCATCGTCTGCAAACCTTCTGCGTCCTGGCTTGCCTCGCCCTGTGCCCTTCCATGGATACTGTTCCAGTACTGGCTTGACGCAACCGGCATATTGGAAATGGTAAAAAATTTGTTCAGTTCATCAAAGGTTGCGCTTAAACCGCCCCTTCTGGCAGCAACCACGCTTGCCCCCACCTTCATGCTCTTATCAAAATGCGTGCTGTAAAACAGCCGATCCAGAAATGCAATTAAGGTCGCATTTGCAGAGGCATAATACACCGGGCTTGCAACCACCAGACCGTCACAGGCTTCAAATGCGGGCGCGGTTTCATTGACCAGATCATCAAAAACACATCTTCCCTTTTCCATACAGGAGCCGCAGGCAATACAGCCGCGGATCATCTGGCTTCCCACCTGGACAATCTCGGTTTCCACGCCTTCTTTCGCAAATATCTTCTCCATCTCATGCAAGGCAATATACGTATTTCCTTTTTGGTGAGGACTTCCATTCAGCATTAATACCTTCATTAACAACTTCCTCCTGATCTTTTTATTTTCCTATGATGCTATTGTAAAACCTTTTTACCTAAAACACAATAGTACATTAAAATATATCAGGTATGTATGAGATATAGAAATCGAGGTCACTATTTACGTCATCACAACCATACACTCTTTCTCACAAAATGCCATACCATATTTCACGATTTTCTTTATACTGCGATGATTCAACCCTTTTGCGTATTTCTTCTCTTCGATCTGTTTCAATGCTTTTGCACAAGCCACCTCCAGATTCCCATCATCCGCATACTTCAGTTCAATCACAATCCCGATCCCATCCGGTGTCTGAATAAAAATATCGCTGTAACCTTCCCCCATTTCCGCATTAGACTTGACCAGCCAGCTTCCCTGGCTCCGCAAAAGCCCCAGTACCATGCCGTGGTAAAAGTTTTCCTTCATGTTCGTCCGAACCGCCGTATCCCGCACACTGATGGAATCCCAGAGATAATCATGAAGCATATCCTGGATCGTGGTTGTATCCCCAATCGGAAACGCCGCACAGAACCGGTTGATCCTGTCAGAATCTGCCAAAGTCGTTTCTTCAAACCAGTCCTTTACCAAATCAATGAACAGTTCCCTTACCTCCCGATTTGGAAGAGTCAGCTTCATTTGCTTTCCCGGCAGGCGGTCACGCCAGGTCAGATAGCCGGCAGAATAAAGGACACTCCAGATATTATCGACAGAATCTTCCACATCCCTGTAAGTCAGTTCCTGACGAATGGTTTTTGTGATGGCTCCACCATTAATCAGCTGCTCAACCTCGTATCGTGTCGTCTGGTTCGCTTTTTTTAACAACCGTCGAATTAAATCATTTCCGCTGGTATTGGCCCAGTAATTCCCTGGTTCAGCTCCCGGATCTGCCAACAGTTCATCGCAATAATTAATGACATCCCAAGGACTGTACACTTTAGCATCTCCAAAACGATAGCCATCATACCAGTCCCGAAACACATCTTTGTAAGAGGACAGCACATAGAATTTCAATAATTCATCCACATCTGCATCGGTAAAGCCAAAAAACTCATCATATCGGACATCCGAAATCGTGTGTACCTTCAAATTGTTAAGACCAGTAAAGATGCTCTCTTTAGAGATACGCAGACATCCAGTAAGAACGGCAAAATAAAGGCTGTCACTGGTTTTTAGCGCATTTCCCAGCATGTTGCGGATGAGAGATGCCATTTCATCATAATACCCGGTCTGAAACGCTTTATCCAGTGGAACATCATACTCGTCAATCAGCAGGATAACTTTCTGACCATAGTGTTTGAATAAAAGCTGAGAGAGCGTTCTCAGACTATCAGCAAGAATATCATCCGTCATAAGAAAGCTTCCATTTTTGATTGCCGTCAACCCATAATATAACTCCTTGTCATCCTGACCAAGACGACTGCTTTCAGGCAGAAAGCTAAAACGGCAGGCTTCATTCCCGATTACCCGGCGCAGTGCTGCAGATGCTGCCTGAAAATTTAAACCATCCACACTTTTCAGGCTGATAGAGATCACCGGGAACTTACCCATGTATTTTTCACACAGTGCCTTCTCCTGCATGATTTTTAACCCGTCAAACAATTCTGGAGCACATTCAACCTCAAAAAAGCATTTCAGCATACTCATGTTCAAAGATTTGCCAAAACGCCTTGGACGGGTAAACAAATTTACTTCACCCCAATTTTGCAGAAGTTCCTTAATGAACATGGTTTTATCTGCATAGTAAAAATCATTCGTCCTGAGTTTTTCAAATCCATCAATGCCGATGGGAAGTTTTTTCCTCACTTTCCCTGCACTCCTTTCTGGTGTCCGTGTTATAGAGCATACCAATAAGCAGTTCTTTTATACGCAAAACCTTCTGAATTACTCCAACCTATTACAAAAGGGTAAACATTACCTATTATGCTTTTACTTTACCATGAAGCCGCAGGAGAGTCAAGTTGATTGAATTATCTGTCAATTTATAAATATCAGATACACTTCATTTTAA
>VSOC01000060.1 GCA_009774615.1 Lachnospiraceae bacterium
ACCCCAAGCAACCCAGCCACTCCAACTCCCCCAACCGAATGGGGAACCCTGCGCACCGCAGCCTCCCTCATCGTTTCCTACGTAAGCCAGGACACATCCTTCCTCCAGGGAAAACTAAAAACCTTCAGCAACCAACACAACCTACCCGAACCCTTATTTTACGCCCTACTTCGCCAGCTTGATCTGGAAAGAGAACAATTCCAAAAACCCATGGAAGAATTCTCCGAAGGACAAAAGAAAAAAGTTTTAATAGCCGCCAGCCTCCTCACCCCCGCCCACCTATACATCTGGGACGAGCCGCTAAACTATATCGATATCTTTTCACGAATGCAGATAGAAACCCTAATCCAAACCTACCGCCCCACCATGCTCATCGTAGAACACGACCAAAGATTCGCCCAAACCATAGCAACAAAAATCCTGAAACTCTAAAAAAAGGAACACATATTAAAATCCAGAAACTCTAATAACAAAAAAGAAAACCCCTAGAAAAACAAAAACCCCTTTCCCCAGCCAGCCTACAAAGCAGCGGAGAAAGGGATGTGTTCCGTGAGGAATCCCCTCAAAAAACGCCGGCGCTTAGTGAGGTTTTCCACGAACTTAGCGTCCGCTGCGTTTTTTGCGGAGCGAGAGCGCGGTGACGACGGGACACAGCCCTTTCGCAGCGGACGGGACACGAACTACCATCCATTCCCCGCTATCCCTACAGTCCCTTCATCCTCTCAACCGCCCTCACCGTATTCTCATAACTCCCAAACCCGGTAAGCCGGAAATAATGCTCCCCCTCCGGCCCAAACCCGCTTCCGGGCGTTCCCACCACATGGGCTTTATCCAGCAGCTCATCAAAAAACTCCCATGAACTCCTCTCCCCCGTATGCAGCCACACATAAGGCGAATTCACCCCGCCAAACACCTCATACCCTAGCTTCTTCAAGCCCTCATAAATCACCTTCGCATTCCGCATATAATACCGGATCTGCTCCCTAATCTCCCTCTGCCCCTCATCACCATAAACCGCCAGCCCGGCCTTCTGCTGAATATAGGGCGCTCCGTTATACTTCGTCCCATGCCTGCGTGCCCACATTGAATGCAGGGAAACGCCTTCCCGCACCAGTTCCTTAGGAATCACCGTAAATCCAAGCCTTACTCCCGTAAACCCTGCATTTTTGGAAAAGGATCGAAATTCCACCGCACAGCTTCTCGCCCCGTCAATCGCAAAGATACTGTGCGGCACATCTTCCTCCTGAATATACGCCTCATATGCCGCATCATACATAATCACCGCGTCATGCGCATTGGCATAATCCACCCAAACCTTCAGCTGTTCTCGGTTTAATGTCGTCCCCGTCGGGTTATTCGGATTACACAGATAAATCAAATCCGGCGTTTCTTTTGGAAGTTCCGGAACAAATCCGTTCTCCTTCGTACAGGGCAGATAAATCACATTCGACCATCTTCCGAAAGTTTCATCCCATTCCCCGGTACGTCCCGCCATCACATTAGAATCCACATATACGGGATAAACCGGGTCACACACGGCAATCTTTGCCTCGGCAGAAAACAGTTCCTGGATATTTCCGCAGTCACATTTTGCCCCGTCCGAGATAAAAATCTCATCCGCGAAAACCTCACAGCCTAACCGCTGATAATCCGTCTTTGCTATCGCCTCACGCAAAAAATCATAGCCCAGATCCGGTGCATAGCCGCGGAAGGTTTCTGCATGCCCCATCTCCTCCACCGCCTCATGCATGGCCTTCACAATCGAGGGCGCAATCGGCAAAGTCACATCGCCAATCCCCAGCCGGATAATCTCCGCTTCCGGATGTTCCTTCCCGTAAGCTGCCACCTTTTTGGCAATGGTAGAAAACAAATAGCTTCCCGGCAGTTTCTGATAATTATGATTTATTTTCATCTCTTCCTCCATCCTGTGCATCCTTTGGCACATATCCAGGTATTGTTACTGTTCACACGTTCACAGTAACCAGGTATTTCCCCACTGCCGCACCCCGAAAAAAACATCGCTCTAAACAATCACTTCCCAGGGCAGATGAATTTCCCCCGTAAAGACCTCGGTTGCTTCCCCCGTCATAAATACATGGCCGCTTTCCCTGTCCCAGAAAATTTCCAAATCTCCCCCTTTAAGAGAAACCGTCACCCTGTTTTCGGTATAGCCTGAAAGCACTGCCGCCACCGCGCTGGCCGTTGCCCCGGTTCCGCAGGCCCAGGTTTCCCCGCTGCCCCGCTCCCACACCCGCATTCGGATATGGTTTCGATCCACGATCTGAATAAACTCACTGTTCGTCCGATCCGGAAAGCGGGGGTGGTTTTCAAAACCCGGGCCGATTTTCTCCAGATCCAGCCCGTCAATCTCATCCATAAAATATACCGCATGAGGATTTCCCATAGATATCCCGACAAAAGAATAGTCTTTTCCTCCAATCGATATCGGCTCGGGAACAAGGGAGGTCTGCTCGGGAATCCCCATATCCACGGTAACCTTTTCCACCTTCCCGTCCTTCAAGGTAAACTGCAGCCGTTTATTTCCGGCCTTTGTTTCCACCGTCATGGGATTATTTCCGGAAATGCCGTGTTCATAGGCGTATTTTCCCACACAGCGTATACCGTTCCCGCACATTGCACCTTCGGTTCCGTCGGCGTTATACATAATCATCCGGCAGTCCGCTTTTTGTGAAGGAGCAATGATAATCAGACCATCCGAACCAATCCCCGTTCGCCGCTCACTGACCAGCCGGGCTGTGCGTGCAGGATCTTTTACGTTTTCTTCAAAGCCGTTGACATACACATAGTCATTGCTGATGCCATGCATTTTTGTAAATTTCATCCGATTCTCCTTCTTACCTGTCAAACAATAAACATCCATCCTTAAACCGTAAAACATTAAAGATTTGAAGTGTTAAAGCAAAAACAAAAAACTTCCTCCTACAGATCACAGCCCAGACGCAGAATCATATAGGCCGTTTCCGTCATATCCGTGCCGCTGTCCATGCTGCATTTTTGGATATAGCGGTGTGCCTGGGCTTCCGTCATATTATTTCTCTCGATAAGCAGACGCTTGGCCTTCTGAATCACCTGCTGTTCTTCTTCACTGCGTTTTCTGGGCTGGCCGGATTTTATTTTCTTCCGGTTCTGTGCCTGAACCATCATCCCCAGTGTACTGACAAACTCATGAACCTTCAGGGGCATGGGCAGGTAGACACACCCGGAGGGTGCCGGATGTGTCCAATGGCTGGGCGATGCAAGCAAAAGCATAGCCACCGAATCGGGAAGACATTCTCTAAGTTCCTCATACAGCATATCAGGAAAGCGAAAGCCATGAATCACTATCCCGCTTTTTATATCGTCACAGATACTTAAGACCTGCGAAGCCGTAGTGCAGAGCGCCCTTACGGAATATCCGCTCTGTGTTACTATCGTTTTTATCTTTTTTCCGTCTTCCATTTTAGAAAACGCTATCACAATGGGTTCCACACCATCATCCTCCCGTCTGCCAGAAGTCTTGCCCGACTGCCCGTTCGGTCAGCAATGTGATCGCAACGGCAAAACAGACTTAATATTTAAACAGATACTGGTCTACTTCCCAGTTTGTTACCTGTGCACGGAACTCACGCCATTCTTCTTTTTTTGCCTCTAAATATTTGCTGTAAATATGCTCGCCTAAAACCTTGCGCATAAACGGATCTTCTTCAAACGCTTCGATTGCCCTTCCCAGGGTATTGGGAATTTGGCTTATCCCTGTTTTTTTCCGCTCTTCTTTGGTCAAAGTGAACGGATTTTTCTTCACCGGCTCAGCAAGTTCCAGATGCTTTTCTATACCCTCCAGCCCGGATTCTAAGATTACCGCCAGAGCCAGATACGGATTCATCGCAGAATCAGGGCTGCGAAGTTCCACCCGGGTTCCGTTCCCGCGGGTAATCGGGATACGCATAAGACAGTTTCTGCTGGCATAGGGCGACCAGCCAATATAAATCGGCGCATCATAGCCGGGAACCAGCCGCTTATAGGAATTTACCAGGGGATTGGTTAAAAGCGCCATTCCATTGACATGCTTTAACACCCCGGCCATAAAGGCATAGGCGGTTTTGCTCAGCCCCAGGCCCTTCCGGTCCTTAATATCCTCAAAGACGTTCTTCCCATCTCCGTCAAAGAGGGAAAGGTTAATATGCATTCCGGAACCGTTCACCCCTTCCTTGGGCTTTGGCATAAAGGTAGCATGAAGGCCGTGACGCTTGGCAATGGCTTTAACCGCCATCTTAAAGGTCATAATATTATCCGCCGTAATCAGTCCTTCATTATAGTGGAAGTCAATCTCGTGCTGGCCCGGGGCAATCTCATGGTGGGAGGCTTCAATCTCAAAACCCATCTCCTCTAAGTTCAGCACAATATCCCTGCGGACATTTTCTGCAAAATCCACCGGCCCTACGTCAAAATAGCCTGCCTTTTCATGGGTCGTCGTCGTCGGAAGCCCCTGATCGTCTAAGTGAAAGAGGAAAAACTCGCACTCCGGCCCGACAAAGAAGTTATAACCCATATTTTTTGCATGGTTTAACGCCTTGCGCAGCACATACCTTGGATCTCCCTCAAAGGGCGTTCCGTCCGGGCGGTACACGTCACAAATCAGACGTGCCACCTTTCCCTGCTGGGGCCTCCAGGGAAAGATCTCAAAGGTATCCAAATCCGGATAAAGGAACATATCCGTTTCATCGTCCCGGACAAAGCCCTCAATCGAAGAACCGTCAAACATACAGCGGTTGTCCAGAGCCTTTTCCAGCTGGCTGACCGTTATCGCCACATTTTTTAACATTCCAAAAATATCCGTAAACTGAAGCCGGATAAACTCTACATCCTCCTCTTTTGCAATGCGGAGAATATCTTCCTGTTGATATCTGCTCATCTTTTCCTCCATTCTGTGCTCGTTTCACAGCACAAACAGGTATCCTGATAAACCTGAGTTTATCGTCTGCATACATAACACTGCGGTTTTTGTTATCCCCTGTTTAGTGCTCATAGCCGGGGCCGCCTTCATTCTCCTGGTTAGGTTCTGTCGCTATGGGGCGTGTCGTGTACACTGTTCCTGAACGGCCGTTTCCCGATGCCCCCGGACCTGCACTGCTATCTCCTTCCGGAGCCGAAGGCTGACTGGTATTTGCCCCCGGGCCAAAATTTCCTCCCGGGCCAACCGATGTATTTCCTCCCGGACCAGACGAAGGATTGGAGGATGGTGCTGTGGGCATGTTTGTACCGGGTGAGGTCGGTGAAATTCCGCCGGGTCCAAGATGAAGATTTTCCTCCGAAATTGTTGATTCCTGTGTCGGCGCTGTAGGTCTTAAAGAAGTCGTACCATTATGATCGTCATCCCTGGTTGCCGAAGACGGATTTCTCTCGTCGCCGGAAGATTCATTTGTATGCGTTCTGGACTCGGAAGCATTGCTCTCGGACTCACCTTCGGATGCCGATTCATCCGGATGATTGTCCGGATCTTCCCTTCCCTCAGACTCTCCCTCGGATGTGTTTCCTTCATTCTCTTCATTTTCGTCGGATTCATCCGAAACTTCTGAAGTCCGTTCTCTGGTTTCCTCTGTTTCGTCCTCTTCCCGGCTCTTGGTTGTCTTCTCCGAAGAACCTGTACTGGAATTCATCCGTTCGATATCTTCCTCATTAAGTTTTTCACCGGAATCCGGCTGTTTAGCGCTGAGATAAGCGATATCCTTACTGATTTCCTCTACATGATCGGATGGCTTATAATTCTCGGTTCCGAATAAAAACTGATGAAGCTTAACCACGTTGGAACTTAAAGTAACCGGAACTACACAGTCAAGTTTTCCCACATCCTGGATTTTTAAGTCAAATGGAAATCCTGCGGTATCCCCAATATGAAAATCTTTCACAATTAAGGCCAGATCAATTAAATCCTGCATATCCACGCTGGTGGATACCTGGGGGAAACAGGCAAGAATCACTGTGCGCAGCACTTTTAAGTCTGCTGACTTTGCCTTTGCCAGACACTGGCTGATCACCGCCCGCTGACGCTCTGTACGCCGAAAATCGGTATCCATCTTCCGCAGGCGGCAGTAGGCCACGGCCTGTACACCGTCCACATGCTGGAAACCAGGGGCTTTCAGATGGAAGGAAGGTATCCCGGTATTTTCAACCACGGATGTGATATAGCCGTTAATCTGGGTAAATTCTTCCGGTGTTACCTCGATATCCACGCCGCCCAGAATATTTATGCCGTCGGCAATTGCCTTCCAGTTCACCGAAACAAAATCGTCCACTTCAATATCCAGATTTTCATTCAGCGCATTGATCGCCTGATCCGGGCCGCCCCGGGCATAGGCTTCATTAATCTTTCGATAAGGATTCTTTTCCCCTACCTTTAAAAAGGTATCCCGGTAGACACTCGACATCTTAATCTCCCCGGTTTCCCAGTTTATGCTGCAGATAATAATAACGTCAGAATTGGCACCCTTTCCCAGATTTCCGTCCGTGGAATCCACGCCGAAAACGGCAATTTTCCAGAACCCCTTCTGCACTCTCTTTGTTTCAATATCCAGGTTCGGATTCGTCTTTTCGGCCATATCCACACCCAGATCCATCGTCTTTCCAAGCAAATGATTTACATAATAGACAGCCCCGCTCACCGATGCAACAATCAAAAGCAAACCAGCCAGAACGGCAATTTTCCATGGAGCCAAACGTCTTCCTTTTTTGTATTTTCTTCCTGTTCTTTTTCCCGTACCTCTTCGTTCACCGCCGGAAACCAAACGGCGGCCTGAGGTTGAAGAAGCACGGGAACTTTCGGAACTGGGCAGCCGGCGGCCCGGTGAACTTATAGGACGACGGCTGACCGGACGACGGCTTGGCCTCCTCGGTGCCTGACCATTCCTCTGCCTTGCCGCACGGCTGTTTTTATCAATACTCATCGGAGAACCTCCTGCTTTTCTTTCTTGTAATCGTTTTACCATAAAAGTCCGCCGCCGATTGGGCGGCAATAAGATAATCCCGCTTTACATTCCGGGCACTGCCGGAACTTCCGGAACTACATTTCCTGCGCCTCCCATAACGGCCGGAGCCGGTGCAGGGGTTTCCACCGGAAGCGGTGCAGGTGCAGGAGTTTCTGCCGGAACAGGTGCAGGAGTTTCCGCCGGAACAGGTGCTGGTGCAGGGGTTTCTGCCGGAACTTCCGGAACTACAGCACCGCCTGCTGCCGCATTTCCCCCGCCTAAACCGATATCGGTGCTTCCTGCGGGTACTTCCGGAGCCGGTGCAGGGGTTTCCGGAACGGTTCCGGGAACCGCCACGCTTCCGCCGCCCATAGAGCCGCCGCCTTCATTGCCCAGTACAGGGGCTACAGCCGGCTGCGGTGCAGCGGGAACTACAGGGACTGCCGGAGCCGCCGGGACTGCGGGACGTGTGTTTATCCTTGGAGCCGTGCCTCCGGAAGCATTCGTACTCTTGGTATTGCTGGTTCCGTCCAGGTTGTAGCAGATAACCGGCATCCCGGCATAAACGGTTTCAAACATCGTTTTTGCCGCATTATAGGGCATGTTTACACAGCCGTGTGAGCCGTTCGTGCGGTAGATGCTTCCGCCAAACGAACCTCTCCAGCTTGCATCATGGAAGCCAATCCCTCCGTTAAACGGCATCCAGAAATTTACCGGAGATGCATAGCCCGGGCCGCGCAGAACCGCATTTCTCTGCTTATAGGCAATGCTGAAAATGCCGGGCGGCGTGGTATAGCCCCTTGCCACATTTCCCGATACAAAATCGGATTCCAGAATCTTTTCTCCGTCTTTATATAAGAACAAATGCTGTGCCGTCAGATTCACCTCAGCATAAGTGTCGCCGTATTCCTGCCCTTTTCGGGTAATGCCTTCCTGGGCATACTCCGGCTCTCTGACCATGCTCTCCCCGTCGGCAATAATTTTCTTTAACGCTTCGGTTTCCGCTGCCTGGTCGATTTTCCAGCCAAACGCGCCGGAAACCTCAACCTCCGAACCATAGGAAGTCGTAAACTTACGAACGGTATTGGCTGTATCGTACTTTTTCGCCAGATCCTCCACAAACGCCTTAACCTTTTCTTCGTCAACGACCGGCTGGTTTTCTCCGTCAAAGCTTACCCATTCGTGGATGGAATCGCCGTTTAATACTTCCTGTTCGTCCCCGAAGGTATAAGTTACGGTCATCTGGGCGAAACGGTTAAGCAAATCCTTTTGTGCCACTAATTCCGGATCGGGTTCTCCGGGAAGCGGTTTAAGATAGCAGCCCGCATTTTCCAGAATAAATTCGCTCTGCATGGTCAGCATCGCCTGCCCCAGTTCACTTGCCAGAACATCCTTTTTGATTTCCGTTCCCGGATCTTCCGGCACTATCTCATAGCCGGTTCCCTCTATGTATTCCGAGATATAAGCTTCTTTCCCGGACTGGATGTTCTGCGGGTCCAAAAACGAAAGACCGTCCACCTTCTGCTGGAATAAGGTTTCATCATAGGCAGCTACCGTGCTCACCTGCAGATCTTCCTTTTTAAATAGGTGTATGCCCCAGAGATAGGGGTTCTGGTCTTCTAAGATTTTTTCCAGTGTTCCGTCAAATACGGTGTGAAGACCCACATCATCCTTTGTCAGGACTTCTTCCTGTCCTTTTCGGCCCTGAAGGCGGATCTGATAGCCGTCCATAGCCGAAGAAATCATCTCTTTTACCTGGTCAATTTCCTTTTTTCCTGCTTCTATCCCATTGATCTGAGTATTGGGAAAAAACTCCTTTTTATACTGCTGTGCCATCACACAGTATACAGCGGCACCGCCCACAAGCACTGCGGCTGCTATACCTCCGGCAATCTTTCCTCCCTTTCCTTTGGAGGACGCTTTCTCTCCCTTTGCTTCGGTACTCTGCTTTGCTTTTTCGTTCATCTCTTCATATGAATCCTCTTCATAAGGATCCGTCCCTTCCTCATCATCCATTTCTGTATTTTCCAGCCTATCTTTTTCCCGGGCTGCTCTTTTTTCGGTTCTGTCCGCCTCCCGGCGCATGACCTCTTCTTCCCTGCGTATGGCATCCAGCCAGTCTTCCTTTTCCTCCTTGCGGATAGGTTCCACCCAGTCTTCCTTCATCCGGGCAAGTTCATCTCTTTCTCTGGCTGCCTCCGCCCTCTTTCGTCCTTCCTCCCTGGCACGCTCAAGCGCCCGGGCACGCCGGATATCCGGCTCCACAACAGCTTTGCCCTGCATAACCGCCTCTGCCCTGGCCACTGCCTCCGTAGCCCGCCGCAGTATCTCTTCCCGGGCCTTTGCCTTCTCTTCTTCGGCTGCCCTGGCCTCTTCCTGTTCCTGCCAGGCACGTTTCTCTTTCAACGCCTTCTGGCTCACCGGTTCATCCCAGTCCTCATCCCAGGCTTCTCCCTCCGAAAGACCAGCATCATCCCCGTCATAATCCCCATCAAGATAATAACCGTCATCCGGCGTTAAATCTTCTCTGCGGTTTTCTTCATTTCCTATTTCATCTTTCTTCATTACCTACAAACCTTTCTCATTAAACATCCTTCGGCATTATAACATACTTTCCCCTTCGGATACAATGGTATTTCGAGGATTATAACATAATCCTTAAAGTTTTTAAACAGAATCTTAATCCTGTCCCCATTCCATTGCCCCAAATCCCCCTTCATGCTATGATAAAATCATGATGACTGTTCATTCATTCACCGTAACATAAAACCAGCAAAAAGGAGGATTTTATGAAAAAAAGAATTTCGTCATTATCGGTACTCGTCCTGACCCTAGCCCTGTTTCTTGGCGGCTGCAAAGGAGGATCAAAATTTTCTGCGGCAGATGCGATGGTAGGCGTTGCGGAAACAGCCGCCGGCGCCGGAGACTACGATCTTGGCTTTAATGGCAGCGCCGAAATGCCCATGGCTCCTGCCGCCGCTCCCCAGGAGGAATTTGCGCAGATGGAAGAAGACGGCGCAGCAGATAATCTGGCCGTCGAAACCAGCAGCAGCCAGCCCCTTCCTTTAACGCGAAAGCTTATCCGCAACATGGATCTCCAGGTCGAAACCACAGATTTTGATCCTCTGATCACAGCCCTGCAGACAAAGGTTGGCGAATTTAACGGCTACATTGAACAGTCGGACATCTCCGGCGAAAGCATCACCAACCAGGGCCGCCCTTCCAAGCGATATGCCCATATGACGCTCAGGATTCCCGCAGAAAAACTGGACAGCTTTATCGTGCAGGTGGAAGCCGTCGGAAATATCATCTATAAGTCCGAAAGCGTCAGCGATGTCACCTTACAGTACTCCGACATCGAAAGCCGCTTAAAAACCCTGCGCATGGAACAGGAGCGGCTCTGGGAACTCTTAGCCAAGGCAGATACCACCGAAGCCATCATCCTTCTGGAAGAACGGCTGACCGAGGTTTCCTCGGAAATCGAATCCAGTGAATCCCGGATGCGCTATCTGGACAATTCTGTGACCTACAGCACCGTGAATTTAAGCATCGATGAGGTCGATATCGAAAGTCCCACCCAGCCGGAAACCGCATGGCAGCAAATCCAGCGCGGCTTTACCAGGAATCTGATTTCCCTGATGGATAATCTGACACGGTTTTTTATCTCTTTATTATCCAACCTTCCGGTGATCCTCTTCCTTGCCCTTCTGGTGTTTATTATTGTTACGATTGTCCGCCGCATCAACCGGCGCAAAACAGAAAAAACACCAAAACCACCGAAGCCCTTCCCGATTTCTTCCATGCATTTTTCTGGCAATTCCCAGGAAATTTCGCCGACAGACACAGAGTCAGCAGACAGTCCGACACCGGACAGCCATGCACCAGTTCATCCGTCTGCAGACACATCAAATAAGGAGGATGAGGCTTAAACGTAGTGTTCAAGCAGGTCAGCGCGTCTGCTGCGCTGACCGCCTCATTCCCCTTTCCGAAAACGCTGAACTTCTTCGACAAAAGACTTTCCATTTTCAACAATGGCATCAAATGCGCCCGATCGGTACAGACTGGCCGCCAAAAGCCCCACAGGCACCGCCAGAATCATCCCTGCAATGCCCCGCAGCTTAAACCCCAGGTAGAGAAGAAAAAGGGTGGTCAGCGGCGGCAGTCCCATGGTATCCCCGACAATCTTTGGCTGGATAACCTGACGCACTACCTGGGTCAGCAGATAAAGAAGAATCAAACCTGCCGCAAAGGCATATTCTCCGGACAGCAATTTAACCACAGCCCAGGGACCAAGGGCTGTTCCCGTTCCAAACATCGGAAGAAAATCCAGGAATGCCAAAAGCACCGCCAGAACCAGACTGTAATGTACCCCCAGAACAAAAAATCCTACCGCCAGCACCCCGGCGACCACAAACATAATGCGAAACTGCGCCAGAAAATATCCGCCAATCAGACGTTTGGCATCCCCTTTTAAAAAGGTAATATATTTACCGATCCAGGCGGGAAGCCGTTTTTTTACTGCTGCGATAATCCCCTCCCTTTCGGCAATAAAAAAGTAAGACGACAGCAGAGTGATAATAAAATTTACAAAAGCAGAAGGGATTTGTTTTGCCACATTTCCTGCCGCAGCTACCGTCGGCGTGGCGATGTTTTGGATGAGGGTTCCGATGTAGGTTCCCAGGTTGCTCCAGAACTCATTAAAGAAAGTCTGCATCCCCAGAGGAAACCGGACAAATAAGTGACTTAACTTCCCCCATGCCTCCAGGATTTCTTCCTTTGCCAGTTCATAGATCATCGGAAGATCCCGGACAAGGTTCATCCCCTGGATAATCAGTCTGGAGATGCCCAGGTAAAACAGCCCGATAACTCCGGCAAGCACCAGCACAACAACCACAATCGAGCCGTGGCGGCGCACAATTTTTAAACGCTTTTCCAGAAAACGCACCAGAGGGTTTGCCACAGAAGCTAAAATCCACCCGATAACAAACGGCATAAAAAAGCGCAGACACCAGGGCCCCAGCGTACACAGCAGCACCCAGCCAAACAACGGAATCAATACATTGAGCAAATACCGCCCCATCCGCACAAAACGATCCAAAAAACAGACCTCCTTACTTTAAAACTCCGCCGCCAAGCAGGCGGCATCCATTTAACTTATTACACCTGTCTTATATACTTCTCCAAAAACTGCTTTAATACTTCCATCTCCTGATCCGTTCCAATGGTAATCCGTAGAAAACGGTCAAGACGGGGCTTTGGAAAATAGCGCACAAAAATCTGTTCCTGCTTCAGTGCATGAAACAGTGTAAAGGCATCCAGCTTTTCATGGGAGGCAAAGAGAAAATTTGCCTGCGAATCCGGAAAGGAAAATCCCAGTTTTCGCATCCAGTGCTTGGTTTCTTCCCTTGTTTTTCTGATTTTTTCCACGGTTTGAGAAAAATATTCCTGATCCTTAACTGCCTCTGCTCCCAGAATCTGGGAAGGAAGGTTCATCGTATAGGAATTATAGGAATAGCGCACATTTTCCATCGCCTCAATCAGCGCCGGGTTTCCCATCGCATAGCCAATCCGCACGCCGGCCATGGAACGTGATTTGCTGAAGGTCTGTACTACCAGCAGGTTATCATAGTTTTCAATGAGTGGAAGCGCCGACTCTCCCCCAAAATCAATATAGGCTTCATCGACAATCACCACTGCATCCGGATTTTTGCGGACAATCTCCTCGACCCTTCCCTGTTCCATCAAGAGCCCCGTGGGTGCATTGGGGTTAGGGAAAATAATTCCTCCGTTCTCCTGGAAATAATCCTCTGCACGAATCTGAAATGCTTCATCCAGCGCAGGCATCTTATAGGGAATCCGAAACAAATCTGCCCACACCGGATAAAACGAATAGGTAACATCCGGAAACAAGATTGGTTTATCCCCGTTAAAAAACGTCAAAAATGCCATCCCCAAAACATCATCCGAGCCAACCCCGGTAAAAATCTGGTTTGCCGCAAGGCCATAGTAATCCGCCAGCGCCTTTTTCAGTCCCGCGGCTGCCGGGTCCGGATACTTTCGCAGAGCATCCATCTCCATCGCCTGTAAAGCCGCCACGGCCTTAGGGGACGGCGGATAAGGATTTTCATTCGTATTTAATTTAATTAATCGGTTCCCCTTCGGCTGCTCTCCCGGAACATAGGGTTCAACCCTGCGGACGTACTTTTCCCATCCTCTCATCGCATCCTCCATTCTGCCGCTGCGGGCACATAATCCTTATCGTTTACACAGCCCGCATTCCCCGGCAATTTTTTCAAAGGCGGGAAGCGAACGCTCAATCTGTTCATAGGAAACACAGTAGGATATCCTTACATAGCCCGCACAGGCAAAGGAGGAACCCGGAACCACCAAAACATTATGTTTTTTGCAGATTTCGCAAAATGCCTTTTCATCCGCCGCAGGTGATTTTACAAATAGGTAAAATGCCCCCTCCGGCTTAATACAGGAAAATCCAAACTTCACCAGCGAAGAGTACAGGAGGTTTCGATTCTTCTCATAGGCTTCAATATTTGCCCGCTCATGCACGCAGCGCTTAATCACACGCTGAATCAGGGACGGAGCATTCACGCTTCCGCTCACCCGGTTTGCAATTACAGCGGCCTGGATAACTTCCCTGCTGTCCTCAACTTCATCGGGAATCAGAACATAACCGATTCTCTCTCCCGGAAGCGACAGGGATTTGCTGTAGGAATAGCAGATAATCGTATTTTCATAATATTTTGTGACAAACGGAACAAAAACACCGTCATAAGCCAGTTCGCGGTAGGGTTCATCGGAAATCAGCACAATGGCATGACCTGCTTCCCTGCTCTTTTCCCGCAGAATCTCTCCCAGACGTGAAATCGTTTCCTCGGAATAGACAACACCGGTGGGATTGTTCGGCGAGTTAATAATTACAGCTTTTGTCTTTTCCCCGATCGCCTGAGAAAAGGCTTCAAGATCCGGCTGGAAGGTATCTGTATTCGGGGCAATCGCCGTCAGGATGCCGTCATAGTTGCGGACATAAGAATTATATTCCAGGAAATACGGGGCGAAGGTAATCACCTCATCCCCTGGATTTAAGATGGTTTTTAATACAATATTCAGCCCGCTCGCCGCCCCCACCGTCATAATCAGGTTTTCCATGCGAAATGCCGTCTGAAAGCGCTCATTTAATTCTTCGGCAATGGCGGCTCTTACATCCTCATAGCCTGCATTGCTCATATATCCGTGAATGAAGGTGGATTCTTCTTCGTTTAAGATCTCCATAATGGCGGTTTTTATCGCTTCCGGCGCGGGGACATTTGGGTTTCCCAGGCTGAAATCATAGACATTTTCTGCACCGTAAATGCCCGCCAGCCGCTTTCCCTCTTCAAACATGGCGCGGATAGCTGAGTTATTCTGCACCAGGGGTTTCATTTTTTCTGCTATCATGTGGGGTTCCTCCGTATCTTTTATCAAATGCTTTTCTTCCATTTTTACTGCGAGAATGATAATAAACATTTACCAGTATACCACTTTCTTGGAAAAATGAAAACCCCCGGTTTTTTATATCCAGGGGTTTTCTTTGACATGCTTTTCCGCTACAGCAAAGCCATGTTCCGTCGTCACCACGCTTTCGCTGGCGTATAGATAGTTTATATCAGCAGGCTCTTTCCTGTCATTTCTTTGGGCTGTTCCATTCCCATCAGTTCGATTAGAGTCGGGGCAATATCGGCTAAGCAGCCGCCTTCTCTTAATTTTGTTCCCGGCTCGGCATTAACCAGGATAAAGGGAACGGGGTTGGTGGTGTGGGCGGTCCAGGGTTCGCCGGTGTTGTAATCTATTAATTGTTCTGCGTTTCCATGGTCTGCACAGATGAACATTACGCCGTTTACTTCTTTTATGGCATCCACAGCTTTTCCCACACATTCATCCACAGCCTCTATTGCCTTGATTGCTGCATCTTCCACACCCGTATGACCTACCATATCCGGATTTGCAAAGTTGATTATTATCACATCATATTTCCCGGATTTTATGGAATCCACCAGCTTCCCGCACACCATCGGGGCGCTCATCTCCGGCTTTAAGTCATAGGTGGGTACTTCTTTGGTGGATGGTACGAGGATTCGGTCTTCGCCTTCGTTGGGTTCTTCTACGCCGCCGTTAAAGAAGAAGGTTACATGCGCGTATTTTTCGGTTTCGGCGATTCTGGCCTGGGTTTTCTTGTGAGCGGCTAAAAATTCGCCGAAGGTGTTGGTGATGGTTTCCTTGTGGAAGGCTACCAGCTTGTTGGCAATGGTTTCATCGTAGTCAGTGAAGCACACATAAACCAGATCCATCTTTTTGCCGCGCTCAAAGTAGGTGAAGTCGTCGTCGCAGAAGGCACGGGTGATTTCACGGGCGCGGTCAGGACGGAAGTTGTAGAAGATAATGGAGTCGTGCTCCTTGATTAAGCCTACAGGCTTTCCGTTTTCGGTGACTACAGTCGGCATTACAAACTCATCGAATTTTTCTTCGTCGTAGGAAGCCTGGATGCCTGCGGGGCCGCTTGCGGCGGTTTTTCCTTCGCCCTTGGTGAGCGCGTCATAGGCGAGTTTTACGCGATCCCAGTTTTTATCCCGATCCATGGCATAATAGCGGCCCATCACGGAAGCTACTTTGCCCACGCCGATTTCTTTCATCTTAGTTTCCAGGGTTTCAACAAATTCTTTGCCGGAGGCCGGAGGGGTGTCGCGCCCGTCTAAGAAGCAGTGCACGTAAACTTTTTCCAGGCCCTGGCGTTTTGCAAGCTCTAAAAGACCGTAGATATGGGTTAAATGGCTGTGAACGCCGCCGTCGGATACCAGGCCATACAGATGAAGGGCAGAATCGTGTTCTTTACAATTTTTTACAGCCTCAAGAAAGGCAGGAATCTCGAAGAAATCTCCGTCCTGGATGGACTTGGTGATACGGGTTAATTCCTGATAGACAATGCGGCCTGCGCCCATGTTTAAGTGGCCTACTTCGGAATTCCCCATCTGGCCCTCGGGAAGCCCTACCGCCATACCGCTGGCATTTCCCTTAACGAAGGGACACTGGCTCATTAACTGATCCATCACCGGAGTTTTGGCCTCGCACACGGCGTTGTGTTCGCAGTTGTCATTTAATCCGTAACCGTCGAGTATCATTAATACTACAGGTTTTTTGCTCATGATTTTATCTCCTTTTTTGTTTTCATCAGGAAAAATACCACCGGATAAAACAGCATCCTTCCGGCTAAATCCATAGCCGGAAGGATGCTGCCGGTTTCGCTGTTATCTCCCGTTTGCGGGAAAATAAATTATTTATAATTTACAATCTTGCCGAAGTCCGGTTTTAAGGAAGCGCCGCCGACTAAGCCGCCGTCGATATTCGGCTGTGCGAATAACTCGGGAGCAGAGGAAGCGGATACCGAACCGCCGTACTGGATGCGGATGGCTTCTGCGGTCGCCTGATCGTAAATCTCGCCGATGCATACGCGGATAGCCGCACAAACTTCTTCGGCCTGCTCAGTGGTTGCCACCTTGCCGGTGCCGATAGCCCAGATTGGCTCATAGGCGATAACTGCCGTCTTGGCCTGATCTGCGGTTACATTTAAGAAGGCAATCTTAATCTGCTGACGAATCCAATCGATGGTAATGCCCTGCTCTCTCTGGGTTAAGGACTCACCGCAGCAGATAATCGGAGTTAAACCATGCTCGAAAGCCTTTAATACCTTCTTATTTACGGTTTCATCGGTTTCTGCGAAATACTCTCTTCTCTCGGAATGGCCGATAATCACATATTTAACGCCTGCATCTTTTAACATCAGCGGGGAAATCTCGCCGGTGTAAGCGCCCTTTTCCTCAAAGTACATATTTTCTGCGCCGATGTTAATGTTCGTGCCTTTTGCAGCTTCCGTCGCCGGGATAATATCAATCGCGGGTACGCAGAATACAACATCAACTTCGTCGTTGACTACCAGTGGTTTTAAGGTTTCTACTAATGAAACGGCCTCGGAAGGCGTCATATTCATCTTCCAGTTGCCTGCAATAATTTTCTTTCTTGCCATGAAATTTTCCTCGTTTCTGTTTACTATTTATCAGCGGTTATCTGCTGCTGCTACACCCGGAAGTTCCTTGCCTTCTAAGAATTCCAGGGAAGCGCCGCCGCCGGTGGAAATATGGCTCATCTTATCGCCGAAGCCCAGCTGGTTTACGGCTGCTGCGGAGTCGCCGCCGCCGATAATGGTGGTTGCTTCGGTTTCTGCCAGTGCCTTTGCTACAGCAATGGTTCCTGCTGCCAGGGTCGGATTTTCAAATACGCCCATTGGTCCGTTCCATACTACGGTCTTTGCGGTCTTTACTGCCTCTGCATAGAGTTCTGCGGTCTTTGGTCCGATGTCTAAGCCTTCCATATCATTCGGGATTTCATTGGAAGCTACAACCTTAACTTCTACCGGGCCGTCGATAGGATTCGGGAAAGCAGCAGCGATAACGGTATCTACCGGAAGCAGAAGCTTCTTGCCCAGCTTTTCTGCCTTTTCCATCATTTCCTTGCAGTAGTCAAGCTTAGTGTCGTCAACTAAGGAATTGCCCACGCTGAGTCCCTGTGCCTTTAAGAAGGTGAAGGCCATACCGCCGCCGATAATCAGGGTATCGCATTTTTCCAGAAGGTTGGAGATAACATTTAACTTATCGGCAACCTTTGCGCCGCCAAGGATGGCTACGAACGGTCTAACCGGGTTTTCTACGGCATTGCCCAGGAAATCAATTTCTTTCTGCATTAAGTAACCAACAGCGTTGGTGCCGCCTTTTTCGGTGATAAATTTGGTTACGCCCTCTACGGAAGCGTGTGCACGGTGGGAGGAACCGAAGGCGTCGCATACATAATCGTCAGCCAGCGCTGCCAATTCCCTGCTGAATTCTTCGCCGTTTTTGGTTTCTTCTTTTCCGCGGAAACGGGTGTTCTGTAAAAGGACAACATCGCCCTCGTTCATGGCTTCTACAGCCTTGGTTGCTGCTTCGCCGGTTACATTATAATCAGAAACAAAAACAACTTCCCTGCCTAATTTCTCAGAAAGTCTTTTGGCTACCGGTGCTAAGGATTCGCCTTCGTTCGGGCCGTTCTTTACCTTTCCCAAATGGGAGCAGAGAATAACCTTTGCGCCGTCGCCGATTAACTTCTGGATGGTCGGAAGTGCAGCTACGATACGGGTTTCATCGGTGATTTCACCGTTCTTTAACGGTACGTTAAAATCACAGCGAACCAGAACTTTCTTGCCTTTTGCCTGTAAATCATCTACGGATTTTTTATTTAACATAGTGTTTGTTACCCCTTTCCATTCGTTTAAAAAGAGTCCGGTCCTAAGACCGGACCCTCAAGGTCTGCTATACGATTAATTATGCTAACTCAGCAAAGTACTTAATGGTTCTTACCATCTGGCTGGTGTAAGAATTTTCATTATCATACCAAGAAACGACCTGAACTTCATATAAGTCATCAGCAACCTTGGAAACCATGGTCTGGGTAGCATCGAATAAGGAACCATATCTCATGCCGATAACGTCAGAAGATACGATCGGATCTTCGTTGTAGCCAAAGGACTCACATGCGGCAGCCTTCATCGCTGCATTAATGCCTTCTGCGGTAACGTCTGCGCCCTTAACAACTGCGGTTAAGATGGTGGTGGAGCCGGTCGGTACCGGAACACGCTGAGCAGAACCGATTAACTTGCCGTTTAATTCAGGGATAACCAGGCCGATAGCCTTAGCAGCGCCGGTGCTGTTCGGAACGATGTTGGCAGCGCCTGCTCTTGCTCTTCTTAAATCGCCTTTTCTGTGCGGGCCGTCCAGGATCATCTGATCACCGGTGTAAGCATGGATGGTGCTCATGATACCGGACTGGATCGGTGCATAGTCGTTTAATGCCTTAGCCATAGGAGCTAAGCAGTTGGTGGTACAGGAAGCTGCGGAAATAATGGTATCTTCAGCAGTTAAAGTCTTCTCGTTTACGGAGAATACGATGGTCTTTAAATCCTTGCCGGCCGGTGCGGAAATAACAACCTTCTTTGCACCTGCATCAATATGAGCCTGTGCCTTGTCCTTGGAGCAGTAGAAACCGGTACACTCTAATACAACATCTACGCCCAGTTCTCCCCATGGAAGATCAGCAGCCTTTGCCTCTTTGTAAATCGTGATTTTCTTTCCGTCAACGGTAATGGAATCTTCGCCAGCCTCAACGGTGTGCTTTCCTTCACCGATGCACCCGCAGTATCCGCCCTGTGCAGTATCATACTTTAACAGGTTAGCAAGCATCTTCGGATCGGTTAAATCGTTGATTGCCACAACATCATAACCCTCTGCGCCGAACATCTGACGGAATGCTAAACGTCCAATACGTCCAAAACCATTAATTGCTACTTTTACTGCCATGATTCAATTCCTCCTGTTTCTTACTTAAAAGTTTTGTAAATAATCATCAACCTTTACCTATTGTACCTTTTTTTCCACCAAATGGCAAGTCCTTTTTCAAGCAACGTTAAAAATTTGCCATTTTGCATAATTGCCGTAAAAACCCGTTATTCGAATAAGCATGAAGGTTTGCCTTTTCTCCGGCAAAGCAGCGCCATACCCGTGAAAAAAACCTTCGGGGTTATAGTTCATTTTTTACATATCCGGCTAAATTATACGCATGGTCGGAGATACGCTCTAAGTTGCTGATAATATCCAGAAAAATCACCCCGGAAGAAGGGGCACACTCCCCAGAGGAAAGGCGGTTGATATGTTCCTCCCGCAGTTCCTCTTCCATCACATCCACCATATCCTCATAGGAGCTGACCTTTCTCACCTCGTCCATATTTCCCGTGCGTCTTGCTTCAATGGCATGGGAGAAGGCTTTAATTACGGTATTTCCCATGGACAGCACATCGTCCACGCCCACTTCGGAAAAGCTGATATTGTGATTATGTAAATAATCGGAAGATTCCGCTAAGTTTTCTGCGTGATCACCCACGCGCTCAATATCGCTGATGCTGTAAAAAAGGTTATTGACCACCATCTTCTGTTCTTCATTTAAGGATAGGTTATTTACCTTAATCAAATATTCGGTCAGCATGTTTTCCATGCGGTCGATGGTTTCTTCCACCTTGTAAATCTCCTCGGTAGAAACCTCACCCGGCTTTGTCAGGGCATCAATCGCCCGCTGTACATTCTTTAACGTAATCTGCCCCATGTGGATAACTTCCATCTCCGCCGTTTCAATGGCAAAGGCCGGGGATTCAAAGATACGCTTATCAAGATGCCGGTGCGTTGTCGCCTCTTCCTGATCGCCGTCTAACGTGATTTCGGCAGCCTCCCCTTCCTTTTCCTTCACAAACAGGGCTGAAAGTTTCACTAACTGGTTGGCAAACGGATAGAGAAGAACCGTATTGGTCAGGTTAAACACCGTATGAAACATGGAAATCTGCACGGCGTTAATCGAACCAAAGGCAAAGGAGGGCAGAATAAAGGATAGGATATACATGCCCGTGGCAAAGAAAATCGCACCGATGGTATTAAACATCAGGTGAATGGCTGCCGCCCTCTTTGCCGTGCGGTTTGCCCCGGCACTTGAAAGCACCGCCGTCACACAGGTTCCGATGTTCTGACCTAAAGTGATGTAAATTGCCGCGCTCATGGAAACCACGCCGTTCATCGCCAGGGTCTGCAGGATACCCACGGAAGCCGTGGAACTCTGCAAAAGCGCAGTGATAACCGCACCGGCAATAATACCGAGAATCGGATTTCCTCCAAGAACCCGGAAGATATCCGCAAAAATCGGAGCATCCGTGTAAGGCTCCACTGCCCCGGACATAAAGGTCAGGCCGATAAATAAAAGACCCATGCCCACAAAGATCTCGCCAATCATATTGGTCTTCTGTTTTTTAGAAAATGCCATGCAGAAAGCGCCGATTCCTGCAAAAAGGGGCGCAAAAAAAGACGGCTGAAGGATAGCAAACGCATCGCCTAAGGAGTTTAAGGACACCATCCATGCGGTGATCGTCGTACCGATATTCGCTCCCATAATTACGCCAACTGCCTGCGTCAGATTTAAAATACCTGCATTGACAAAGCCTACTACCATAACCGTCGTCGCGGCACTGCTGTGCAGTATCGCTGTAATCAGCGCTCCCAGCGCCACACCAAGAATACGCTTGTTTGTGACCATGCCCAAGAACTGGTTCATCTTGCTTCCGGCGGTCTTTTGCATACCGTCGCCCATGATGTTCATTCCATAAAGGAACATGCCCAATCCGCCCAGGAACTGAAATAGATTTGAAATATCGCCTATCGCCATGTTTATCCCCTTACTGTACATTTTCCTAATAGATTCGGTTCTTCTGTGAGTATCCGGATAAAGACCGATTAGATTTAAGTATAGCATAAACCTGGACAGCTTTTCAACTACATTTTTACCGTTCTTTTTGCCATCTTTTTACCATTATTTTTATCGTTCCCTGTCAAATACTTCCACATCCTCTTTAAACGCCGCCCATGCCTCTTCATTATCCACAAAATACTTGGGACAGCTTTTTCCCGTAACATCATAGTGGCGGATAACGTGCTTCCGGCTGATTTTTAATTCATCGCAGAGCCAGGCCGTCAGTTTTACCAGAGAATCATAGGTGGCCTGGGTAAATTCCCCGCTCTCATCCGGATGGCAGCACTCGATGGATATAGTATCTATATTGCGGTAATTGGAGGTATAGGCAAATTCACGCAGGGGAATACACTGGATAATTTCCCCATCCAGTCCGATAATAAAATGCGCACTTGCACTCTCCGCCTCCTCTCCCGGCTTCTGGTCTGCCAGCCCGTCAAAATAACTCCGGTTCTGCGCCGCGGTTTTTCCCGGATTAGCCACATAATGAACAACAATATCCCGGATAATATAGCGGGAAGTCGCCGGACGGGAATAAATATTTTCCCGGATAAAATCCTGTGTAATCCAGTCAGGAATCTCAATCTTTGCCAGATCAACCTTCGACCCGGTTTCACGCCCCCAGCGCATCCATCCGCAGGTCACACCCGCGCCAAAAGCAAAAACCGTACACAAAAGCCCCAG